>JAGQZT010000080.1 GCA_020435335.1 Flavobacteriales bacterium | reverse complement strand
TACTTTTTTTCCAGCTCTTCCCGGTGCTTGTCTACGTAAGTTAACGTAAACTCACTAAACAAGCCTTTTCGGTTCACTTTGTTGAAATAAGTGGAGTTCATAGAGGTGTCGATCGGTACGAATACATCCGGCATGATTCCACCGCCACCGTATACTACCCGGTTGCTGTTGAGTGTTTTGTAACGCAGCGAATCCGGGAAATTGATGCTGTCTTCACTCAGGTATTCGCCATTTTCAAAACGGCGGGAGAATTCTTTGTAATAAGCTTCTTTTCCTTCGTCATAAGGGCGTTGAATGCATCTGCCGGAAGGCGTATGGTAGCGGGCAACCGTTAAACGAACGGCAGACCCGTCGGGCAGGGAAAAGGGTTTTTGCACCAGTCCCTTACCGAATGAGCGTCTCCCGATGATCAAGCCGCGATCGTAGTCCTGGATGGCCCCTGAAACGATCTCTGATGCAGAAGCGGAACCTTCATCGATCAGGATGACCAGCTTTCCTTTTTCAAAACCACCCTTCGAGGTGGTGTAATATTCTTGCTTCGGGTTTTTTAATCCTTCGGTGTATACGATTAATTTTCGGTCTTCAAGCAATTCGTCGGCCAGTTGAATGGCTGTTTTGAGATAACCGCCCCCGTTTCCGCGCAGATCGATGATCAGGTGCTTCATGTTTTGTTCCTTGAGCTTGGCCATCCCTTCCCGGAATTCGTCGATGGTGTTGTTCGCAAAACGATTGATCTTGATGTAACCGATGTCTGGGGTAGCCATGTAGGCCGCATCCACACTGAAAATCGGAATTTTGTCGCGCGTAATGGTGAAGTTTAGCGTGCTTTTACTGCCTCTCCGTTTGATTCCTACATTCACCTTGGTTCCTTTCTTGCCACGTAATTTTTTCTGTACGTCACTGTTTTGAAGGCCAATTCCCGCAATATTTTCTCCATCTACTTCAACGATCTTATCCCCGGCAAGCAGACCGACTTTTTCGGAAGGTCCTCCGGAGATCGGGGAAACCACAATGAGGGTGTCTTTAAGAATGTTAAACTGAATCCCGATCCCTTCGAAATTACCCACTAAAGGCTCGTTCATTTTTTCCAGTTCCTTTTTTGGGATGTATACGGAGTGAGGGTCAAGTTCCTTGAGTACGGCAACAATGGCGTCCTCAACCATTTTACTTTCGTCTGTCGAATCAACGTAAGCGTAATTGATGTACTGCATCAAAGCGTCGAACTTCTTGCTTCCTTCACTTTGTACATATTGGGCACTGGCGTATTGAGCAAACAACAGCCCTGCAACTAGAAAAACTTTTGAAAATAGTCTCATAGGATCAGGTATTTATACAAATCTAATTAAAATAAAACGCATGCCGGATTAAAAATGTTACGAACGGTTTCACTTATAGATGAAGGATCAAAAATGATTCCATAATTTTTGGCACAGGGTTTGGAATCAACATCACATCAAACCAAAGATGGAGGATTTATTATGAAAAAGATCAGTTTAATTTTTGTCCTGTTGATTGGATTAACGGGATATGCCAACAACGCTTACAAAACCTCAAGCTTAAACCTGAAGCTGTGGAACAACCACGCCTTTACGATGGTGGTCGACGGTCAACCTTTTGGTTATTCCAATTACTTTGACCAGCCCTTAACCCCAGGGATTCACCAGTTGCAGGTAATTCAAACGACACCGGCAGCTTATGGACACGGTGGGTTTAAAAAGGTGCTGTACAACGGTACGGTTCAAATCCCATTTCATTCGGTTGTTTTTGCTACGGTAAATCCATACAGGGGATTAGACATTACGGTTCAAAAAAAGAAAAAGAAACACCATCACAATCCTGGAGGACATTACGGAGGTACAAACCATTCGTGTGGTACACCTCCTGGAGGATGCGGGCATATGGATGGACAATATGGGAGTCCCGGATGCAACCTGCCGCAGGGAATGGCTCACGGGAGCTTTAACCAATTGCTGAACAGTGTGAGTGCTACGAGTTTCGACAACAGTAAAATGACTACCGTTCAATTGGCGCTTCAACACAATTGGCTCACAACCGAGCAGGTCGTGGTACTCATGAATGAGTTTACCTTTGAATCCAACAAACTGGAGTTTGCGAAACTGGCTTACCACCGGACGGTAGATCAGCAGAACTACTACCTGGTAAACAATGGATTTACTTTTAGCAGCTCTGTTAACAATTTAAACAATTATATATTGCATCAGGTATAACAAGAAAAAGGCAGGAAACCCAGCACCATCAAGGTGTCTGGGTTTTTTGCTGGATTCAGGTTGTTAATGATATGTTAATTAATTAACAATATGGTCTCCCTTAAGGATGGTTTTTCTTTTTATACTATATTTGTTACGCTAACAAAAAAATAACTAAATCGAAAAAACAAAATGAAAACAAGTACATTAACCAAAGTTTTAATGATTGCGTTTTTAGTTGTAGGAGTATCTTCAACGACATTCGCTCAGAAAAAAGAAAAGAACAAAGGCAAAGAAAAGGAAGCTAAAGCCATAGAGCGTCCGGAAAAAGTTGGACACGCAGCTACTGATGACTTCGTGAACTCTTCTTTTAACCTGTATGAGAAGAACCAAAAAGTTGCTGCTCAGTTATCTGACGCTGCGAACAGCGTAAGTGATGCCGAGGGTATTAAAAAAGATTTGGACGGACAAATGGAAGAAGTAAAAGGTTTATTAGGGAAGTCTAAAGACGTTTTAACAGAAGCCAAAGGAATCACTCCAAAAACAAACTCCATGAAGGCTGTAAAGGCAGTAAATGCTGCTACCAAAGCCCTGAATGAGACTCAAAAGAACATTCCGGGTCAATTGGAGGCCATCAAAAATCAAGGCGCAACAGAATAATAGAAATTTAAATTAAAGGTATGTACAAAGGCATACCTTTAATTTTTTACTTTAACAAACTACCTATGAAAAGAAATTTACTGAATTTCATGAAAGCCGGTCTCGTATGCTTCGCTATGGTTGCAGCAATGAATACCGCAAGTGCTCAGGATACGGAAGTACAGGAAGAGCAACAAACAGAAGAAGGGGATAAGAAGAAGGATAAAAATAAAGACAAGGATAAAGAGAAAAAAGAAGATAATAAACTTCAAAAAGGGGATAAGAAAACGGAAATCATTAAATACCGTAGAAGTTCACTTCATACCATGATCATTGAGGATACGAAATTGCCGAAATCCGATCTGATCCTTTCTACTTTTAACGAATCACCGGTGCCGGATAAGTTTAACGATCATACGGTTGGAGACAAGTCGTTTAAACTCGAAAGCTATTATGTAGAACCGGTTGTTCCTGAAGGAGAGAAAGCAAAAAAGAAAGACGAAAAGGATTTAAGTCCGACGATCGATAAATACCTGAAAGAAAATAAGGTAGCCAATCAAATCATTGCGAAATGGTTCAACAGAGATGAAAACGGTGCCTTTGACATGAACCTGATCCAGGAACGAGGAGCATACGATGCTTCGGCCCAGGATGCCGCTGCTGCAGCCAGTACTCAAAGAGGTCTGGACATGTTAAAAGATGCCGGGATCGAGTTACTAAGCAGCACGTTCGTCGTGGTTAGTAATTCCAAGTTTGAAAGCAATGAGCCTTATGCTGCGGCTGCAAGAGACATCGCCAAAGCGACGGCTGAGAAATTGCCTGCTGCGTTGAAAGATGCTGCATTTAAAACGGCTGATGCTGTTTATGAGAAAGCCAAAGAAGGGTATTCCGTATGGACTACTGCTTACCTGTACCAGTTGGTATGGACTGATTCGGTAGAGGCTTATTTCTGGAATGATTACTGGATGGATGCCAACAGCATTAATCCGGATAAGAAAGCTGCATTTGATAATACCGATTTCTTTAGCCTGAAATTATTGGGTTACCAAAAGGCATCGGCTTTGGTTTCCGGTTTAGGAGCTAATGCCGAAGATGAGCAAATGATCATTAAAAATGCCACCCTGAAGTCAATCAACTCCGTTTACAATAAGCTGGAGCGTAAGTTTGAACCGTTCAGAACCAAAACACCTTTAGTAAGTGTAGATCCTCTGGGAGCTAAAATCGGTATGAAAGAAGAGTTGGAAGGCGGTGACAAGTATGAAGTATTGATGCCGGAATATGATGCGGAAGGTAAACTGAAATACAAACGTAAAGCAGTTATTAAAGTAGATAAAAAGAGCATCTGGGATAACCGTTTCAATGCCGGAGAAGGACAGGAGCAGGAACTGGATGAGAACGGAAATCCGATCGCACCGGAAAACCAACTGGAATTCACGCATTTCAAAGGAAGTTCCAAAGGCTTGTTCCCTGGAATGTTAATCAGACAAATAAATTAATTTAACTATAACTAAATTCAATCAATATGAAAAAAGCAATGTTAAAAACCGGAGTTGTTATTGTCGCTATGCTGGCATTTGCAACAACATCCAGTGCCCAATTGAACAAACAAAAAAAGGCCAATGAAGACACGGAAGATTGGAAATACGAGATCGAATGTGTTGGTATTGGTAAACCAGGAACGAAAGTGATCAAAGTATGGTCCTATTCGAAAAATGCTAAAGTAGCTACCGGTCAGGCCAAAAAGAATGCCGTACATGGTATTATCTTTCAAGGGTATGCCGGAGGAGCACCGGGCTGTACAGCTCAAAAACCATTGGTGAGCGATCCAAGCGTGGAGCACCAAAAGAAAGAGTTTTTTGATGATTTCTTTGCTGATGGCGGGAAGTACATGAAATTCGTTTCTCATTCGGGTGACTCTACTCCTGAAGTAGTAGGTGTAAAACTGAAAGGCTATAAATACAAAGTAGGTGTTGTTGTAACGGCGATGTCGGATCGACTTAGAAAAGATCTAGAAGCAGCCGGTGTTGTTCGAGGGTTAAGTTCAGTATTGTAAAATTTAAAACGATGAAAAAAATTAACAGAATACTTACAGGCACGCTCTTTTCGATTGCTTTGGTTAGCATGCTGAGCTCCTGTCGCGCTGCACAGCGTAATGTAGCCGGTGCTTACGAACACAAAACAGAATGCATGGGCGTTGAAGGAGACGGATCTCAAACCGTAAAAGGGTGGGGAACAGGCCGTAACCGCGAAGACGCTGTTGAGCAAGCTAAAAAGAACGGGTTGAGCGATGTACTTTTCAAAGGCATCATCAGCAATAAAGGTTGCAACGCAAAGCCGATCTTATTTGATCCGAATGCCAGAGAAAAACATGAAGATTATTTCAACGCTTTCTTTGCTGACGGTGGAGCTTACAAAGAGTTTATTACCGGTGAAGACGGATCCGACCTGCATTTCTCTGTCGTAAAAGGAAGAGGGAAAATGGGTGACCAGGAGTTGTACGGTGTTATTATCCGTGTGCAACGGGCTAAGCTCAAAGAAAGAATGATTCAAGATGGAATCTTACCTAAATAATTATAACAACTAAATCAAAATAAACATTACAATGAAAAGAATAGTAATAACGTTAAGTCTTGTTTTGGTAGGTTTTGCTACTGTATTCGGACAAGCAAAAAAACCAACCATTATGGTTGTTCCAAGTGATAACTGGTGTGTAAAAAACGGTTACACGATGGAATTTGACGATGAAGGAACTAAAGTGGTTATTCCTGATTATAAAACAGCCTTTCAACAAAATACGGAAGTGAAATTGGTTGTGAGTGCCATTAACGGCATGATGTCCGAAAGAGGTTTCCCGCTGAAAGATTTGGAATCCGTTATGAAATCACTGGAAAGTGATGATGCGGAAGATGCGATGAGAACTTCCAAATCGGGTGATGAAATGGCAGAAAGCCCGGTTGATGTATTGAAAAAGAAAGCGAAAGCCGATATCATTATGGAATTAACCTGGACTGTGAATGCTACAGGTCCTAAGAAATCAATTACTTTCATCCTGAGAGGATTGGATTCTTACACCGATAAACAAGTAGCTTCTGCTCAAGGTACCGGTGCACCTTCTTTCTCTGCTGAAGTACCTGTGTTGTTACAGGAAGCTGTAACGGCTCACATCGATAACTTCAACAGCCAGTTACAGGCACACTTCGACGATATGTTCGAAAATGGTCGTGAGATCATCATCCGCGTTAAAAGATGGAGTGATTGGGATTACGACCTGGAAAGCGAAGATTTCGGTGATGATGAGTTAGGTACGTTGATCGAGGACTGGATGGCTGAAAACACCCAAAAAGGAAGATTCAACACTACGGATATGACCGAGAACATGGCTTTATTCGAGCAAGTAAGAATTCCATTATACGATGAAAAAGGTCGTGCCATGGATGCCAGAGGATTTGCCAAAGGATTAAGCAAGTACTTAAAAGGTGAACCCTTCAACATCGAGAATAAACTCGTAACGAAAGGTTTAGGTAGAGCCACCATTTGGTTAGGTGGTAAGTAATAACCCAAAAAACAATTAATATGAAGAAATTAAGTCAAATCGTACTGGCTGCTACTTTAGTGCTTTCCAGTACCTTCACCTTCGCACAATCAACTTCAGATGATGCCAATAAGGTGATGTTAACCGCTTACGTGCCACCTCAGATTGACGGAATGCCTGTAGAAGCCAGGTTGTCTCTTGAGAACAAGTTAAATCAGATGGTTACGGCCAGTGGCTTAGCAGGTGGTTTTAAAAATGCACGTTTCATCATTACAGCCAATGTAACCATGAACTCAAAAAACATCCTGCCTGGTCCACCGCCAATGCACGCTTACGGATTAGATGTAACGTTATACATTGGTGACGGGGTCGAAGGAACTGTTTTCGCTACTCATAACATGACTGTAAAAGGTGTGGATAAAAATGAGACCAAAGCGTACAAAGCAGCTCTTAAAAACCTGAAAACTAATGATGCCGGTGTAAAAAGCTTTATTGAGAACGGTAAAAACAAGATCATTGAATATTACAAAAACAATTGTGATATGATCATTAAGGAGGCTAAAGTAATGGCTGATCAAAACAACCACGAAGGTGCGTTGTACAAACTGGCTGCCGTACCTAGTGCTTGCGGTGAGTGTTATGATAAAGCCATGGCTGCTGCCAAACCGATTTATCAGGATATGATCGACAGAGATTGTAAAGAGAAATTACAAAAAGCTCAGGCTATCTGGAATGCTGCTCAGGATATGGCAGCTGCCGATGAGGCCGGAGCGATCCTGGCTTCTGTTGATCCGGATGCAAAATGCTATGCTGAAGTGAAAGCGTTATCGAACAAAATCGCTGCTAAAGTGAAACAAATCGACGACAGAGAGTGGAAGTATATCCTGAAAGAGCAACAGCAGAAGAGCGAAATGATCAAAGCGATCAGAGATATAGGAGTTGCTTACGGTAACGGACCTAAATCCAATGTAACCTACAAGTCGCTTTGGTAGTATTAGACTAGTAACTTAAACCCATAGATATGAAAAAACTAATTGTAGCCGCTTTAATCTTGTCAGGAGCAAGCCTGAAAGCACAACACGACGTAAGTCTTGATGTGGTGAGCTTTGCCTTCTCCAAGTATGGCCTGGGATACGAATATGCCCTGAATAGCCAAAACTCTGTTGGGATCAACTTTAACATGTCGTCCAAGAATGCTTTTGATGATATGAAAGTGCCGCTTTACGGAGAGTATAAGTATTCCGAAATGAACATCATCCCCGAGTACAAGTGGTTTGCCACTCCAAACAAAGGAAATGATGGCGTTTATATGGGATTCTATGGTAAATTCAGAACATCCAGCAGTAAAGACAATGTTTACGCCGGAATGCAGGATACGATTCCTGTATTGGGGAAAACAGATGTTTCTACTTCAGGGATTTCTATCGGTGTGTTAACCGGATACAAATGGAAAACTGCCGGGGCTTTCTTTATGGAAGTGACTTTCGGTGTTGGTAAGTTCATTTCAAACAGTGTAACTGTGAGTGATGAAGCAAACATCGATAAGTTAACCACAACCGATTTTGATCAGGACAACTACATTCCATATGTTGGTAATGATATGGCTGTCGACCTCAGAATTGCCGGTAAGATCGGATTCCGATTCGGAGGAGGAAGTAAAGAATAATACTTCTTCTCCCATGCTAATAAAAAAGCCCATCACATGATGGGCTTTTTTATTAATCGTATTCGATGTTCAGTTCATTGAGTGAGCGCTGTATGGTGGCTAGTAATTTGGCTTTCTCTTCGTCTTCCTCATATTGCAAGGCATCGTCGAGGTCAAACCTCAGGTTGCTGATCTCTTCTTCGTCGAATGAGGCATCCAGGTTATCGATTACGGTCATGACTTCAATGGCTGTTGCATAATCGCCGTGAATGGCTTGCTGAATGAATGTGTTCAGGTAATCACTCCCATCCAGTTTCGATTGCCAGAAGATGGAGATCAGAACCGCTTTCACGGGAGCATACGTTTCATCTTCTATGGCCGTAATGAGATCATCCACTACAGCCTGATCCTTCAGGTCATAGAGCAGTTGAATCAGATCGGCAGTAATCTCATCGTCTTTAGACGTATTTAATAACTCGATTAATGGCAGGATAGCCATTCGGTTTCCATGCTTACGCAATTGTTTGATCGCCGTGAGCACTTTGCTTTTATCATCCGAACCAAGATCCTTGATGATGTTATTCAGTCTGTTGCTTTTCTTGTCAGTCATGGTCAAAAAAAGAAAGCTCACCGCAGTGAGCTTTTCCAATATAGGTTATGTTTATTAATAATAGATCAGTCTTCTCACTTTAGCGATGTATTTCGCTAAGCGGATTACTTGTTTGGTGTAACCGAATTCGTTATCATACCAAACATAAAGCACAACATTTTTTTTGTCCGGAGAAACGATGGTGGCATTGCTGTCATATACCGAACAGCAGATGTTTCCGATGATGTCGTTGGAAACCAGTTCAGGATCAATCTCGTATTTGATCTGATTCACCAGTCCACCTTGCAAAGCAGCTTTACGGACAATCTCATTCACTTCCTCAACGGTGGTTTCTTTCGCAATGTTCAGGCTTAAGATGGCTAATGATCCGTTCGGAGTGGGAACCCGAACCGCATTGGCGGTTAATTTATCTTTTAAGCTTGGAATAACTTTCGTAACGGCATTGCCCGCTCCGGTAGAAGTAATCACCATATTGATGGCGGCAGAACGTCCCCGGCGTGGTTTCTTATGCATGTTATCCAGTAAGTTCTGGTCATTGGTATAGGCATGAACCGTTTCGATATGGCCTTTTACCACGCCCAGCGTATTTTCGATGGTGTACAGGATAGGAGAGATGGCATTGGTTGTACAGGAAGCTGCAGAGAAGATGTGCTCGTTCTCCAGATCCAGTGTATCTTCATTGATGCCGTAAACCACATTGGGAATCTCCTTACCCGGAGCTGTCAGTAATACCTTGTTGATGCCTTTGGCGTTAAGGTGTCTGCTCAATTGCTCTTTATTGGTAAATACACCCGTGTTATCGATTAACAGGGCATCATTAATACCATAAGCCGTGTAATCCACATCTTCGGGATTTTTAGCTTCGATCATTTTAACGATCTGCCCGTTGATGATCAGTGCATTGTTTTCGAGATCTTCTTCCACGGTACCGGAAAAGAAACCATGAACGGAATCATTTCTCAACAAAGCAGCACGCTTGATGATGTCATCGGCGGAAACGGTACGGGTAACAATGGCCTTTAGTCGCAATTGCTGGCCTTTACCGGCTTGTTTGATCAATTCTCTGGCAGCCAGACGTCCGATACGACCGAAACCGAAAAGAACAACATCTTTTGGCCTTAATTCGTGGGCATTTTCACTGCCAAATCCATCCAGTTTATTATTCAGGAAGTCGGATAATGACGAAAAATTGCTTTTCTCGCTGATCCATTCACTGGCCAAACGTCCGACATCCAGTTTGGAGGGAGCCAAATCCATGGTTCTCAGCTCTTCGGCAATAGCTCTGGTAGTGTGAATATCAACCGGGTTGTAGGAAATACTTTTTGCTTTTTTGTGCAGGTTTAGCACTTCAGAAATGCTTTTGTCAACCAACGGATTTCTGAAAAGTACCAGCTCTACAGACTTTTCGTACATCAGGTAGCCGATTGAACTGATCAGATTTACTGCTGATTTCTCATCGCTCACGTATTCATTTAGTTTGGTTTCGTAAGCACTGTTTTGATTCATCACTTCCATGTTTAAAATTTATCCTAAATATGTTTTTAATAATTTACTTCTTGAGGTTTGTCGTAATCTTCGGATTCCTTTTTCTTTGATTTGTCGGACCCGTTCTCGGGTCAAGCCGAATTTCTCGCCGATCTCTTCCAGCGATAAAGGATGAGGAATCCCTATACCGAAAAAGTCCTTAATCACACCGCGCTCGCGCTCGGTTAGGGTAGACAAAGATCGTTCAATTTCCCGTTGCAAAGATTCATACATCAAAGAAACGTCGGTTTTGGGTGAATTGGTATTGGAAAGGACATCCAGCAGGGTGCCTTCTTCATCTTCTCTGAAAGGAGCATCCACGGAAACGTGTCTGCCGGAAATTTTTTGGGATTCGGTTACTTTGTCTTCTTCGATATCCAGACACTCGGCAATTTCTTCGGGAGATGGTTCGCGTTCGAACTCTTGTTCCAGTCTGGAGAATGTTTTATTGATGCGGTTTAATGAGCCAACCTGATTCAATGGTAAGCGGACAATCCGGGCTTGTTCTGCGATTGCCTGGAGGATCGATTGCCGGATCCACCATACGGCATAGGAAATAAATTTAAATCCACGGGTTTCGTCAAAGCGCTGAGCAGCTTTAATCAGGCCGAGGTTTCCTTCATTGATGAGATCGGGTAGGGTGAGTCCCTGATTTTGATATTGCTTGGAAACGGACACTACGAACCGTAAATTAGCCTTGACCAGTTTCTCCAGGGCGACCTGATCGCCTTGTTTGATCCGTTTTGCCAATTCAACTTCGTCTTCTGCTGTAATTAATTCTTCGCGACCGATCTCCTGCAGGTATTTATCCAGCGATGCGCTATCACGATTGGTGATAGACTTGGTGATTTTAAGTTGCCTCATACCTTAATTTAGTTAATTGATAGGACTACAAATCTAATCAACTTTTACGGTTATTTCAAGCGAAAAAAGTAGTCGGATTGGATTTCTTTTTTGGTCGAAAAAAAAGATCGGTTGGTCTATCAAACTTTAAATTTGGTGTGCCGGAGGGGCAAAAAAAAACTCCGAAATTTTCGGAGTTTCTTTTATTATTTTGCAATGTTCTTTTTCTCTTTGATTCTTGCGGATTTACCTGTTCTTTCACGCAAGTAGAAGATACGGGCTCTGCGAACACTTCCTCGTTTATTCACTTCGATTTTTTCAATAAAAGGAGAAGCCATAGGGAAAACTCTTTCTACACCGATACCGCTCGACATCTTTCTGATGGTGAACGTTTCGTTAGCACCGGAATTTCTGCGTTGCAATACAGTTCCCTGAAAGTGCTGTGTTCTCTCTTTGTTACCCTCTTTAATCTTATAATATACTGTAATCGTATCACCAGCTTTAAATGAAGGAAATTCATTTACCGGAGATAATTCATTTTCTACAAATTTGATCGCGTCCATAACTCTTATTTTAGATTCCCATTTTAAACGGGCTGCAAATGTAGCTAGAAAAAGTTAGTTTTCAAACAAAAGTAAAATATTATTCGAAATTATTTTCTTCCTTCTCTAAAAGTTGCTTTTGGTAGGTTTGGTAATAGCTTCCTTTTCGTTCTATCAGGCTGTTGTGGTCGCCTGACTCTACAATCTGACCATGCTCGATTACCAGAATTTTGTCTGCGCTTTTTACGGATGATACCCGGTGACTTACGATCAGGGATGTGCGGTCTTTCATAATCCGTTTCAGGTTAGTCAGGATCTCATCTTCGGTTTCGGTATCAACCGCTGATAAGCAATCGTCGAAGATCAGAATCTTAGGAGATTTAATGATGGCTCTGGCTATGGATATCCGCTGTTTCTGTCCACCGGAAAGGGTGATGCCCCGTTCGCCGACACGGGTTTTAAATCCATCGGGGAATTCCTGGATACTGGCATAAATGGCAGCATCTTTAGCAGCTTGTTCTATGATAGACCGGTCGGGTAGCTCGTTTTTATACCCAAAGGCAATGTTATTTTCAATGGTATCGGAAAAGAGGAATACATCCTGCGGTACCAGTCCGATGTTTTCCCGGTACTCGTTCAGGTTGATTTCCCGGATGGGTTTACCATCGATCAGTACTTCGCCGGAATTCGCATCATAGTTGCGGAGTAGCAGGTTGATGATGGATGACTTCCCGGAACCGGTTCTGCCGATAATGGCCAGTGTTTCTCCCTGATTCACTTTGAAGGACAATCCGTTGATGGCCTCAATACCGGATTCGGGATAAGTAAAATGAACATCTTTAAATTCAATGTTTCCTTGTAATTCGAGGTGGTCATTACTCGGATTTTTGATGTTCGGAGTCGTATGCAGGAACTCGTTGATCCGTGCCTGCGACGCCGATGCCCGTTGAATGATAGAAGTCACCCAGCCGATGGCCGTAACAGGCCAGGTCAGCATATTGACATAGATCACAAACTCCAGGATATTCCCCTTCGAAAGCTTGTCCGCCTCAGCCAGCAACGGGTTATTGGCATCACTGATGTATTCGCTTCCTCCGATATAAATGGTAAAGATGGTGCTCATTCCGATCAATAACATCATCACCGGAAAAAAGAAGGCATTGGTCTTCACCAGATCCATGGATCGATTCCGGTAACGCTGGTTTTCCGCATCCAGTTTAGACAGGAAAAAATGCTCTTTTACGTAGGATTTGATGATCCTGATTCCTGAGTAGGTTTCCTGAGAAAGCGTAGTGATATCCGATAACTTGGATTGTACTTTTTCACTTTGTTTGTTGATTTTGTTGCTCACCAGGTAAATGATTACGGAAAGGATAGGCAGCGGAATCAGGGAAAACAAACTCAGTCTGACATTGATCGCGAACATAGTAGGAACAACCATGGCAAAAAGCACGATCAGGTTCAGGGTATACATGATGCCCGGGCCGAGGTACATGCGCACTTTACTCACATCGTCGCTGATCCGGTTCATGATGTCGCCGGTGTTGTTTTGTTTATAAAACGACGTGTCCAGCATCTGGTAATGCTCATAGATTTCATTCTTAATGTCGTACTCAATCAGTCGGGAAGCAATGATAATGGTTTGACGCATGAAGAACGTAAAAACGCCTTTTATAAGGTAGAGAACCAACACGGTTCCTCCAAAAATCAGGATGATGCTCCCAAAAGATTTTCCGGCGAACCAATCACTTAAAAATGAAGTGGACTCGATCGTTTTTCCGGAAATCTGAGCGTCGGCCAGGTCAAAGGCTTCGCGGATGATCTGAGCCGGAAACAAACCGAATATATTGGCACCAATAATAAAGACAAACCCGAGTAAAAGCCGGTATTTATACTTGAGGAGGTACTTATTTAGTTGCTTTAAAGGTCTCATTTTTCGTAGGTTCCGGGCTATTTTTAATTAATTTTAATTTAGCCTAAACAATTCACTAAAAACCTTAAATTTGTCCGACCATTACTGGTCTTTCCGGTTGTAGAGATTTGTAGGGCAAAAGTAAGTATCTTTAAACGTATTATAGAGTAAAAAATAAAACTATTGTTATGGCGGATATATTAGAATTACAGGATGTTTCCTTAGAAGACAAGAACGTATTGGCTCAGATGGTCAATATGGATCACGAACAAGTGTTGTTTTGTCAGGACAGAGCAACGGGATTAAAAGCAATTATTGCCGTTCATAACACGGTTCTAGGGCCTGCTCTTGGGGGAACACGTATGTGGAACTACGCCAGTGAGGTGGATGCTTTAACGGATGTATTGCGTTTATCCAGAGGGATGACTTACAAAAATTCCATTTCCGGATTGAATTTGGGTGGAGGTAAAGCCGTGATCATAGGGAATTCGCATACCGACAAGAATGAAGCATTGTTCAGAAGGTTCGGACAATTTGTAGAATCACTGAGTGGTAAATACATCACCGCCGAAGACGTCGGTATTTCTCCTCAGGATATGGTATGGGTGAATCAGGAGACCAACCATGTAGCCGGATTACCTGGGAAGAGTGGTGATCCGTCTCCCGTTACGGCCTATGGGGTTTATATGGGCATGAAGGCGTGCGCCAAAGTTCAGTTAGGACAGGATTCCTTAAGCGGAATCAAAGTAGCCGTTCAGGGAGCCGGCCATGTCGGTCAATACCTGATCAAACACCTGACGGACGAAGGAGCTCAGGTTTTTGTTTCCGACGTTTATGAGCCTAGTTTGAAAGAGGTGTCTGAAAAATACGGAGCAACCGTAGTTGGCCTGGACGAAATTTATGATCTGGATGTGGATGTTTATGCTCCATGTGCCTTAGGAGCAACGGTGAACGACGATACGTTGTCCCGGTTGAAATGTTCCATCATTGCCGGAGCTGCCAACAATCAATTGGCTAATGAGGCCATTCATGGTCAGGCTGTGATGGATAAAGGAATCATTTATGCTCCGGATTACATGATCAATGCCGGAGGGGTGATCAACTGTTTTGCCGAAGTAGACGAACGAACTGCCGAATGGGCGATGGATAAGGCCGGACAAATCTACAACACCACCCTGGAGATCATTAACGGATCCCGAGCCAACAACATTCCGACGTATGCCATTGCAAACAAAATGGCGGAAGACCGGATTAAACAAGCGATGAAAAAGTAGGAACAAAGGAATGATCAGCAGAAGGTATTTACGGATAAAAGTATTTCAGGTTCTTTACGCATATTTTCAATCGGTTGATAAAAACGAAAAGACCATTGAGAAGGAAATGTTCCTCAGCATCCACCGGATGCATGATCTGTACCTGCTGTTGCTGACCATAGGTCAGGAACTGATCCATCAGGCCAATTTCAAAATTGAAGAAGCTAAGAAGAAAAAGCTGCCTACGGCAGAAGACCTGAACCCTAACACCAAATTTATTGACAATCAGATTCTGGCCCGATTGGGGAGCGATGCCAAACTTAACCAGTATATTAAAGACAAGAAATTATACTGGGCGGCCGATCAGGAACTGATGCTGAAGTTCTTTAACTTTTTGAGGGAAACGCCGACCTATACGGAATACATGGCAACCCGCGAAACGGATTTTGAAGCCGATAAACGATTTGTACTTGATTTATACAAGAAAGTGATTCCGGAATTTGATCTGCTGATCTCCGAGATTCAGGATAAGAGTATTTTCTGGGGTTATGATGAAATGGATTTCATCCTGAGTATGGTTATCAAAACCATTAAGAAAATGGAGGAAGGGGATACTCATGTAAAACTGGAAAAGGTCTATCGCGATGAGGAAGAGGATATTGCTTTTGTAAAGTCCCTCTTACACGAAACCATTGTCCATGATGATGAGAACTCGGAGCTGATTGCCGATAAAACCAAGAACTGGGATGTGGAGCGGATTGCCATGATCGATATTTTATTGATGAAAATGGCTTTAACCGAATTGCTATATTTCAAGTCCATTCCGGTAAAAGTTACCCTGAACGAATACATTGAACTTTCCAAATGGTACAGCACGCCTAAGAGTAAAGTGTTTGTAAACGGAGTCCTCGATAAACTGGTTGCCGATCTGAAAGCCAAAGGTACCTTGAAAAAGATCGGTAAAGGACTTCTGGAAAATTAATCGCTCAATAATGCTCCGCCAAGCAGGAAGGAGGTATTCACGGTATATTCCTTATGTGCCCTGATCGCTACTCCGATATACCTGAAATCTTCATTTAATAAGGTTTTGCGTTGAATCAGACTCTCTTTATCATCATCAATCAACAGGTCAACCACAATGGATAAGGCATCCGGATATCCGTACTGATTCACTTCTTTGAGTTTGCTATAGCGCTCCCGGTGTTTTTCCATGCGTTCCTCAAAGCTCTTGTGTCCGGCGGAGCGGTGGCCTTTTTTTCCGGTTTTACCCATTTCTTTTGCATGTTTTTCGGCTTCTTTGTAGAGATCTTCCTCAAAATGGAGGATGGGGAGAGGAGGCTGTTCGTTCAGGGTCTTGACCAGTGATCGATAATACTTGTTCTTCGGGATTCTTTCATCCTCGACATAGTCTTTTAAGTAGGTTTCGGCGAAACGCTTCCCATCCATTCGGGCTAAATTGACGTAAAAAATGATCTTTTTCTCCTGAAAGGATAACTCTTTGATGTACTTTCCGGTATTGGCATCTTTCAGTTCATTGGAAGTCCAGGAACTGAAAGGGGTAATCTTCTGAGCCTGCAGGGAAACTGTGAAGATAAGTATTAGTAGAAGATGAAGTATGCGGACTCTTGCCAAACCAGATGTTTTAGTCGGCAAAACTATTTAAATCATCGATAAGAATAAAGCATTAATCTTACTTTTTTAAGGTATAAACCCGTTCACCGTCGATGTATGTTGAAAGCACCCTGATGTTGGGAATATCAGCTTCTTCAGCATCCATCAAATCGTTATCCAGCATCACAAAATCAGCCGCTTTCCCGATTTCCAGGCTGCCTTTTTCGTTTTCTTCGAAGTTTGCGATGGCTGCCCAGATGGTTATTCCTTTCAGGGCGTCTTTTCGGGATAAGGCATTGTTTACCTGATAGCCATTCTCCGGGAATCCGTTTAGATCTTTGCGAACCACGGCGGCATAGAAGGTGTTCATCGGATTAATGCCTTCAACCGGAAAATCCGTTCCCAGAGCCAGTAATCCGTTTTGACTTAATAAGTCGTTATAAGCATAAGCGCTTTTTACCCGTTCTTCTCCCAGGCGATCCTGAGCCCAGTACATATCGGATGTTGCGTGGGTGGGTTGCACAGAAGGAATGATGGTGAAAGCTTTGAATTTTTCCAGATCGGCGGGATGAACCACTTGTGCATGTTCAATCCGCCAGCGTTTATCATTTACACCACCGAGCACTTTGGCATAAATGTTCAGGATCATTCTGTTGGCAGAATCCCCGATGCAATGGGTGTTCATTTGAAACCCTTTTTCATAGAGTAACGGTGCGTAAGTTTCGAAGAACGTCTGGTTGGTGGTTAACAAACCGTGGTGGAGTTGTTCCAGAATATCCGAATAAGGTTCCAGGAGGCAGGCACCTCTCGAGCCAAGAGCTCCGTCGGCATAGAATTTAAACGAGCAAACGTTCAATTTTTTTGTTTTATGCGGTCCTGCTTCCAGGTAATGCTCCAGCATTTCTTTCGTGCCGCTGATCATCGCATATACTTTCAGTTTCAGATCACCATCCGCTTGCATGTGCTCGATCAATTCGATAACCTGCCGGTCAAGTCCGGCATCATCAACAGTGGTAAGTCCGACGGCAACTAAATTTTGTTGTGCTTTCAGTAAGGATTTCCTGAGCTGATCCTGTGAAGCGCCGGGGATTTTGGAGCTGACCAGATTAACGGCGTTATCAATCAGAATTCCCGTAGGTTTCGGGTGAAGTTGACTGTAATCGGTTAATTCGCTGCTCTCAATCGTCTTCATGGTGTTATTCTGAAGCACCTTGAAGGTAATGATACCGCCATCCACCCGGGTATTGTGATCAATGCCGGCCCGGTTTAGTGCGGTACTGTTTGCAAGAGCGGCATGACCATCGATGCGGGTCAGGAAAACGGGAGTGGAGGGAAAGAGGGAGTCCAGTAGGTCATTCATAGGAAACTCTTTAACTTCCCAGTCATTTTGATCCCAACCTCGTCCAACGATCCACTCACTTTGGTTTGTTTGGGCGAAGGCTGACACACGTTCCACAACCTCTTCGAAAGAAGAGGTTCCGACCAGATTCACTTCATTCAGGTTTTGTGCATAGCCGACAAAGTGGCAATGAGCATCAATAAACCCGGGATAAATCGGTTTTTTACCCGCATCGACAACTTCCTTAGCCGTGTATTTGTTGAGAATTTCATTTTGAGGGCCGATATCCACAATTATTCCGTCTTTAATCACCATCGCTTCCTGAACATCAAAAGCATCGTTCACGGTATATATTTTTGCATTATGGATGAGCAGATCCATTTCTTCCGTGGTAACGCAGGAATTCAGGAGGAAGATCGGGAGTAACAATAAGCATCCGGTTTTTAAGTGATTCATGATAGAAATTTATTAAGCAGGTGAAATTTTGACTTTAATTTTTCGAGGTCCAATAGTACTAAAAGTGCTGTAAATAAAAAGAGGAGGGCCGGAATTTTGTACCTTACAATGGCGCCGAAAACCGGAGTCGTATAGCCGATCAGCAGGAGCAGGGAAAAACTGAAAGTCAGTAGAAACCACAGAAGTCTTTTCGATTCCCGGGAAGGTTTAGCATAATAACGGAGTACCAACACAATTCCGGCTAGAAAAAGGATGTTTTCCATCACGTTCAGGTACATGAAACTGCTCGAGCATTCCCAGGGATAAGGACGGATAATGGTAATTAGCAGGGCATTTGGAGCATAAATGAGTAAAGAAAATCCGTTTTCCAGTTCCGGGATATGAAATCCACTTGAAGCGGGAACTTCTGCGATGAAGCGGGAGAATGTTTGTTGTTTGATGATGATCTGCCGGATGATGTCCAGATTTTCATGGAAATACGGTAAAATACTCACGATGACTACGAAAACAAATGTCGACAGCAAAAATGAGTATCCGGTCTTCCAGTTCCACTTAGATGATATGAAGTAATGGATCACAGGAATGAAGAGGGCGACAAGCAGGTAAAATTTCGTAAACAAAAGGATGCTTGCCGCACCGAACATCCAGAGCAGGGATTTATAACCGGATGCTTTTGAAAACCGAAAAAAGTGGAGTAAAAAGAACCCCAGGGCAAATAAGATCAGGCTCTCTTTTAACAGGCCGGATCCCCAAAAAAGAAGGGAAGGTGTTAGAGCAATAATCAGGTATAATAGCCTTTCTTTTCCGGGAAGGAAGGGCTTAAAGGCCTTGTAGATAGCAACTAAACCGGTAAAAGAGATGAAATTAAAAACCACATTGTGCACCTGGAAATGCCCGAAGGAAAACAAGCGAATAAACGCATTGAGCCGAATGATAATGTGGCTGTCGCTGAAGAGGTCGGAAGAATAAGGGCGCGTCCAGTGCGACATATGCGCATAATAAGTGTCATGCAGGTGTTGGTCGCTGAATCCGAAGATCATTTTCAGGTAATCTCCCGGATTTTGTTTAAGGGCATCGAATAGAACCCGACTATCATCAAAATACTTAAAAATATCTGCAGTTTCCCGGTCCGTATAGTAATGTGTGTATATGGCAGTGAGAAAAATACTGACAATGACCTTGAGGCCGAACAAAGCGTACACCCAAAATCCCGGAATCCCGGAATCGCTGAAAAAGCGTGTTTTGCCTATGATGAAGCAAAAAACGAGAAAGTAAAATATGCTCAGAATAAATTCAACCATAAGAAGCAAGAATAAAAGTAGTCAATTATTAATAGCTGAAAAACGTATTTTTGCTTTATGACAAAAAAAGAGCGGTACCAGATCTTTATTGATTACTTCAGGGAACATAATCCCAATCCCGAAACGGAACTGAACTACTCAACTCCTTACGAATTGTTGGTGGCAGTGATTCTTTCTGCGCAATGTACCGACAAACGGGTAAATATCGTTACCCGGGATTTGTTTCGCCGGTTTCCCGAACCGGAATCATTGGCTGAAGCGGATGTGGAAGAAGTTTTCCATTACATTAAAAGCATCAGCTATCCCAATAATAAAGCGAAGCATCTGGTCGGCATGGCCAAGATGCTGGTAAACGACTTCAACAGTGTGGTCCCTCCGGATATTAAAGACCTTCAAAAAATGCCCGGAGTGGGTCGGAAAACGGCCAATGTGGTAGCCAGCGTGATTTACAACAAACCGGCCATGGCTGTAGATACCCACGTGTTTCGGGTAGCCGACCGGATTGGCCTGACCACCAATGCCAAAACTCCGTTGGAAGCCGAGAAACAACTGATCCGTTACATTCCCGAAGATGTGATTCCCTTTGCGCATCACTGGCTCATCCTGCACGGCAGGTATGTCTGTAAAGCCCGCCGACCGGAGTGTGAATCCTGTGGGATCACCGGGATTTGCCAATTTTTCAAAAAGCAAGGCTAGAACCCTAATTTTTATCTCAATTTATTTGATGAAAAATCAACTATTTTAACTATTTTGGTGCAACTTTTATAGGTACAGTTCAGTCTGTATTAGCACACATCTAATTAAACCATACTAGAATGAGAAAGTCTCTATTGGCTTTGGTAGCCCTTGTTTCATTTACGAATGCTTTTTCGCAATTGGTAACAAACAATACCAATACAGTTAATTACTATGTTCAAAATGTATTACTGGGAGCGGGTGTTACTGCAAGTAACATTACGTTTAACGGTGTTGCCGGAAACGTGTCCAACCCACAGATCGGTGAGTTCAATGCCTTAAACACCAACCCTTTTTTGGGAATTGATTCCGGGGTGGTGATGGCTTCAGGAGATGTTTCCGTGGCTGTAGGGCCAAACAACTCGGGATCTTCCAATGTAGGAGGGACGGGAGCTGTTAGTGTCGATCCTGATTTACAGGCTTTAGTTGGAGGAGGGGTTACCGTTTATGACCAGGCTGTACTGGAGTTCGATTTTATCCCGACCGGAGATACGATCAACTTCGACTACATCTTCGGTTCGGAAGAATACCCCGAATATGTAAATGCAGGGTATAACGATGCTTTCGGGTTCTTCTTAAGTGGCCCCGGTATTGCCGGTCCGTATTCCAACGGAGCGATCAATATCGCCTTGGTTCCGGGCACTACAACACCGGTAACCATCGATAATGTGAACTCGGGATCAAACCCTTCTTACTATGTCGATAATACCGGAAACACCGGACCACAGTCCGTACAGTTTGATGGATATACCACCCGTTTAACAGCTATCGGGATTGTACAGTGTGGCGTGCAGTACCACATTAAGCTGGCGATAGCCGATGCCGGTGATGCTCTGTACGATTCAGGAGTATTCCTGGAAGCAGGAAGTTTCTCTTCTAACGGAACCGTAGATGCTGCCCAGGCCAATGTGCCTTCCGATATTACGCTATGCGGACAACCATATACGGTGAACTTCTCGGCAGGCTCTAATCCACCACCGAACAGCTACTGGGATTTCGGAGACGGTATCGGAATCGATACGGCGACAAATCCGACATATACCTATGCTGATACGGGATCATACGTCGTGATGTACGTTGCGATTGATTCAGCAGCTTGTATTCCTACGGATACCGCATACTTTAATGTCGATATCATTCAGAATGATTCACTCGATGCTCAATTCTATTTCCCACCTTACGATCCTTGTGTGGACAGTTTAACCATTCAACTGGACTTTACCGGTTCGGGAGCGGATTCGCTCTACTGGAGCATGGGGAATGGCGCCCAGTTCTTTAACGATACTTCCGTGACTTATACCTATACGACGCCGGGCACATACATTGTAACACTCGAAGCCTATGATACGGTATGTAGTAACATGTATACCTTAACCGATACGGTTTATTTCAATCCGGTAGTTACTTCCGTAACCGCATCACCACCACCGGATGTGGAACTTTGCTCTGCCCCATACAACGTGAACTTTACCGGAAATACACCGACTCCTCCTCAAAGCTATTGGGATTTTGGTGATGGATTAGGTATTGATACAGCAGCTAATCCGATGTATACTTATGCCGATACCGGTACCTATACGGTGACTTATGTGGTCATCGATTCCAGTACCTGTAACATTGCCGATACGGCATACTTTACGGTAACGGTCAGCCAGGCCGATACACTGGATGCTCAATTTACATTCCCGCCTTACGATCCGTGTGTGGATAGTTTAACCATTCAACTGGACTTTACCGGTTCGGGAGCAGATTCCATTTACTGGAATATGGGAGATGGCAGCCAGTTCATCAACGATACGTCCGTGACCTATACCTATGTCACGCCGGGTGTGTACATTGTCACCTTCCAGGCTTACGACTTTACCTGCAACAACTCGAAGACCATTACGGATACGGTTTATTTTAACCCGGTTAAGACCACGGTGAATGCCGTAGTACCGCCGAACATCCTGTTATGTACTACACCGTTTGTGGTGAACTTTACCGGAAACAGTCCTGCACCACCGAACAGTTATTGGGATTTCGGTGACGGTTCCGGAACATCAACGCAAACCAATCCGGCCTATACGTACAGCAACGTTGGTATTTATACCGTGATGTACGTAGCCATCGATTCCAGTACCTGTAACATTGCCGATACGGCGTTCTTTAATGTGGAACTGGTTCAGGCACCAACATTCACGGCATCGCTCGATTTCGATCCGCCGGCACCTTGTGAGGCCGATTCGTTCGATGTTCAGCTGAAGATCAACGGACAGAACATCGATTCCATCTACTGGAACATGGGTGACGGTACACAGTTCTTTAATGTGGATTCGATCAACTACCTGTTTACCGATCCGGGAACATACACCATCACATTAACGGCTTACAATTACTTGTGTAACATCGTAAAAACGTTTAGCAATGAGGTAACCTTTGTGGAGTTGTCCGAAACAGCCAGTATTGTTCCGAACGTGTTTACGCCGAATGGCGACGGCATGAATGATGAACTGGTGATTACCGGTATCGACCTGTCGGAATCCTACAGCCTGAAGATCTTCAACCGCTGGGGAACTAAAGTGTACGAAGGCTCCGATGCGGACGAGCACTGGGATGGAGGCGGACACGATCCGGGCGTGTACTTCTACGAATTACGCTTTACCGATGTATGTAGCCATGAAAACAAACTGATTACCGGTTATGTGACCTTACTGAAGTAACACAACCACTAGAACTAGAAAAGCCGCTTATTGAGCGGCTTTTTTTATGCGAAATAGATACTTGATAAATATGATTAACTCAAATAAGCCTCAATTGTTTGCTGGCCGAATTCCACGGAGATGTGGTTCTTCAGGGTTGTTGAGAGGGCCAGTCCGACGTAGTGCGTTCCGATCGGGTATTTCTTATGGTTCCGGTCCACCAACACCGCGGTAGACATTTTCTTCACCGGAAATTGCAAGAGGAACTTCACGCCGTAGATCAGCGCTTTACCGGTATTCAATACGTCATCGACCAGGATCACAACTTTATCCTCTAGCTGTTTGGTATCGATGCTGATCTCGCCGGATTCGCTGTGTGGATTGTCTTTATCGATGGTCAGTTTGGAAAGCGTTACCTTAAAGTCGGCGATCTTCTTCAGTTGTTTGGCCATTTCCTGAGCAAGGAGGTAGCCGTTGTTGGCAATTCCAACGATGATGATTTCCTGCTCAAAGCAGTTGTCCTCATAGATCTGATAAGCCATCCGGTTGATCTTTTGCCGGATCTGCAGCTCGTTTAGAATTAAGGTTTTACCAGGCATCGTTTTAGGTATTTGAAAAATGGTGTCAGTTTGAGTGAAATTCTGCAAGAATTTTGTATCGAAAACCAACCATTTTATGTTCTCTCACAATATTTTAATTTCCTGATCATCGAAGGAAACAACGTCTCCGCTGATCAATTTCTTACGTTTTCTGAGCTCCACAGTCCCGTTGCAGGTCACTTCGCCGGCTTCAATAGCTAACTTAGCATCGGCTCCGGATTCCACCAGATTCAATAGTTTGAGCAATTTGATCAGCTCAATGTATTCGGAAGACAACTGAAACTCAATAGCATCGTTACTATTGCTCATATTCCGGGTTTAGGAAGTTCTTCACAGCCATATTAAACTCTCCGGGCACTTCAAAAAACGGGTAGTGGCAGGACTTCTTAAATACGGTCAGCTGGCAACCCGGAATCTTTTCCTGGATGCTTTGAGCAGATAAAAACGGAACATTATCCATATCACCCAACAGGATGATGGTCGGACAGCTTATGTTTTCCAATCCCTCGTTGGTGATATCAAAGTTGAAATAGGTTCTTTCCAGCAAACTGTTTACGATCAATAAGTTATTGGCTGTAGTCGCGCTGAACTGAATAGGAGCATAGAGTTCCTCAATTTTAGTCTGATCAACCAGGTTGGTTTTGTCACCCAATAAGATCACCTTTCTGAAGGTTTCCTCTTCACGGGTCTCAAATTTCTTGGACATCATGGCCTGGATCAGGTCTTTAGTATCTTCTTCCGATCGTTTCTTTTGCATGTTGGCAAAGGTCTGGTCGAAGTAATCCGAATTGGATGGAGCAGGGGATACCAGCATTAATTTATTCAGGTTTCCCGGGTATTTAATACCGTATTTCATGGCCAGTAAAGCACCCCAGGAGTGTCCCATCAGGTTCAGTTTTTCAATTTTCAGGTGGTTCCGGATCGCTTCCAGGTCTTCTACATAGGTCTCAATGTTAATGCTGGAAGTATCTTTCGGAAAATCTGTCCGGCCACAACCGCGCTGATCGTAAAAGATGACCTGGTATTGTTGTGCCAGTTGCTTAAAATGAGGAACGAGGTAATCATGGAAAATTCCCGGTCCGCCGTGTAATACGACGATGGGTTCGCCTTCACCGATCTTTTCAATGAAATGTTTTACGCCGTTGATTTCAACTTCTTCCGTTGTGGAAACAACAGCAACTTCCGTTTCAGTCGTACTGGTTTCCGTAGTCACATCATCTCCCGAATGGTCGCCGCCACAGGCTGTAAAAATTAAAATGGATAACGACAATCCATAGAATACCTTTTTCATATACTTAAATTGTAATGATTTGACCCAAAGATAGTAAAATTAGCTAATAAATAACTACAGGGATTTTAGTTCTTTGATGGTTTCCGTGGGGTTGGGAGATTTGAAGACAAAACTTCCGGCAACCAGCACATCGGCACCACAATCGATTAATTTTCTGGCGTTTGCAGAAGTAACACCACCGTCAATCTCAATAAGGGTAGAGGCATTTTTAGCCTGAATCATGGCTTTTAAGGTCTTGATCTTGGTGTAGGTGTTCTCAATAAATGATTGTCCGCCAAAGCCCGGATTAACCGACATTAAGCAAACCAGATCGATATCCTGAATCAGATCCTCAAGCAATTGAACGTTGGTGTGGGGATTCAGGGCAACACCTGCTTTCATGCCTTCCGCCTTAATGCGTTGGATGGATCGGTGCAGATGAGGGCAGGCTTCGTAGTGCACGGTTAAGATATCGGCTCCGGCATCTGCAAAATCCTTGATGAATTTATCGGGTTCCACGATCATCAGGTGCACGTCGAACGGCTTGGTTGCGTGTTTTTTGATGGCCTTGATCACCGGCATCCCGAAGGTCAGGTTGGGAACAAACACACCATCCATCACATCCACATGATACCAGTCGGCATCACTGTTGTTCAGCATGTCACATTCCGATTGGAGGTTGGCGAAGTCTGAAGATAAGATAGAAGGCGCGACTAAATGTTTCATGAGATCGATTGTTTGCACAAAGGTATTAAAACCGGAAAAGGATATACATGAAAAAGGCGAATGTTTTTCAACATTCGCCTGGGACATTCGGATATCTATATTTATTAACCCAAATAAGGTTTGAGTAACTTACAACGTGAGGTGTGTTTTAGCTTACGCAGGGCCTTTTCCTTGATCTGTCTGACCCGTTCTCTGGTGAGGTCAAAGGCTTCCCCGATCTCTTCCAACGTGAGCGGGGTCTTTTGATTGATCCCGAAATACATCCGCAGCACTTCCGCTTCGCGGTAAGAAAGGGTGGAGAAGGACCGTTCGATCTCATTGATCAGGGATTCCCGCATCAGGTGATTATCCGGATCCTGCACACTTTCCGTGTCCGACATCAGATCGATCATGGTGCTGCTTTCTTCGTCGTCGGAAAGCGGAGCATCCACAGAAACGTGTTTGCCGGAAATTTTTAATGAATCCTTTACCTCAGAAGAGGTGATTTCTAGAAGCTCCGCCACTTCTTCCACAGAAGGTTCCCGCTCATGCAATTGCTCCAGTTCGGCAAAGGTTCGGTTAATCTTGGTGATGTTCCCGATCTTGTTGAGTGGAAGGCGTACGATACGCGCTTGTTCGGCAATCGCCTGCATGATGGATTGTCTGATCCACCAAACGGCATAGGAGATAAACTTAAACCCCCGGGTTTCGTCGAACCGCTGTGCCGCCTTGATGAGGCCGATATTCCCTTCGTTGATCAAATCGGGAAGGGTAAGTCCCTGATTTTGGTACTGCTTGGCCACAGAAACAACAAATCGAAGGTTCGCCTTGGTTAGTTTTTCCAATGCGGCTTTGTCACCTTTCTTTATTTTTCTTGCGAGTTCTATTTCCTCTTCGGCAGATACCAACCCTACTTTTGAAATGTCGTGCAGGTACTTGTCTAAAGAAATTGTTTCCCGGTTCGTAACCTGCTTCGTAATTTTAAGTTGCCTCATAGATTGGTTTTAGAGATTTGTCTATGCCAATTTACGTTTCGTCTATACTTAAGTTACAAAAATGTTGGTCCGATTATTAACAAAATAAAAAAAGCCCAGTAAACACTGGGCTTTAAACGGCGAATTAAAAATGATTATTCTGCCTTTTCTCTTTGAGGTTTCTCTAGTAAAACCTTTCTGGATAATTTAAATTTACCGGTTTTCGGGTCGATATCGATGAGTTTCACTTCGATCTCTTCACCTTCTTTCAATACGTCGGTTACGTTGGCTACACGATCCCAATTGATTTCGGAAATGTGCAATAACCCGTCTTTCCCAGGTAAAATTTCCACAAAAGCACCGAAATTGGTGATGGATTTTACTTTCCCTTTGTAGATTTCTCCAACTTCAGGCATAGCTGTAATGGCTTTGATGCGATTAAGAGCAGCTTCCATCGCCTGACCGTCGTTGCTCATAATATCTACAACACCCTGATTACCAACTTCTTCGATGGTAATGGTTGTGCCGGTTGTATTTTGAATTTCCTGGATGATCTTACCACCAGGCCCGATTACGGCACCGATCATATCTTTAGGGATCGTGATCTGCTTGATGCGTGGCGTATGAGGCTTGTAATCAGCATTTGGTAAGGAGATTGTTTTCATCATCTCGTTCAGGATGTGTAAACGACCGTCTTTAGCCTGATTCAGGGCTTCTTCCAGAATCTGGTAGGATAGGCCATCCACTTTAATGTCCATTTGACAAGCTGTGATTCCCTTTTGAGTTCCGGTTACTTTAAAGTCCATATCACCTAAGTGATCTTCATCACCAAGGATGTCAGACAATACGGCGTATTTACCGTCCGTACCGGAGATCAATCCCATGGCAATTCCGGAAACCGGACGTTTGATCTGAACACCGGCATCCATCAGAGCCAGCGTACCGGCACAAACCGTAGCCATGGAAGAGGAACCGTTCGATTCCAGAATCTCAGAAACCACACGAATGGTGTAAGGATTTTCCGGGCCTTTCGGAAGCATCGGTTTTAACGCTCTCAGAGCCAGGTTCCCGTGACCAACTTCTCTACGGCTGGTTCCCCGGTTAGGGCGAGCCTCTCCGGTAGAGAATGAAGGGAAGTTGTAGTGTAACATGAACTTCTCGGTACCTTCTTCCGTAACACCGTCGATCATTTTCTCATCCAGTTTGCTACCTAATGTAACGGTTGTTAAGGATTGAGTTTCACCACGTGTAAAGATAGAAGAACCGTGTGCGCCCGGTAAATAATCCACTTCACTCCAGATTGGTCTGATTTCATCCAGTTTACGGCCGTCCAGACGTCTTCTTTCATTTAATACGACATTTCGAACCGCTTCTTTCTGAACTTTCTTGAAATACTGGCTCAATAAGAATTTATCTTCTTGTTCTTCTTCCGTTAATGTGGCAACGAATTCTTCTTTGATCTTGGAGAATTTTTCAGAACGCAATGCTTTGTCGGCGATAGACTCACCGGCCACGGCATAGCATTTATCGTAGCAGGCTGCTTTCAAACGGCTCAATAAATCTTCATTGTGACGTTCGTGGTCGTAGCTTCTTTTGGTTTTAGAAACTTCAACCTCTGCAGCAAGGTCAAGCTGTAACTGACATTGTTTTTTGATCTCGTCGTGTGCAATTTTGATTGCCTCCAGCATTTCTGCTTCGGAAACCTCTTTCATTTCACCTTCCACCATCATGATGTTATCCATGGTAGCAGCAACGATCAGATCGATATCGGCGTTTTCCAGTTGAGTAGGGGAAGGGTTGATCACCCAGTTTCCTTCAACACGGCTTACTTTTACTTCAGAACAAGGTCCGTTGAACGGAATGTCGGAAACAGCGATACAAGCCGAAGCAGCCAGTCCGGCTAAAGCATCGGGCAGTACGTCCTCATCAAAGGAGATCAGCTGAACCTGTACTTGAGTGTTCGCGTGGTAATCGTCCGGAAATAATGGACGCAGAGCACGGTCAATCAAACGAGCGATCAGGATTTCACTGTCGCTTGGTCGGGCTTCTCTTTTTAAGAAACCACCCGGGATTTTTCCGGCAGCGGCAAATTTTTCGCGATAATCAACGGTTAACGGTAAGAAATCCATGTCTTCTCCGGCTTCTGCGTCAGAAACAACAGTAGCTAATAACATGGTTTTACCCATTTTTACAACAACAGAACCATGGGCTTGTTTAGCCAATTTTCCTGTTTCAATTTCGATGGACCTTCCATCACCTAACGTGTAGGATTTTGTAATTCCAATTTTTGACATAATATATTTAGGTTTATAATAAAAAAAGGGGAGTGCAATTAATTTGCGAGCCCCCCTTTAAAATTCATGATGTTAGTCGTACGTTGCTCAAACGCTTACTTTCTAATTCCAAGTTCTTTGATCAACTCACGATACTTAACGATATCTTTATTCTTGTAGTAATCCAACAAACTTCTTCGTTTACCAACCAGATCCAACAGCGCTTTTTGTGTTCCGAAATCTTTTTTATTGGATTTCAAGTGCTGAGTTAAGTGGTTAATTCTGTAGGTGAATAAGGCAATTTGCCCTTCGGTAGACCCTGTGTTCTTTGTGTCTCCACCGTACTTTTTAAAGATCTCTTCTTTCTTTTCTTTTGATAAATACATGCCAAAATTAATTTTAATGTTTATTATGTATACTTATTTAAGGTTGCAAATGTAGTAAAATAATCACTTGATTTACATTTCCTTATCTTTTTAATTGTTGAATAACTTAATGGATAACGAGATCTTCTCTTTCAGGTGGTGCCGGTCCACGATGTAATCGAGGAATCCGTGTTCCAGAACAAACTCCGATGTCTGGAAACCTGAAGGCAGGTCTTTTCCAATGGTTTCTTTCACCACGCGGGGGCCGGCAAAGCCGATCAGTGCCCCGGGTTCGGCAATGTTGATGTCGCCCAACATCGCATAAGAAGCCGTTACACCACCTGTGGTCGGATCGGTCAACAACGAAATATAAGGAACCCGTTCTTTTGCCAGAATAGACAACTTAGCGGATGTTTTTGCCATCTGCATCAACGAAAAGGCCGCTTCCATCATCCGGGCACCACCGGATTTGGAAATCATGATAAAAGGAACCTTATGCTTGATGGAGTGGTCGATAGCCCTGGCTATTTTTTCTCCGACCACCGATCCCATAGATCCGCCGATAAACCCGAAATCCATGCAAGCAATTACCGCATCCTGTTTGTCAATTTTACCCACACCGGTACGCACAGCATCTTTCAGTTTGGTCTTTTGCTGGGTGGTTTGAATTCGGTCGGTATATTTTTTCGTGTCTTCAAACTGCAAAGGATCACCGGAAGTTAAATTCTCATCCAGTTCCTTGTATTTGTTGTCATCGAACAGAATCTTGAAATAAGTCAGCGAGTCGATCTTCCCGTGGTGGGAACATTGCGGACAAACGGATAGGTTGGCCAGGTATTCATCGTTCGATGTAACGTGTTTACATTCTTCACACTTATGCCATAATCCTTCGGGCGTTTCCTTTTTTTCCTTGGTAGGAGTAACAACACCTTTTTTTCTACGCTTAAACCAAACCATAATCTACTAGTTTAATGTGTTAACATTATTCAAATCTTCAAAAGCCTTCTTTAACCTCGCTTTAAACGTCAATTCTCCTTCACGAAGCCAAACGCGGGGATCATAAATTTTCTTATTCGGCTTATCGTCTCCTTCAGGATTTCCGATCTGCGATTGCAGGTAATCCGTTTTAGCGGCCATGTAATCGCGAACACCTTCCATAAAGGCATACTGCAGATCGGTATCGATATTCATTTTAATAACGCCATAACCAATGGCTTCGCGAATCTCTTCAACGGATGAGCCAGAGCCACCGTGGAAAACAAAATCAACCGGATTGTGTCCGGTGTTGTATTTTTGCTGGATGTAATCCTGAGAGTTTTTCAGGATAACGGGCGTTAATTTAACGTTTCCGGGTTTATACACCCCGTGCACATTTCCAAAAGCCGCAGCAATTGTGAATCGTGGACTGATCTTCAGTAATTCTTCATAAGCATAAGCCACTTCTTCCGGTTGGGTGTACAGCAAAGCATTATCCACATCACTGTTATCCACACCATCTTCTTCACCGCCGGTTATACCTAACTCGATTTCGAGGGTCATGCCGATCTTGCTCATGCGTTCCAGGTAACGTTTACAGATCTCGATATTTTCTTGAATCGGCTCTTCGGAAAGGTCGATCATGTGCGAGCTATATAGCGGCTTACCGGTTTCTTTAAAATGCTGTTCGCCGGCATCAAGTAGTCCGTCGATCCAGGGTAAAAGTTTCTTGGCACAGTGATCGGTATGCAATATAACCGGAATACCATAGGCTTCAGCCAGTAAATGGATGTGTTTTGCTCCGGCAATGGAACCTAATATAGCGGCCTGCTGGTTCTCGTTACTCAGTCCTTTACCTGCATTAAAATGCCCACCACCATTAGAAAACTGAATGATAACAGGGGCATTCATCTCCCGGGCTGTCTCCATCACGGCGTTAACGGTGTTATTACCCACAACATTAACGGCAGGCAAGGCAAACTTCTTATCCTTGGCTAATTGGAAAATGCGTTGAACATCATCTCCATATACGACTCCGGCTTTGATTTGATCACTCATGGAATAAAATTTTGTGAGGTCAAAGTTAACATAAAAATGAAATCAAGCGGAGGAATCCGGGAAAGAAATCCCAAATTTTGGCGAAAGCATCAGAAGGGATATCCGATCCCGAGGTTAAGTGTCGGTTTATTCCAAATGAAGTCAAATTGTTTGGGCTGATCCGAAGCAGGGTCTTTTAATTTGAATGCCAGATCGAAACGAATCAGGAAGAAGTTAAAGTCGAACCGGATACCGAGCCCCGTACCGATGGCTACATCCTGCCAAAAACGATCCAGTTTGATTTCCGCATTGGGGCGTTCTTCGTCTTTAGCGAGCAACCAGATATTACCGGCGTCGATAAAAGCAGCTCCCTCAATCACTTTGGTGATATCGAAGCGGTATTCCACGTTCCCTTCAATTTTAAGTTCTCCGATCTGGTACAACGAATTTTCAGTAAGGCTGTCGGGGATAGACCCCGGACCCAGCGATCGGGCCTGCCAGGCTCTGATGTCGTTAGCACCACCTCCGTAATAACTTTTTTCAAAAGGCAATACGTTCAGGTTGCCGTAAGGTTTTCCCAGGCCGATATTCAAACGGCTTACAAAGGAAGCCAGCCGGCCTTGCTCGTAATACCGGAGGTCCAGGTCTGTCTTGGCAAATTGCGCATACCGGATCCCCAACATGTCGTAGCTTTCCGTTTCGGGATTATCGTACGGTTTGTTTGTCATGGCATTGTATGCCGACTGGATATTTCCGGCGAGCTCCGCATCAAACCGGAAGTACAGGAAATCAGCCCGTTTGTTGACGACCTGATCGTTGTATATGAACCGGTAGGAAGTGGAGTTGATAAAATGATTCTGATAACTATTCAGGATAAAGGGGTTGTTTTCCTCACTTAATTTCGCTTCGAATTCGGGAGTCGGGTTAAGGTAGATCACACTGAGGTTAATCGGGTTGATGATGTGTTTTTTATGCTTGGATTCATTCCAGAAGTAACCGAAAGTTAGCTGCGTCAGGTTTCTTTCATATTCAGGACGTTTTTGATAGTTTACGAGTACATTGATGTTGGTTTTCGGATTAGCTCTGCGGGAGAATTTATCCAGCCTGACCGGTAGTAAGAAGCGGGGGAACTCAATGTTCAGCTCCGGACCGAATTCCAGGGTGTTGAATGGTAACCCTAAAAACCTGAAATCTTTCTGATCTTCGTTGATGAGTTGCTGAGCTTCCAAACCTCCGTTCAGTTTGATGGTAAACTGTTCGCCACCCCGGAACAGGTTGCGGTTGTTGTAGATCAGGTTACCTTCAATACCGAGGTTCCCTCCGTTATTCGTACCAACACCCTCAATGGAAAAGGATTTGGTGTAGGAGGGGGTCAGAAAAAGATTGGCATTCAATTCATTGTCGCCCACATCCTCGAATGTTAAGCTGATGTTCTTAAACAGCCTAAGTTCGGAGAAATGCTTGTAGGTACTTTGCTGATCCCTTAACAGGTATAAGTCTCCTTTCTGAAGCCCGACGGCATGATTCAGCATTCTCGGGCGGTATTTTAAGGTGCTGTCATAATGAATGGTTACATCTTTGAATGATACGGTATCAAAACTGGACCGGTCGCGATCTTTAAAATTTTTACTCACGAAAATGTTGATGTCGTTGATGCTGTATTTCTTATGATTCACTTCATAAATCGAATCGGTTTCTTCGTCAATCACCTTTTGTTTGGTGATGTGTACCTGGAGATTGATTTTTTTATCTCCGACCGTACTGTCGGCCTTGTACTTAATGTAATCTTTCGAAAAGTAATAATACCCTTCATTCCGCATTTGTGTTTTGATCTGCTCCCTTTCCTGATCGAGCATGTCCATGTCAAAATTCTGCCCGAGGCGGATATTTGACTTAAACAAGATGCGAAGCATGAGGTCTCGAATACCGTCATCAGCAATTTTATACTCCACTTTGTCAATTTTATACGGTTCTCCCGTTTCCACATGGTACAAGACCTTCACTTTGTTCTTGTGCACTTTGGTGGTATAACTCACCTGGCTGTCAAAATAGCCTTTGCTGTGCGTATATAATTGCAGCTGATGGGCAGAACGTTCGGCAGTAAGAGAATCGAAGATTACCGGTGCTTCTCCGACGTTCATTTTTATTTTATTGGTCGATTCTTCACCGAACAGGTTGTACACCCCCAGGTGAAACCGGAATAATCCCAGGATCTTCCGGTTCGGCTTCTGTTT
>JAGQZT010000079.1 GCA_020435335.1 Flavobacteriales bacterium | reverse complement strand
CCGAAGCATCAGTAGCCGTCCACGTTACCGTTGTATTACCGATCGGGAAGCTCGCAGGAGCATCGTTGGTAATGGTTGGTGTAGCCGTACAGTTATCGGTAGCCGTAGCTGTACCGATAGCAGCTGTAGATGTACATAATCCCGCATCCGTATTAATGGTTATGGCACCCGGACAAGTAATCACCGGATTTTCGGCATCCACTACCGTTACCACTTGTGTACAGGTTGCAAAATTACCCGAAGCATCAGTAGCCGTCCACGTTACCGTTGTATTACCGATCGGGAAGCTCGCAGGAGCATCGTTGGTAATGGTCGGTGTAGCCGTACAGTTATCGGTAGCCGTAGCTGTTCCAATACTTGCTGTAGATGTACATAAGCCCGCATCTGTATTGATGGTTGTAGCTCCAGGACAAGTAATCACCGGGTTTTCAGCATCAACAACCGTTACGGTAAATGAACAGGTAACTGTTCCGAATATGTTCGTTGCCTGGAATGTGTTGGTCGTTGTTCCTACCGGGAACGTAGAACCGCTTGCCAAACCGGCAATTTGTGTTGTTGTAATTGTAGCACCGGTATATGAAATGATCACCTGACCATTTCCGGTTCTGGAACCTGAAGTTGTGGAAGCACCAGTTAGTCCGGTAATGTAGCTGGACCCTCCGGCACCACTTTGTCCGGTCCAGTTACAAGAATATTGTCCGTTACCTCCGGTAGTTCCTCCACCGACACCACCGGCTAAGGCAGTACAGCTTCCTCCCTGACTGGAAGAAACCTCGCAACCTCCGTTACCACCTTGTCCCAATGAACCGGCAGTACCATTGTTACATCCGCCTGCTCCGGTATAAGTGGAAGTTCCACCGATACCTCCGGCAGCCTGAGTTCCTCCGGTTGGCAAAGTTGTACTGGCAAAAGGCCATGCTGCACCGCCGCCGCCACCGTAGTAACCGCCGCCGCCGCCGCCGCCGGATCCTCGTCCACATCCTGCAACCCGGTTACCTCCGGCACCGCCACCACCACCGGCAACGATCACACGATTAGTTAAAGCCGTACCGTTTAAACGCACATCAGATGCACCTCCGCCATTTCCTGCAACAGCTGTTGCACATGGCTGGTTACCTCTGGTTCCACCACCGTTGTATCCGCTGGTTCCTCCAACATATACATTCAAAACATCACCTGGCGTTACTGCCAGCGTTCCGGTAGCATAACCACCTAATCCTCCTGTAACACCTCCGGCATTACTACCACCTTGTGCTCCGTAGGCCTGGATGGTAACCGATGTTACTCCGGCCGGAACGGTAAAGGTTTGCATCCCTCCGGTAAAATTGAATGTTGTTGAACCCGAACTGCATGGATCTGTACCAACCGGTGCGGTATAGGTTACCACCGCACTGCAGTTTCCGGCATCATTATTAACTGAAATATTTGAAGGACAAGTTATCTGAGGGCATTGTCCCTGAACTGTTGCTACAAATAAAGTAGTTACAGCTGCTAGTATAAGTTTCGAAAAATTGCTCATGCCTTAATCAATTGAATGTAATGGTAAAGTCTTTTTCTGTTTGTCCCACTTCGATCGAAATAGGATTTTCTTCATCCTGAAATTCTTTCGAGCTGTTTGCATCGATAGAAATGGAGTAGTTTCGGTTCAAATCCGGTTGATCTGCCGCAGTTATTGTCCATGAAATACCAACTGACGCAGCAGTTGTATTTTCAAATTTCAACTTCAGCTTCATGGCTCCATCGAGCCACTCATAAGAAGATACATAGAGGTTGATACCGTTTTCGCTTTTAACGAGTTCCCAATTGGCGGAATTCATTTGCACTACGTTCTTCTCCGGCATAGGAAACCCGTTCATGGCAACAGAAGCGGAGCACGCCAGCAAAAGAAAAACAAAAGATTTTAATTTCATTTGATATGTGGTTATAGTTAGTTTAAGGCTGCGAAGCTATAACATTTTTTTTGGTTACGAAAAAATTTATTCTTGGATGGCTAAAATTTAATTTTCAAGGAGAATCCAACCCACTTCAATCATGCACTACAGACACCAATCTAAACGATTTACCATGACTTCCTCCAATTTTATCATGAAAATACACATTCCTGTTTTGAGAGATCCGGTACATTTCCACATCATCACTATATGCAAAAATCAAATATTCTTGGATGCCTTTCGACAGGCTTTTATTCCGTATTCTTCCACGAGTGCGAATTCTACCATAAAAAAAAACTCCCAAGGTCTTGGGAGTTTTTTTACTTTACAGATTACTTACTCTCCGAGCAAGTATCCGAATATCAGCGGTGCCACAATACTGGCATCCGATTCAATGATGTACTTCGGGGTATTGATGTCCAGTTTCCCCCAGGTGATCTTTTCGTTCGGTACGGCACCGGAATAGGAACCGTAACTGGTGGTTGAATCACTGATCTGACAAAAATAGCTCCAGAACGGTGTATCCGTTCTTTCCATATCCTGATATAACATCGGAACTACGCAAATCGGAAAATCACCGGCAATACCGCCTCCGATCTGAAAGAAGCCTATGCCTTTATCTTCTGCGTTCTCCGTATACCAATCGGCTAAAAAAGTCATGTACTCGATCCCCGATTTCATGGTGCTCGGTTTCAGGTCGCCTTTCAGGCAATAGGAAGCAAAGATGTTCCCCATGGTAGAATCTTCCCAACCCGGAACAATGATGGGCAGGTTTTTTTCAGCCGCAGCCAGCATCCAGCTGTTTTTCGGGTCGATTTCATAATATTGTTCCAACACTCCCGAAAGCAATAGCTTATACATGAATTCATGCGGGAAATAACGCTCTCCGTTTTCTTCTGCTTCTTTCCAGATCTTGTAGATGTGCGCCTGCAACCGTCTGAACGCTTCTTCCTCCGGAATGCAGGTGTCGGTTACCCGGTTCAACCCGTTTTCCAGGAGATCCCACTCCTGCTCGGGAGTCAGGTCGCGGTAATTCGGAACCCGTTTGTAATGCGAATGAGCTACCAGGTTCATGATATCTTCTTCGAGGTTGGCGCCGGTACAGGAAATGATCTGCACTTTGTCCTGACGGATCATCTCAGCCAGGGAGATTCCCAGCTCGGCCGTACTCATCGCACCGGCCAGAGAAATGAGCATTTTCTTGCCTTCATTCAGGTGTTTTTCGTACCCTTTGGCAGCATCAATCAATGAAGCTGCATTAAAATGTTTGTAGTGTTTTTCAATGAATTGCGAAACAGGTCCTTTAGTTGCCATTGTATTTGAATTTATAGCTGAGTAATTTGTAATATAATTTTGCCGCCAAAAAATTCGGAGCCGAAAGTCCGTCGATCGGAGCCAGCTCCACCAGATCGAATCCGACCACATTTCTGGCTTGCATCACTTTCTTCAGGTATTGAATCGTATCGTTCCAGTTCAAACCACCTGGCTCGGGTGTCCCGGTAGAAGGCATGATGGACGGATCGAATGCATCCAGGTCAATCGTAATATATACATTATCGGTCATCAGATCGATCGATTTCTCCATCCAGTCTTTGGTACCGTAAATATCTTCTGCAAAGAAACACTTATTGCGATCCATGTGCTCATTCTCTGAGACATCCATGCTGCGGATTCCAACCTGAATCAGGTTGGCGTTTTTACTGGCGTCGTACACCGCACAAGCATGGTTATACGGGGAGCCGTGATACTCAGGTCTTAAATCGGCATGCGCATCAATCTGCAACACGGTCAGGTTCTCAAACTTTTCATAGAAGGCTTTGATCACACCGATACTCACGGAATGTTCTCCTCCGAAAAAAGTCAGAAATTTATCTTTGGTCAGCAGTTCTTTGGTACTGTTGTATACCGCCTCAAAAACAGCTTCAGGCGAGGATGCCTCCTGGATGGCCGGCAGGATATGTACGCCTTGCTGGTAAACCTCCGAATCGGTCTCAATATCGTACAGTTCCATGTTCTCGAGTGCGTTCAAAAAAACATCAAACCCTTTATCGGCACCCTTTCCCCAGGTACTGGTACCGTCGTAGGGAATGGATTGCAACCAGATTTTTGCGAAATCCTTATCGCAAAATTCATCTTCTACTCCTGCAAAATTTCTCATTTCTTGTTGTAACCTAAAAGTTTAAACATGTCTTCGGCCGATTGTTCATTCCGGTAAACATAATCGACGATATTTCCTTTTTCATCCCGATCGATGATCACATGCTTGGGTGAAGGAATCAGGCAGTGTTTGATCCCTCCGTAACCCGAAATCGCATCCTGATAGGCTCCGGTATGGAAAAAGCCCAGATACAACGGTTCTTTTTCATCATCACTGTACTTCGGAAGCAATACCTCCTGATTCAACTCATCGGAGTTGTAGTAATCGGAATGATCGCAACTGATTCCACCGATATTAACCCGGTGATACTCATTGTTCCATTTATTGATCGGCAACAGAATAAACTTCTCATGGATGGACCAGGCATCGGGAATGGTATTCATCAGGCTGTTGTTGATGATGTACCAGGTTTCGGTATCATTCTGTGGCTTTTGCTCCAACACTTCAAAAATGATCGCGCCACTCTCGCCTACTGTATACTTTCCGAATTCGGTATAAATATCCGGTTCCTGGATCTTTTGCTCCACACAGGCTTCCTTGATGTTTTTGATGATCTCATTGATGATGTATTCATAATCGTATTCGAAGCCCAGGTTGTTACGGATCGGGAACCCACCACCCAAATTAAAGGAATTCAGGGCTTTGCTTTCACGCTTCAACTGAATGTAGAGCTTTAAGGCTTTCTGAAATTCACCCCAGTAATAGAGGTTGTCTTTAATGCCCGAATCAACAAAGAAATGGAGCATTTTCAATTCCACTTTATCATTATCCCGGATGTGTTCTTTGAAGAAGGCAAGCAATTCATTTTCGCGAATACCCAGTCTGGACGTATAGTAAGACGACTGAGGCTCTTCGTTAATCGCCATACGCATTCCGATCTTGATCTTGTTCTTTCCGGCTACTTTAAGGATACGATCCAGTTCCGTTTTACTGTCGAGTACAACAATCACGTTGCTGAATCCGTCTTCCTGAATGGCCACAATCTTTTTCAGGTATTCGTCGGTCTTATAACCGTTACAGATGATCGTTCTTTTTTTGTCGATCTTCTTATCCTCATACAGGTTGAGAATCAGGTCGATATCAAAAGCGGAAGAGGTTTCGAGGTGAACACCGTGTTTGATGGCTTCCCCGATCACATGGGAAAAGTGATTACACTTGGTACAATAGCAATAATTGTAAGATCCCTTGTAGCCGTTCTTTTTGATAGCACGATTAAACAGATTCCGGGCCTTCTTAATCTGATCGCCGATTTTAGGCAGGTAAATAAACCGAAAAGGTGTACCGTATTTTTCGATCAAATACTTTAAAGAGATGCCATGAAAAGTCAGGGTATTGTTTTTAAGATCAAACCCCTCCTGAGGAAAGTAATACGTTTGATCGATCAAGTCAAAATACGTGTTCTTCATTATTCGATTTCAGTTCTATGTCGTCTATAAAGATTTTAACGCAAAAGAAATGAAAAAGTCGATAACTATTGATTTTTTACTTTATGACTTTGATAAAAAAAATAAGGAGAACCAGAATGGCCGACATCAGGATGGCAATTCCCAATCTGTTTTGGTAGAAGAATTTAAAGTTCATTTTTTTACTCATTAATAAACGAGGTATCATCAAAATCATCCCAGTCTTCCAGGTCATGCTTTCTGATCTTTTGTTTTTGCTTTTTTTGTTCCTTGCTGGATTTGCGTTTCTTCAAGCGATCTAATTCCTGATCCATATCGTCGAAGAATCTTTTTTTGTCGCGAGCCATAACTTATTGATTTTAAATGAAGAACGGCTGGCACACCGTTCTTCAGTATTATACTTTGTTATTCTTCATTGTATTCACCGCCATCATTGGAAAATTCTTCCGACGAAAGAATTTTACCGGACTGATCGGCTGTTATCGTATAAGAGTTGGTGTCGTTGCTGGCACTAATCTCATAAATAGCACTTCCGTCATTCGACTCCACGAGGGCAACAGCATCAACACTGGCCTTTTTAAAGTTGGTGCTTACTGCTTTGGTAATGGCCGCAGGTGCACTGTCGAGCATGGTTCTGGTCGAGATCCAGTTTCCATTGGCATCGAAACTTGCAAATTTTGCTGACGGGCCATCGTAGAAGTCCACATCATAGCCTGCATCCGAAGCATTCCACTCCGCCTCCTGAGCTTGGGGAAACTTGGATTTGAATGATTTCATCACGCTTCCCGGAACATCCTGAGCGTATATTGCTGATCCGATCACCAATAATGCCCCTAAAAGAATTTTTTTCATGTTTTAATTCAATAATTTGAAATTGATAATACCATTTAGACGACGGATCTAAAAAAAGTCACATCCTTTCAGGCACTTTTTTTAACGGAGTTCAGGTAAACCCCAAATAGTTTTTCTTTAGCTCTTTTCAGCCTCATTTTCACCGCACTTTCGGTTAATCCTGTCTGTGCAACAATGGTTTTTACAGGCAGTTTCATAAAATACTTCATGAAGAGCAATTGCTTATCATTTTCATTTAACAGGTGCATTGCTTCTTCCAGTTGGTCAACGCTGTATTCATCCAGTTCCTCATCTGTCTCCTCGAGCAAATTTTCGAAGAGATTAACCGGTGTGCCTGATTCGATGGCGTACCTGCTTTTTTCCCGTTTGTGTTTACGCAGGTAATCGATGCATTCGTTGTTGGTGATGCTGTATAACCAGGTAGAAAATGAAGACTGATGCTTGAAGCTACTCAGTTTCGTGAATGCCTTGATGAATATCTCCTGGGTAACATCGGCCGCAACAGACTCATTGCGGATCATTTGCAAACACTTGTAATAAACCTTCCGGAAATATCGCTGGTGAATAATATGATAAATCTCTTCACTGGGGTGTTCCAGAATGGCCAGGATCAGATCCTGATCCGATAGGGAAAGCGAACGCTGTCTCATGTTCAGGTAGTAACAATTCGTAAATCACTGATGATGTTTACCATTTCATCCAAAGTATCCATCCTGGCATTGGGAAAAGCCTGAAAGAAATTAATCTGAAACCACTGGTCAATGTTATCCGGCAGGTCCAGTTTAAACTGTTCAATTAAATCTTTTCGGCATTTGGTGAAAAGAATCTGTTCGCCTTGCTGGGAAAGAAAAAAATAACACGCACCCTGCTTACCCTTGTATTTGGCAATTGCCTTACGCATCGTGAAAAGTTTGGAAATTGGTGTACTTGTTTAATCGTTGTCGTCCATGTCGTCATCATACGACGACTCGTCAGGTGAATCCCCGAAATAATCATCATCCCCCGAATCTTCTTCCTCTTCCAGGACCTCCTCTACTTCAGGTGCAAATTCGTCCAACACAATTAAAAGCTGCTCCTCTTCAGAATCGATGATCACCGCCTTTTTATTGGATTGGTTGAAGTTCACATCCATGATTCGAAGCTCTCCGGCCCTGATGGATTTCAGCACCTTCTTCTTTTGAGCCTCAGGCAGGCCCGAAAGCATTTTTATTCGCTTAGCCATTTTTAAACTAAAGTTATTTCAACTACAATTATATACAGCTTCTAGATATAAAAGTTATAGTGCAACTAAATTTAGTAATTTTTTATTATTTTTACACAGTTAATAGTTTTTTTCTCTTTATAT
>JAGQZT010000078.1 GCA_020435335.1 Flavobacteriales bacterium | reverse complement strand
CAGGTATCAGCTATTAAAGCTACCTATGGTAAAAGAATCCCCACACCAATTTTCATAGAAAAAATTTGATGCACGACCATCCTGTTTTTGTGCTGAAATTCAAGTTCTGATTCAAAGCTTGGAGTACCACCACTACCTCCTCCGAACCAAGTACCCACATAAGTTGGCAGGATGGTAGATTGAACTCCTAAATTAATCACTACAACATCTTGAATTGCTCTATTGATTTCACCACCGAAGTTAATCCCTATGGTAGTCGTTTTATACGTATCATCTTTTGGGACATAATAGATTGATCCTTCTATCCCCCAATTTCCGGAATTATAGGTGTCGAGTGAAACACTTTTAAAAGTAGAGGAAGTCAGATCTTCCTCCATCATTAAAACCTTAACTCCCCAATAGAAGTTAACACCAAAAGGTGCCATTCCGGTACCATATCGAATGCTGTTCAATGAGACCGCCAACACCCGTAGATCTATTAAATCCTGTGCCTGAAATTCAACAAGATCTTCTCCTCCATTTCCAAAATCGAATTCCGGGTGATAGGCCAGCTCAGTAAACCGATTCTGTGTCATATCCAGTTTACTCGAAAACATCTCCAAAGCTACGGCATAAGATCTAATCCGATTTGCAGCACGCTCAATGGACAAGTTATGGCTAAAGTTGAATGAAAAGAGATCACTATTTCCAGCAGAATTAGGATAACCTAATACAGGAGAAATGATGCCTGAATATACAATTTTGGTTTTCTTTCCCATATATCCAGGTGCTTTTTGACCAAAGACACTTGAAGCAAGCCCTGAAACAATTAACAATATATATAGGATTCTCATGGTTATTTCTTTTTTTGTTTGATTTGATGATAAGTGTCATAGATATAGGACTTCATATAGTCTTGCCTATCCTTACTTTTAAAATATTCATTCTTAATCATATGAGCGTCTCCATTAGAAACATCGAACAGGAAGGAATAGTAAAACGTATGCTGACTATCGGATAAAGCATAGTAGATTGAGGCTGGAACAAACACATAGGCCGACCCCAACAAGAACAAGAAATAATTGCCAGCATGTTTTTTTGTTCGGAGGGTATAGATTCCTGACCACATATAATATTTCGTTCCATACCTGGCCTCCAGCGTAGGAGAAAAGGAAGATAAATAGGGATAAATGGCCATTCCTCCATGAGAAAAGCGCTCTTCCACCCAATCGTTGAGTAAACTCACGTTGCTGTATTTTTCTGAATTTTCAAAATTAGAAGTCGATAGCATCTCCAGATCGAGCTTACTCTTTTGAGCACAATACTCATTCAGGTCGATAAAAACATCTCTTCTATCTTCCCCATGAAAATATTTTTCATAACCTCCTTTGCGTGTGTCAAAACTTCTGACACTTGGGGAAACCAATCCAATCTTATCTAATCCAAGAGCACGCCCTCTTCGCACCTTAAATGCTTGATCTTTAAGATCAAATTTTTCCTGATCTATTTCGCTTACAGAATTATTTCCGGACTTCTTTTTTTCTCGGGTGTGTGTTTTAAATTGTTTTGCAAAATCATCCTGATTGAAAAGGTTAACAAACGCATAGGTTACAGCATTGTATTTTGGTAATGCGGGAACTGTATCTTTCTTCGCTTGAGTCGTATCTACTTGTACAGAATCTATAGCCGGATAATTTTTTTTAAACTCATTCTTGTTTAATTTATGCTCGTATATCAAATCTTTCAACGCATCTTCAGCTAAGAAATCTATGTATTCACTATTCAACTTTGATTTGAGCTCCCATAAATGTTTAACGGCAAGAATGTTCAATTCTTTATCTGTGATTTTTTCAAAAAAATAATTGAGGCGTTGTCGCTCACCAGGTACTTGCTCTGATTTCACTAAGACTTCTTCTTCCCGGCTGGCATTTTTATATTTGGTTAAACCATACAGACAGTAGGCGATATTGATTTTTAAAAACTCGTTAAACGGATATTTTTTTTGAAGGATCAAGCTATTATATAACCCAATAGCATAATATTTTTTCTTCAGATAAAGGTATGATAGTTCAAATGCAGCTAAATCTCGAATTCGTTCCACTCCCTCAGGCAATACGATTTGCTTAGCTGTACCTGCATGGTTCAATCGTTCAATCTGCCCTTTTGTAATTTTTTTCCGTTTATCTACGCTAGGGTGAGTTGAATTTTCTTCTTCTTCTTTTTCAATTTCAGCTATCTCTTGTTTTTGATAATCAGACGGAAATCGATAGTATTCACTTTCAAAGTAAGACAGATCGAATGGGATTTCCTGAATACCCAACTCGGCATTTTCCAAGATGCTAAATGCTCCATCAACTTCCGATAAATCGTACTTGGATTTCTCCATCAACTGGATACCAACGGAGTCTGCTTCCGATTCTTTATCCTGAGAATAGTTACTTTTTGCAAGTAGTTTATCTTCCCAATCAATTTTATCGTACTCGCCTTTACCTTCTTCTATCTTTTTGGATTCAAGATAAACATTCATCGTATGCTTCTTAGTATAATGGCTTATCTCGTGAGCTAAAACAAATGCTAACTGTGCTTCATTCTCTAACCTGGATAGTAATCCGACCGTAACAAATATGATCCCTTGATCCGTAGTATAGGCATTAACAAAAGGGCTTTTTAAAGTATAAAATCGTAGTTCCTTTCTCAATGTCGGATCATCTTTTAACAATTCATCAGCTACAGCATTAACATAGCTAGTCAATTCATCATTAAACAAAACGGCTCCGCTGGATATCATATAGTCAACCGCGAAAGTACTTTCCAGGATAAATTTCTCCTTATCTTTTAGCTCTGACCTTTTCTTTGCTTTAAGCTTTTCTTTTCGCTTATTGTATTTTTTAGATGATTTTAAATTGATCTCATCCGGAACTTCCCCTTGACTTTTAAGTGGAACAAAATCAAACTTCAGGTCATTATCCTGTCCGAACGAGTTGCAAAATGCAGTTAAAATTAGACTAACTAGTAAAAGGTGTTTCATACGATGACTGTGACTATAATCAAAAAATTGAGCCGACAATATAGTACAATTTCCATAAGTTTCGGGAACTACAAGGAAATTTCCTGTCCATCGTATGCAATTTGAATAAATTCGGGTAACTCTTTTTGTACCTCCTCGTGTTTTCCCATCAGGTGACTGATATGAGTAAGATAGGCTTGTTTAGGTTGTAGTTTTTCCAGTAAGGCAACCGCCTCGTTCAGCGTAAAATGAGACAGGTGATCGGTTTTACGAAGGGCATTGACCACAATGACTTCAGAGCCTCTGATCTTCTCCAATTCCTGCTCTTCGATCCGGTTCGCATCAGTGATGTAAGTGAAGTTTCCGATCCGGAAAGCTTTAACCGGCATTTTATAGTGCCAGACTTCGATGGGAATAAACTCCATCCCCTCAATTTGAAACGGATCCTGATCGATGGTATGCAGGTTTAAATGCGGAACTCCGGGATATTTGGCCGTTTCAAAAGCGTAGTAGAATTCTCGTTTCAAGGCCTGTTGCACCCGTTCCGTTGCGTAAATCTCCATATCCTGTTGCTGCTTGAAGTTGAATGCCCGCACATCATCGAGCCCGGCCACATGATCCTTATGCTCATGAGTAAATACCACGGCATCGAGTTGTTGCACATTGGCACGAAGCATTTGCTGACGAAAATCCGGTCCGGTATCGACCACAACAACCTTCCCCTGCTGCTCAACCAGGATAGAGCTCCTCAATCGATTGTCTTTGGGATCATCTGACAGGCAAACATCACAATTACAGGCGATCACGGGGACGCCCTGCGATGTTCCGGTACCTAGAAACGTAATTTTCATGTTGCTAAGTTACGCAGGAACTGCGAATAACTCCTTAATAACCTTGATCGTATAATCGATCTCCGCTTTGGTATTGAACTTACTGAACGAAAAACGAATCGACGGCTTGGTCATGTCGGCTCCGATGTTACGCAGCACATGCGAGCCCACATTGCTCCCGGATGAACAGGCACTTCCTCCGGAAACGGCCACCCCTTCGATATCGAAATTATACAGCAGCATCTCATCCATTTCACTGTTGGGGAACTGTACGTTGAGTACGGTGTACAAACTGTCTCCTTTCGGATCACCATTGAAGGTTACTCCCGGAATGGTTGCCTCCAACTGTTCGATCATGTAGGTTTTCAGACCCTGAACATGTTCCTGATGGGCTTCCAGATCGCGGTAAGCCACTTCCATCGCTTTGGTCAGGCCGACAATGCCAATGATATTCTCGGTTCCGGCACGCACATTCCGTTCTTGTGCACCTCCGGTAATCATTGGTTTCAGTTGGATGTTTTGATTCACAAACAGAAAACCCACACCTTTCGGTCCGTGGAATTTGTGCGCCGAACAGGTAATGAAATCCACACCCAGTTCCCGTACATCGAACCGGTAATGACACATGGTTTGAACCGTATCCGAATGAAAATAAGCACCATATTGCTTGCATAAATCAGCTACTTGCTTGATGGGCAACCGGTTCCCGATTTCGTTGTTGGCATGCATCAGGGACACCAGGGTTTTCCGATCCCGATTCGCCTCAAGCAATTGCTTCAGGTTTTCGATATCCACGTAGCCTTTGGCATCGTGTTTCACGAGGCTCAGTTCGATTCCTTTTTTCCCGGCTATGACCTCAGCGGTATCGATCACCGCATGGTGTTCGGTAGCCGAAGTGATGATGTGATCCACTCCCAAATCTTCTACCGAACAACGAAGAACCATGTTATCGGCCTCTGTTCCTCCACCGGTAAAGAAGATTTCGCCGGGAGCGGCATTGATAAACCCGGCAACCTGTTTTCTTGCTTTTTCTATGATTGCCCTGCTGCTTCTTCCGAACGAATGTATGGAAGAAGGATTCCCGAAATTCTCTTTCATGATTGGAATCATAGCTTCGATCACTTCCGGATCCATGGGCGTGGTTGCCGCATTATCAAGATACACCTTCATCCTTGCAATTTTAGAGTAGCAAATAAAAGACTTTTTAGAGAAAAAAACAGGGTATAAGTTCCAATATTATAGGATTTCTACACCATAGCCTGCACATCATCCATGATCTGCTGCGCCAGCCTATCGGCATTTTCCATAGAGGTGCTTTCCGCATAAATCCGGATGATCGGCTCCGTATTGGACTTTCGCAAATGCACCCATTCGTTGGCAAAATCAATCTTAACACCGTCGATGGTATTAACCTGCTCATGGGCATATTTTTCAGCCACGGCTTTCAGGATGCCATCCACATCAATCTGAGGCGTAAGCTCGATCTTATTCTTGGAAATGAAATAGTTCGGATAACTGGCACGGAGAGCGGAACAGGTTTCATACCCCGACTTGGCCAGGTGTGATAAAAAGACGGCTATTCCAACCAGGGCATCCCGGCCGTAATGCGAAGCCGGATAGATGACACCGCCATTTCCTTCACCTCCGATCACGGCTTGTTGCTCTTTCATTTTGGTTACGACATTGACTTCTCCTACCGCGGCCGCGAAATAGTGTCCGCCGTGTTTTTCAGTTACATCCCGCAAGGCCCTGGTCGATGATAAATTGGAAACCGTATTGCCTTTTGCGTGTTGCAGAATGTAATCGGCTATGGCTACCAGGGTATATTCTTCGCCGAACATCTCCCCGTTTTCACAAACCATGCAGAGGCGATCCACATCGGGATCAACCACAAAACCGACATCAGCCCCGTGTGCAACGATCTGTTTGGAAATTTCGGTCAGGTTCTCGGGTAAAGGTTCCGGGTTGTGCGGAAAATGCCCGTCCGGCTCACAATATAATTCGATCACTTCGGCAACACCTAAAGCCTTGAGTAAAGCCGGCAGATAAATTCCGCCGGTAGAGTTTACGCAATCGATGATCACTTTGAAGTTTCTGGCCCGGATGGCGGCCACGTCGACAACCTCCAGATCCAGAATAGACCGGATGTGTTTATCCATGAAGGATTGGTCCGTTTTATACGAACCTAGCTCATCAACATCGGCATAACTGAACGCATTCCTCTCGGCAATTTCCAGGAGGTCTGCACCATCTTCGGCGGAAATAAATTCTCCTTTCTCGTTGAGTAATTTAAGCGCATTCCATTGTTTCGGGTTATGACTGGCCGTGAGGATGATCCCTCCGTTAGCCTGCTCCATGGGTACTGCTACTTCCACGGTTGGGGTTGTACTCAACCCCAGATCAACCACATCAATTCCAAGCCCCTGCAAGGTGCCGGACACCAGGTTGGTGACCATGGTTCCTGACAACCGGGCATCTCGTCCGATAACCACCTTTAACACTCCCTGGTGTTTCAATTTTAACCATGTTCCGTAAGCTGATGTGAAACGGACAACATCCAAAGGTGTTAAGCCTTCTCCCGGTGCACCACCGATCGTTCCCCTGATTCCTGAAATTGATTTAATTAACGTCATAATGCCAATATTTTGAAACAAATGTAGTTTTAATCAGATCAAATCACAAGAGCTGAACTGTTAACTTTTTTGTTAATAATAAAGTGCGTTTTTCACCAATCAAAAAACTAAAAAAGTAACTTTACATAAACGCTGATGGAAGATAGTTTCGATTCATACGACGAGGAAGATGATTTTGTAGCTTCATTAAGCAAGTTTGAACAAATGTTGAAACGGAATGAGAGCTATTTTTTTGATGTAGAAGAGTTTGAAAGTGTCATAGACCATTACCTGGACCGGAACGATCTGGAGAAAGCAAAGAAAGCCATTCAGATCGGGCTACATCAGCACCCTACTTCCACCGCACTCAAACTGAAGCAGGCTTATTATTATGCCGGGATGCACCAGCCCAACAAGGCGTTGGAAATCCTTAATGCCATTGAATACCTGGAACCTTTCAATTTCGAATTGTTTTCCGTGAAGGCCGGTATTTACAGTCAACTGCGAAAACACAACAAGTCTGTCGAGTATTTTTTCAAAGCCCTGAAGCTGACCGACGACCGGGCTGAGAAGACCAACATCCTGATCAACATCGCCTTTGAATACGAGAACCTGAGCCAGTTTGACAAGGCCATCGAAATCTTAAAGGAATTGTTAAATGATAATCCGGAGAATGAAACGGTCATCTACGAACTGGCTTTCTGCTACAACCTGAAAAACGACGTGGATGGTTGCATCGAATTTTTCAAATCCTTCGTAGACGAACATCCCTACAGCTTTTCGGCCTGGTATAACCTGGGAACGGCCTATAACCGTGCCGAACTCTACGAACGGGCTCTGGAAGCTTACGACTTCACCATTGCCATCAAGGAGGACTTTGCTTCGGCTTATTTCAATAAAGGTAATTCACTCGCCCTGCTGGGAGAATATGAACGTGCCATTGAAACCTACAGGGAAACTTTCAACTACGAAGATCCGGACGCCACAACGTATTACTACATCGGGGAATGCTACGAAAAGCTGAACAACCTGAAAGAAGCTCAGGCCAACTATTACAAGGCTACCAAGATCGACGATCTGCATGCCGATGCCTGGGCAGGTTTGGCTGTAGTGAGTGAAATGGACAGTAAATTCCAGTCGGCCATGTATTACATTAAGAAAGCCATAGAACTGGATCATGAGAATTCCGAATACTGGTACATATACGGCGATGTACTTTCCAAAGTCGGGTTGGTAGACGAATCCATCATCGCCTATTATAAAGTGGTGGAATTCGATCCTGAAAACGAAGACATTTACCTGGACATCGCCGAGGTGGTTCGCGACTATGAAAATGTAGAAAAAAGCATCCTGTATATCTGCGAAGGGCTGGAAAAACAGCCTGACAACTACCTGCTATACGTTCGCCTGGTAGCTTATCTATTAATGTTGGGGAAAGAACACGAAGCTGCCCAAAATCTAGTAACTTTGCTCGATAATGACCTGGAATTGTTGGCAGAACTCATCGAGTTTTATCCTGAGACCACCAATTTTCCCAGAATTTTGGACGTAATAGAAAATTATAAGCGCAACAATGAATTTTGAATTACCATACATCCCTGAAAGGGAAACACAACCAAGATCAACCGGACTGACCATGATGATGGACAAAGGTCTGAGTTGGAGACAAACTGAAAACTTCATTCATACAGCCGGAGAGCTGACCGATCTGGTGAAATTCGGATTCGGAACGTCGTACATGACGAAAGACCTCGAGAAGAAGCTGGAACTCTATAAACAAGCCGGCATTAAAACCTACTTCGGCGGAACGCTTTTCGAAGCATTCATTGCACGTGGTATGTTTGACGATTACCGCCGTTTGCTGGATAAGTACAAGATGGAAACGTGTGAGGTCTCCGACGGATCAATCGTGATTCCATCCGAAAAAAAATGTGAATACATCTCCACACTGTCCAAGGATTTTACCGTACTCTCAGAGGTCGGATCCAAAGAAGCCGGCATCTTTATCAGTCCTTCGAAATGGATTTCCATGATGCAAACCGAACTGGAAGCCGGCTCCTGGAAAGTGATCGCCGAAGCCCGCGAAAGCGGTAACGTTGGTATCTACCGCCCGAATGGAACGGCACACGTTGCCCTGGTGAATAAGATCATTTCCAATGTTAAGGTGGAAAACATCCTGTGGGAAGCCCCCCAAAAATCACAACAGGTGTGGTTCATCAAACAATTCGGTGCCAATGTGAACCTGGGGAACATTTCGCACGACGAGGTGATCCCGCTGGAATGCCTGCGACTCGGATTACGGGGCGACACCTTCTTCGACTACCTCCCTGAAAATGTTTTAGCCGAATTTAAATGATAACCATGAATTGTATCACTGCAAGCGAATTAAAGGCCAGACTGGACAATAACGATGATTTGCAGCTCATCGATGTCCGGGAAGATTATGAATTCGATTCCTTTAACATCGGAGGGATCAACATCCCCCTGGATGATGTGCTCGCCTCAATTGATCGGATTGATAAAACCAAACCGATTGTTTTTTGCTGTAAAAGTGGAAAACGCTCCAAAGCCATTACTCTTGCCGTGAGTAAGAAGCTGGATTTGAACAATGTCTATTCTTTAATCGGCGGACTGGAGGCCTACCAACAAGTAACTGAAGCATAATGGCATCAGTAAAAAGTTATATTTTTCTGGCATTAAAAGGAGCTGCTATGGGAGCTGCCAATGTGATTCCCGGGGTATCCGGAGGAACTATCGCACTGATCACAGGCATCTTTGAAAAACTGATCGATTCCATTAAATCTTTCGACCTGACCGCACTCAAGCTGCTGTTTTCCGGCAAGCTGAAAGAACTGACCCGGCACATCAACCTGAGCTTTTTAATCGCCGTTTTTCTGGGAATCGGCGTCAGCATCATTTCCTTTGCCCGGTTGTTCGACTACCTCTTTCAGAATTACCCGGTATACATCTGGTCCTTCTTTTTCGGCCTGATTCTTTGCTCCATTTACTTCGTGGGAAAAACCATCTCCAAAGTGAATTTCGGAGTGGTACTGAGCTTCCTGGTTGGCGCAGGCATAGCCTTGGCCATCAGTTTTATGACCCCTGCAACTGAAAATGACGAATTGTGGTACCTCTTTGTTTGCGGTATTGTGGCCGCCTGCAGCATGATCCTCCCTGGACTTTCGGGATCTTTTGTGCTGATCCTGATGGGGAATTACCAGCTCATTATGATCGATGCGGTAAACAAACTGAGTATTAAAACCCTTGCTCCCGTGGCCATCGGTGCCGTGATCGGCTTGCTGGGATTTTCTCATGTCCTGTCTTGGGTATTCAAGAGATTTAAAGATCAAACCATTGCCATCCTTTCCGGGTTTATTTTAGGTTCGTTACCCATCCTGTGGCCCTGGAAAGAAGCGATCACGCAAACGTTTAATGAAAAGGTAAAAGTAATCGGCTACCACTGGCAAATGCCTTCGGGCCTGAACCAGGAAACCATCCTGGCTTTCGGATTAATGGTAGCCGGAATCATCACCATCTGGTTCATGGAAAAATTGGTGACTAATCAATCATGAAAAAAGCACTCTATACCATTCTCTGCTGCATGACACTTACTGCCTGTGATGACATGCTGAAGAAAAGTGATAGCCAGGAAACGAAGGAAAAAGAAGAAAAAATCTATAACGGTGTCCGAAAAAACTATTTAAACGGGAAACTGGCTTCAACTGTAACTTACAAAGACAGTTTAAAAAACGGGCCTGCATTCAACTACTATCCTGACGGAAAAGTGAACATGGAGTTCCATTACAAAGACAATCAAAAACACGGTCCGTATAAATGGTACTACGAAAATGGCAAGCTGTATCAAGAAGGTGAGTATCTGAACGGAAAAAAAGAAGGTGTTTTTAAAACATATCGAAAAAATGGCAAATTGAAGTCGTCTATGCCCTGGCATGAAGACAATCCCTGTACCGGTTTGGTTGAATATTTCGAGTCCGGAAATATTAAAGAAGTCCCTAAACTTATCGTAACACACAACAACACCATTAAACTGGATGAACAATACCAGCTTAACCTCAAAATTTCGGATGGCACTAAAAATGTACAATACTATGAAGGCCGGCTTGAAAAAAATGGTTGTTTTGAAGGCTCTTTCATTCCCATCAAGTCTAAAAAAGGTAAGGGAACTTTAAGTTTTTATGTAGGACGTGGCCAAATGATTATGCAATCGATTTACATCGTCGCTAAAGTACAAACCCGAGATAAGAATTTTTACTTACTGACCAAGACGGTAAACCTGTCGATTGAAAACCGGTCTTAATAATCGACCAAACTTAACCTGTATTCCAGTTCGGAATGACCCGGAGCATAAGTTAATCCTTTTTTGAACATAGCTCTTGCTTTGGATCTGCTACCCAATCTATAATAAGCGGAACCCGCTTCTGCATAGGCAATCCCAATATTATGTTCTAATTTTTTAATTGAAACATGATCCAGTATCTCTTCTAATTTCGCACGGTAATGTTCTCCTTCTTTCACCTTGTTAATGCTGAAATATTTACTCATTATCAATGTCAAAACGTCGGCTTTGTAGCTCATAAACAGCTTATTTTCTTTCAGTGGTGGCCACTTCAGCTGGCATTCTACCATATAGGTCAATACTTTTTCCTGATCCCCTGCTCCCTCTATATGCATAAGTAACGAGCGGGTATACATATCTTCAAAATTCAAGGAATCTTTTCCCATAAGCCGCAAGCCTTTCTCAAAATAATTCGCCGCAACCAGGTATTCCATATCTTTAAAATAATAGTCACCCATTAACCCGTTGTATACCAGTTCCATCGATTTAAGTTGTTTTTTATCCTGAGTCTCCGCAACAATTCTGGAGTAAAAGTCTTTGAAAGAAGCTGTGTCTTTCTGATTAACCAGTCGATCCTCTCCTATTCTTACCAGTTCCGAAACCAGCCCATCCGAAATATCTACCTTTAATTCTTTGTAACGGATAGCGCGGATTAAGTAATCGATTTCCTTACTATCCTCATAATCCGTTTCAATAATTTCTGCCAAATAAACCGACAACAAAATGCTGGCCACTCTAAAGCTAGGGTAAAGTGCAACGGCTTTTTCCAACTGTTCTATCCCTTCCCTAATCTTCTCTTCTTTGAGTAAATAAAGTCCGTCATTATAATACTGCGCTCCAACCAACTCTTTCAGATTCACTTTATCATTTGAACTATAGTACTCGTCAAAGACCTCATCGATGGATTTATTATACATATCCTTTTCTTCGATAAGTTTATACAACAGGAGGTTATTCACAAAATTCTCTTTAAACTTCTTATCGTAAATGAAATAGCCGTTAACGGGATCAGTGGTTTCGATCATGATATTTTCCGTGCCGGGATAAGCGGTTAAGTTAACGTGAGCCGGAAGGATATTGATTTCGTACGGGACTTTTAGTTCTTCCAGCATAAGTGCATACACAGCTGTTGCTGTAAGGCAATTGTAATATCCTTTCTCAAACACCTCATCGAAGTAGTTAACTAATTCATACTTTTTAAAAAACTTTTTATGGACGTCATTATAGATGACTTTCACCAGCTTCTTGGGTGAAGTATTTTTTGTTTTTAATACAGAAGCCTGCTGTTCAAATCGTGCTTTTGCAGCATCAATTTTTTCGGCATCAGCTCCATTTCTGACCATATATAACAAGGAAAAATAATCCTTACTCTCATTCCGGTATATGGCTTCGAAAAGTTTTTTTTCAAGATCATCATGAAACACCAACTCATCCAGATAAATGGTTGTATCGGTCAATAACTCAAATGTATCCTCTTGAGATTTAAACGATTGGATCAAACATAAAAAAAATGATACGATGAGTAGAACTCTAGGCATATACAAATATAGTCTAAACTAAGTACTTTGAAAATCAAATTAAAAGATAACAAAACCTAACTTTACGCCATGCCTTTCAAAATTGTATCTGATTTTCAACCAACCGGTGACCAGCCTGAAGCCATTAGACAACTGACGGACGGACTGAACAACGGGACCAAAGCACAGACCTTACTTGGTGTGACCGGTTCGGGAAAGACCTTTACCATTGCTAATGTAATCGAACAGGTTCAACGTCCGACACTCATTCTCAGCCACAATAAAACCCTGGCAGCCCAGCTATACGGCGAATTCAAACAGTTCTTTCCCAACAATGCCGTGGAGTATTTCGTTTCTTATTACGACTACTACCAACCGGAAGCTTATATTCCGGTTACAGACACCTACATCGAAAAAGACATGTCGATCAACGACGAAATCGAAAAGCTGCGCCTGAGTACGACCACTTCCCTCCTTTCCGGGCGACAGGATGTATTGGTAGTGGCATCGGTTTCCTGTATCTACGGTATCGGTAATCCGGAAGATTTTCAGCAGAACATCATCAAGATCAAAACCGGCGACGTAATCAGTCGCAACAAGTTTTTGCTCCAGTTGGTACAAAGCCTTTACTCCAGAACGGAAGCCGATTTCCAACGGGGTAACTTCAGGGTAAAAGGCGATACGGTCGATATTTATCCCGCCTATGCGGAGATTGCCTACCGGGTTTACTTTTTCGGAGATGAGATCGAAGAAATCGAATCTTTCGATCCGATTAACGGCACGACGATCGAAGAATTCGATTACCTGAACATCTATCCGGCTAATATCTTCAACACCACACAGGAACGCATGAAGGATGCCATCCACGAGATTCAGGACGACCTCGTAAAACAGGTGGAATATTACAAGGAGATTGGCAAACACCTGGAAGCCAAACGCTTAGAAGACCGTGTAACCTACGACCTCGAAATGATGCGGGAACTGGGATATTGCTCCGGAATTGAAAATTACTCCCGCTACTTCGACCAGAGACCGGCCGGATCACGTCCTTTCTGCCTGCTGGATTATTTTCCAAAAGATTTCCTGCTGGTTGTAGATGAAAGCCATGTTACCGTTTCTCAGATCGGAGCCATGTACGGCGGCGACCGTTCCCGAAAGCAAAACCTGGTGGAGTACGGCTTTCGACTGCCTTCCGCCATGGATAACCGCCCGCTGAAATTTGAAGAATTCGAGGCCCTCGTAGGGCAAACCATATACGTAAGTGCCACACCGGCCGACTATGAACTGGAACAATCCGAAGGCGTTATTGTAGAACAGATCATTCGTCCGACCGGACTGCTGGAACCTCAGATCGAGATTCGACCAAGCCTGAACCAGATTGATGACCTGATGAACGAAATTGCCGAGCGGGCCGAAAAAGATGAGCGCGTGCTCGTGACGACCCTGACCAAACGAATGGCCGAAGAACTGGACAAGTACTTTGATAACAACGGCTTACGCTGTCGCTACATCCACTCCGAAGTAGACACCATTGAGCGGGTGGAGATTCTGCGCGACTTACGATTAGGCTTGTTTGACGTACTGATCGGAGTAAACCTCCTCCGGGAAGGATTGGATTTACCGGAAGTCTCTTTGGTCGCTATATTAGATGCCGATAAAGAAGGTTTCTTGCGTTCCGAACGTTCGCTGATCCAGACCGCTGGTCGGGCTGCCCGAAATGTGAACGGACTGGTGATCATGTATGCCGACAAGATCACAAAATCGATGCAAAAGACCATTGATGAAACCAACCGAAAACGCGAAAAGCAACTGAAATACAATACCGAACACGGCATCACGCCGAAAGCTTTGAATAAATCAAAAACTCAGATCCTCGGCCAGACCAAGGTGATCGACGATGCCTACCAGATTGACCGGGAGATGAATGACCTGCCGAACGTGGCTGCAGACCCCGTAGTGCAATACATGAACAAAGAACAACTGGAAAAATTGCTGGAAGAAACCCAACGGAAGATGAAGAAAGCCGCCAAGGAGGAGGATTTCATGGAAGCTGCCCGCTTGCGTGATGAGATGATGGAATTGGGGAAGTTATTGAATAGGAAGTAAGTTATTTAGTTTTTCAGTTGGAGAGTTGTTCAGTTTCTCAGTTGGGGTAGTTTCTAAGTTAGAGAGTTATTCAGTTGTATTAGTCCGCAACTTTAAAACTACAAAACTTTACAACTACAAAACTTTACAGCTGAACAACTGTAGAACTTAATAACTACAGAACTTCCTAACTTAAAAAGATCATTTCTTACTCTGCTCGAACAAAATCGCTTTTTCCTCTTTGGTGAGGCTGTCGTAACCCGATTTGGAAATTTTATCCAGGATGGCATCGATCTTTTGCTGATTGGCTTTCTTCTGCGCATTGTACTCATAATCCGACCGGGTTTTACCCGTCTTGCTGTAGACCACCTTCATCTTTTGCTGCGATGAAAACAGTTTTTTCAACCGGTCGAGGAAGCGTGCAAATCCGGCCGTCAGGTCTCTCCCCTTTTTGAGTTGCATCACCATCAGGAATCCGAACAAGGCCCCACCCAGGTGAGCGATATGTCCGCCGGGATTACTTTTCGGAATGCTGATCACATCGGCCACAATGTAGAGTAACGCGATGTACTTGAGTTTCACATTTCCGATAAACATGAGCCGGACTAAAAAATTAGGCACGTAAGTAGCGGCTGCTACCAAAATGGCCATCACCGAAGCAGAAGCACCCAGTGCAATGGAAATCGGAAGTATTCCCCTGAAAACCGGAAATACATTAAAAAACAAGATGAACAAGAACGCACCGCTCCATCCACCCAGCAAGTAAGTAGCAACCAGTTTTTTCTCACTCATGAACTGGGTAAAAATCCGGCCGCTGAAATAAAGAATAAGCATGTTGAACGCGATATGCCATACCTTTTCATGCAGGAACATGTAAGTGATCAGGGTCCAGGGTTTGGTGATGAGCTGATTAAGGTCAGCCGGAACGGCCATCCAGAACACCCCGTAAATCCGGCCGTCGGGAATTTTAAACAAGTACAGAACCACCCCCAACACATAGAGCAGCACAAACATCCCGACATTGATCAGGATGAGTTTCATCAGGGCCGATTTGGTGGTAAACTGGCTTTTGAGGTCTTGTATGAACGGGTTGTTACTCATTTTTTTGTCATCCCTGTCAGTTCGAGTATTTTTTTAATCTGTCAGATCGAGTGTTCCATGCAATGGAACGTATCGAGATCCAAATCAAAAATGACATCAAGAACTGTAGTCGTTACAACTAATAAAATCTATTCCTATCCTTCTTCCACACCTTGATCAGGATGAAGCCGAAAAGCATGCCTCCCAGGTGGGCAAAGTGCGCCACATTATCATTCGGATTGTTCGCAAACCCCATAATCAGTTCCAGGGCACCGTAACCGATCACAAACCACTTCGCCTTGATCGGAATGGGCGGGAACAGCAGCATCAGCTCCGTGTTAGGGAAAAGTATCCCAAAGGCCAATAATATTCCAAATACTGCTCCTGAAGCCCCAACAGTGGTCCCATTGATAAGTGCATTGAACGATCCAAGCATCGGATCCACATAATTTTGTCCGCTGGCAATCACCCCGTATCCTTCCTGCATCACCATATCAATTGCTTCCGGAGGCAAAGCATCGTACAACGGCATCAATCGGATGTGAGCAACAACCAATTGAATGATTCCAGCTCCTATTCCCGTTACCATATAGTAGATCAGGAAACGTTTCCCTCCCCACACCTGTTCGAGGATACGTCCGAACATCCACACCGCAAACATATTAAACAGGATGTGGGTAAAATCGACATTGCTGTGCATGAACATGTAGGTTACCAACTGATGCGGATAAAATCCGGGACTTTTCCAGTAATGTAAGCCCAGGTATTCCGTCAGGTTAAGTTGATTTCCAAACAGGATCGTCGCTAAAAAAAACAAACCGTTGATGATCAACAGGTTTTTCACGACGGGTGGTATGTTGCCAAAATTCATGTCAGTATTCGAATTGTTTGTTCAGGTCGTCGAGGTTCAGCGTGATGATGGTTGGCTTGCCGTTGGGCAGGCTGTAGGGCATCTCACAGGCAAACAGCTTGTCGACCAGTACTTTCATTTCTTCGTAGCCCAGTTTCTTGCCCGATTTGATAGAAGCACTTCGAGCCATGGCCATGGCCAGGCTTTCATGTTTCTCCAGTTTGAGGTCGTTCTCATTGCGTTTAAATTGCTCCAGCAATAACTCGATGCTTTTCTTGACCTGTTGGTTTTTCAGTTCTGCCGGAACACCGTTCACGACAAAACTATTTCGACCCAATTTATCCAAATCGAAGCCCAAAGCCTTAATTTCAGACAAGAGCTCAGCCATCAACGCCGCATCGGCGTGGGTTAACTCAACGGTTTCGGGAAACAATAATTGTTGCACGGAGCCTTTTCCTTTTTCCAGGTTCCTGAAATAGGATTCGAACAGTATGCGCTCATGAGCCCGTTGCTGATCAACGATTAAAAAACCGGATTTGAGCTGAGTTAATATGTATTTGTTGTGCAATTGCAGCAAGGTTTGTTCCTGCTCTTCCTGATCATCTTCCCAATTGGAAGCAATAACCTGCTGTTTTTCTTCCGGTTCGGATTCCTGACGGATAGCCGCCACATCCTTCTCAAAGGATTGATAAAGGTTTCCCCAGTTTTGGGCACTCTGCTTTTTGGGAGCCGCCGCCGGTTTGGATTCTGTTTTGAACGGATTGTAATCGGGATTCACTTTAATCGTTGGTGCCTTGATGGTGTCGGTGCTTTTCAGCAACGGCACATTGAAACTGCTTTCCTGCTCAAAATCGAGTGTCGGAGCAATGTTATTCTTACCCAAAGCCTGTTTCACGGATGTGCGGATGATGGCATAAATGGCTCGTTCATCCTCGAACTTGATCTCCGTTTTGGTCGGATGAATGTTGATATCAATGGTTTTCGGATCGATGGTCAGTTTTAGATAGTATGATGGAAACTGATCGCCGGAAAGTAATTGGTCGAACGCACTCTGCACGGCATGATTGAGGTAAGGACTTTTAATGAATCGGTTGTTTACGAAGAAGTATTGTTCACCGCGGGTCTTCTTGGCGAATTCGGGTTTGGTTACGAACCCTTCGATGCTTACCAGATCGGTTTCTTCCTTCACGGGAACCAGGCGTTGGTTGTATTTATCGCCAAAAATACCGACGATGCGTTGGCGGAAGCTTCCTTTTTTCAGGTTAAAAACCTCATTACCGGCATTGTACATGCTAAAATCGATGTCGGCATGAACCAGGGCTACCCGCTGAAACTCTTCGATGATGTGTTTAATTTCAATGGCGTTGGACTTCAAAAAATTTCGTCGGGCCGGTACGTTGTAGAACAGATTCTTTACCGAGAACGAACTTCCCTGTCCACCGGTGCAGGGTTCCTGTTCTTTCACTTCACTGCCTTCGATGGTAATTTTGGTGCCAAGCTCCTGCCCTTCTTTTTTGGTTTTAAGTTCCACCTGTGCAATGGCGGCAATGGAAGCCAGGGCTTCACCACGGAAGCCTTTGGTATGAATATTAAAAAGGTCGTCGGCCTTCTTGATCTTGGATGTGGCGTGCCGTTCGAAACTGAGGCGGGCATCGGTTTCGGACATGCCTACACCGTTATCATTTACCTGGATCAAGGTCTTTCCGGCGTCTTTAATGACCAGGGAAATGGAGGTGGCACCCGCATCGATGGCATTCTCCATCAATTCTTTCACAGCGCTGGCAGGACGTTGAATCACTTCACCTGCTGCGATCTGATTCGCTACCGAATCGGGTAATAATTTGATTACATCTGCCATTTCCAGTCACAAAATTCGTTCACCCAAAGTTACTAAGAACTCCAAGCTTATGACCTATTCTGCCCAAGGAAATTATCAATGAATTAAGAATTGTTAACACTTCGTCCGAAATCAGTAATTTCGCGGCAGATAGAATTTCATTAACGTCTTTTCAACAATGCAAAAAAGGTCAGGCAAATCCAACTTCAGCAAAAAAAGCAGACTCAGCACGTTTACCGTTCAGGAAGAAGTGGAACTCCTCCCCTTTTTGCTTTCATCGATCAAAGACAAATCCCGGACTAAGATCAAAGGCATGTTGAGCCATAAACAGTTTATGGTGAATCAATCTGTTACCACGCAATTCGATCAGGAGTTAAAGCCCGGCGATAAAGTTGTTGTGAGTTGGGACGGACCTCACCGGAAACAATCCTACGAAGGCGTGAAAATCGTTTTTGAAGACGATCAGGTGATCGTGATCAACAAACGGAGCGGGCTGCTTTCGGTTGGATCCGAAAAAGAAAAAAAACAGACCGCCTATCGCATCGTAACCACACACATCCGCCAGGAAAACCCTGTTGCACGCTTGTTTGTGGTGCACCGGCTCGACCGGGAAGCATCCGGATTGATGGTCTTTGCCAAAAACAAAAATGCACAGATGGAGTTGAAGGAAAGCTGGGCCTCCACTTCTCCGAAAAACATGTACCTGGCTGTTACCGAAGGAACCGTTCAAAAAGATACGGACACCTTGCAAAGTTTTTTAAAGGAGAGTAAAGCCCTGATCGTTCACGAAACCAAAAGTAAAAAAGAAGGGAAGCCGGCAATTACCCGTTACCAGGTGGTGAAGAAAAATGAGTATTTTACACTGATGGAACTCTATATGGATACGGAGCGTAAGCACCAGTTCCGCGTTCAACTGCAAGGCATCAAGCACCCCGTGCTGGGTGATAAGAAATACGGCAGTAACCAAAACCCTATTGGACGGATGGCACTTCACCTTCGAAAACTAACCTTCATACACCCTGCCACGTATGAAGAAATGACCTTTGAGACCAAAGTTCCGGAAGACTTTTTGCAGTTGTTCCGATACAAGTACTACGACTGATTCACAACACCATGAAAAATACCGCCTACTTTTTTATCACAATCATTGCCATCGTTATCATTTTGATTTACGGCCAGAATTTACTGATCCCGTTTATCCTTGCTTTACTACTTTGGTTTTTAATCCGTAAGATCAGGCATGTGATCGACCGGCTGGAGTTTATCCGGGAAAAAGTACCCTCATGGATCAAAAATCTACTCGTTTCAGGCATTATCATCGTTTTAATGAGCCTGATTTCCAAGGTGATTCTGAACAACATCAATCAGATTGCACAGAATTACCCCTCGTATGAAAAAAACGTAGAATCCATTATCCTTCAGTTGAATGAAGAACTGAACATGAACCTGATCGAATACCTGAAAACGAATGCGACCGAATTTGACTTCGGACAGGTATTAAAAGAGATTTTTAATTCGTTGAGCGACCTGTTAGGAAATGCCTTACTGATCGTGATTTATGCCTTATTTATTTTCCTGGAGGAAGCCAATTTTGACAATAAACTTCAAAAGGCACTGGGCAGTAAAGAAAAATATACCGACGTCACGTCGATTTTAAAACAAATCGAACAGTCCATCAGCAATTACATCGGTATGAAATCGCTGGTTAGTCTGTTTACCGGAATTGCCAGCTACATTGCTTTAGCTTCCATTGGAATCGATTCTCCGATGTTTTGGTCATTTTTAATTTTCATCCTGAACTTTATTCCGGCTGTCGGATCGATGATCGCCACCTTATTTCCGGCCATTTTTTGCCTGCTCCAGTTCGGCGCGTTTAAAGAAAGCCTGATCGTTCTCGGCGTTGTGGGAGCCATCCAATTGCTTGTCGGAAACCTGATCGAGCCCAAACTCATGGGTAAAACACTCAACATCAGTCCTTTGGTAGCCATTTTCGCCTTATCGTTCTGGGGAGTACTCTGGGGAGTAACCGGCATGTTGATCAGCGTACCGGTTACGGTAATCATTGTGATCATCTGCTCGCATTTTGAGAAGACCCGATCCATCGCGATCATGCTTTCGGATAAGGTGAAAAATTGAGCTGTATGCTATTCGCCGGAGAAACCGGACATGCGATGGTTCATCCTCAAATTCAGCATAATCGTAATTTGAAGACTCCCTCTTTCTAATATTTTCTCGATATTTGAATCTGTATGAAGCTCTGAACATAACGAGCTTATTGAATCAATACCACGGTAAAAACGATGCTGTTCAGTTCCATTATCTTTTTAATTGCCTTTCTGCCAGCGGTATTAGTGGGACACCTGATCGCTCCTAAACCAGTACGAAACGTATTCCTGCTATTGGCCAGTCTGCTTTTCTATGCCTGGGGGGAAGTTTACTACGTTTTCCTTATGATAGTTTCCATTCTGCTCAATTACGGGATAGGAATGGGATTAAACATTGCCGGAACGAACCAGACTAAAAAATGGATACTCGGCATCGGAATCACGGCCAACGTAGCCTTGCTGGTTTATTATAAATATGCTGCGTTTTTATATGACATGATCGTCCAGCCCTTTTCATCGAACGATGCCACTACCCAATTAGACATTCACTTACCAATTGGCATTTCTTTTTTTACGTTCCAAAGCATTTCCTACTTAATCGACGTGTACCGGAAAGAAGTACCTGCCCAGAAAAATCCGGTCAGTTTGGGACTGTTCATCTCCCTGTTTCCTCAGCTCATTGCGGGACCGATCGTGCGATACAGCAGCATTGCCCGGGAGCTCAGCGAAAGAACGATGAGCATTCCTTTATTTTCCACCGGAATTCAACGTTTTGTGATCGGACTGTCCAAAAAAGTGTTGCTGGCCAATCCGCTGGCATTGATGGCGGACCAGATTTTCGCAACGCCCATCGAAGATGTGTCTTCACCGGTTGCCTGGCTCGGAATAATCTGTTACACGTTACAGATCTATTACGATTTCAGCGGATATTCCGACATGGCCATCGGGTTGGGAAAAATGCTCGGATTTCATTTTTTAGAGAACTTCAATTTTCCCTATATAGCCCGATCCATTCAGGATTTCTGGAGAAGATGGCACATTTCCTTATCGAGCTGGTTCCGGGATTATCTGTACATACCTTTGGGTGGAAACCGGAAAGGCCCGTATCGAACCTACTTCAACCTGTTCTTTGTGTTCTTCATTACCGGCCTCTGGCACGGAGCCAACTGGAATTTCATTTTCTGGGGATTGTTCCACGGTTGTTTTCTGGTACTTGAACGAGTTGGTTTCAACAGGATTCTGAACAAACTATGGGCACCTTTTGCCCACCTGTATACCTTGCTGGTGGTAATTATTGCCTGGGTATTTTTTCGCATTGAAAATCTGGACGAAGCATTCCAATTCGTCGGCAAACTTTTTGGCATGAATGCTTCCGGATCCTACGACCTGACTCCTTATTATTTTGCTAATTACCTCAACATCATCGTACTCATTGTGGGCATACTCGGTTCCACGAAATTGTTCCATATTGTCCCGGCCTATTTTAATCGCTTACCCCAGCAAAATATGCTTAAAATCGGGTATCAACTGACTCAGGCCGTGTTGATTTTTGCAATCCTGGCCATGTGTATGTCCGAATTAGCATCCGACACCTATAATCCGTTTATTTACTACCGTTTTTGATGTCAAACGCCAAATCACATATTGCCGGAAACTGGAATCATTACCTGATTATCGCCGTGTTCTTTTTCGTGCTGTTATTACCCCTGATCCAAACGTATTTCCCGGTGGTACACTACTCAAAAATCGTTCGTCAGTTTAATGAGAAAAGGGCTTTGGCTCCCTTACCGGAATTTGCCCTGAACAGTATAGAGCACTATCCCGAACAACTTAATCAGTATGTCAACGATAATTTCGAACTCCGGAAATACCTGATCGCCTGGAACAACTACTGGAAGGTTAAGACATTTAAAGTCTCCCCGGTAGAAACCGTTACATTGGGGAAAGACGACTGGATGTATTTTTCAGCGAAGGGAGTCCTGGAAAACCTCGCTGGAAACAACCTGTTCCACGAAGAAGAGCTAACCCTGATCAAATCAAATCTGGAACAAAAACAAATATTCACGCAGCAGCAAAATGCTCAATTTTATTTAGTTATTGCTCCAAACAAAAGCTCAGTCTACCCCGAACACCTCCCCTTTTATATCCCTGTAACCGGGCCCTCAAGAACAGGTCAACTGATCGAATACCTGCAACAGAACACAAGCATTAAAGTGATCGACATGCGGGAGGAGTTCAGGCAGGATAAAAAGAATCACCCCTTGTTTTACAAAGCCGATTCCCACTGGAACCATCATGGTGCCTTCATCGGCTATCAAAAACTGATCACGGAACTCAGAAAGGATTATCCGAATCTGAAATTATTCGAAAGGGAGCATTTTACGATCCTGCCGGATACGGTTAAAGGGGGTGACCTCGCCGAATCCCTGGCCATGGTTGAATATTTTGACCGGATTCATTACAATTACATTCCGCATGATACGCTTCCGAAGTTCACACAATCCATTAATGAAGACTATTACACTTACGACCAATCTTATAAAGCAACCATGATCGCCATTTCTGCCGACAGTACAGCACCGAAAATCATGAATTTTCACGATTCGTTTTCTTATTATCTGTGGAACTTTTTTCCGCTGAGTTTTTCCCGGTCGGTGTTTTTATGGACGCATGAATTCCGGGGAGACCTCGTTGAAAAAGAAAAACCGGATATCGTTATCTACACCATCGTAGAAAGAGATCTGCATTATTTTATTGCCGATCAATATTAGTTCAACTCCCTGTTCAGGACTTCAACAATCCGTTGCGTGGCCTTTCCATCCCAAAACGGTGGAATTGCTCCCTTTTTAAAGGTTCCGTTCTCGATCTGGTTGATCTTGGCGGCCACGGCCTCATAGTTGTACTCCACCAGTTCGTTGCTGCCGATGGTAATCGTAGAAGGCCTTTCGGTATTATCGCGCAAAGTGAGGCAGGGCACCTGACGAAAAGTCGTTTCTTCCTGAATTCCTCCGCTATCCGTTAACACGTATTTGCATGAACTGATCAGCTTTTGAAAGGCCAGGTAATTCAAAGCTTCCGTGATAATCACCTTTTCATTGTCTTCGAGACGGTGATATAACTCATGCTGGATCAGGCTCTTTCTGGTCCGATGGTGAATCGGCAATACCAGGTAATTATTTTCGGATACTTTATCGATGATGTTCAACAGAATCTCCAGCCGTTCTTTCGTATCCACGTTTCGCGGACGATGCATGGTCATCAGTACGAAATCCAGGCCTTCGATCCCCAACTCCGTCAGGATCGGATGTTCCTGGATCACCTCATCAAAAGCGACTAAGGTATCGATCATGGTGTTTCCTACAAAATGAACTTGTGCTTCGGATTTCCCTTCGCTGATCAGGTTATCGTAACCGCTTTGCTCGGTAACAAAAAAACCATCGGTAACGAGGTCGGTAATGAGCCGGTTAATTTCTTCCGGCATTTCCCGGTCGTTGCTTCTCAAACCGCTTTCTAGGTGATAGAGCCTGGTTTTGGTTTTGTTTCCGGCAATCGCTCCGGCCAGGGTAGAATCCACGTCGCCCACAACGATAAGCGCATCAGGCTGATGTTTTTGAATGGCTTTTTCGATCTCGATGATGGCTTGTCCGATCTGATTGGCAGGTGTTGAAGGGGTTACATTGAGGTATTCGGGTTCTTTGAGCTTCAATTGCTTGAAGAAGATATTGGACATATTCTCATCGTAATGCTGCTGGGTATGAACCAAAATATAATCAAAAGCATCGCCATAGGCTGCAAATGCTTTTTCAAATTGCGTGATTTTAATAAAGTTGGGGCGTGTTCCAACAACGATCATTACTTTTTTTGCCATGCTACGAAAATAAGGATTTAGTAAGAAGTTATCTAGTTATTAAGTTCGTAAAATCAATATCAACTGAAGAACTAAGAAACTGATTAACGGAACAACTCAGTCGACTTCTTCGAAATCCACAAAATCACCGATTTCATCTGTTTCCGGTTTATTGTTGTTCCCACGCGATTTGATCTTTACTTCTCCTTCGTGTTCTTTGGCGAACTGCTGAGCTTTTTGTTGTTCCCGGAATTGAGTTTGCGCCTGATTTTGGAATTCACTCATTTTCTTGTTGACCCAACGCTTCAGTAAAAAGGGAAAGACGTATCGCGACAACAACCGGAGTGCATAAACAATAATAAAGATGATGGCGATGGTTCTGACAAGGCCAACAAAACTAGCTTCGTGTAGGATCATAATCAATTCTTTTGTTCAGGCTATGACAACAACCTCTCCAATTCGAAAATCAGGACAAATTGTCACACACCCCTGGAATTTCTATGCAACAAGTTGCCAAGAATTCCTTTCCCCTCTCAAGAGGGGAATTTATCTACTCAGGTAGAGGTTCCGTTCGGCATAAATTTCCCGGAAAAATTTATCCTTCAGGCTATCGATAAACCGAATGGCTTCACCCGTCGATTTCATCTCCGGTCCCAGTTCTTTATCCACATTCGGGAACTTATTGAAAGAGAATACCGGTATCTTAATGGCATATCCTTCCTGATGCGGCGTAAAGGTAAAGTCCTTCACTTTTTTGTCGCCCAGCATGACCTTCGTAGCGTACTTCACATACGGTTCGCGATAAGCTTTGGCAATGAACGGAACCGTTCTGGAAGCTCTCGGGTTGGCCTCGATCACATACACCACATCGTCTTTGATTGCAAACTGAATATTGATCAATCCGACGGTTTTCAAAGCAACGGCAATCTTTTTTGTGATCTCCTCGATTTGCGTGATGATCAGATCACCCAGGTTATAAGGCGGCAGCACCGCATACGAATCTCCCGAGTGGATCCCTGCCGGTTCAATGTGCTGCATGATCCCGATGATGTAGGTATCTTTTCCGTCACAGATCGCATCGGCTTCTGCCTCAATGGCTCCTCCCAAAAAGTGATCGAGCAGAATCTGGTTATCCGGCATCGCGCGCAGGATATCCACCACATGATGTTCCAGTTCTTCTTCATTGATCACGATCTTCATTTTTTGACCACCCAACACGTACGACGGCCTAACGAGTAACGGGAATCCTAATGTTTTGGACAGCTCAATGGCCTGTTCGGCACTCTCCACTACACCGAATTCGGGATAAGGAATACCCAGCTCTTTCAGCACGTTGGAGAATCTTCCACGATCTTCCGCGATATCGAGTGCTTCGAAGGATGTTCCCAATACTTTTACTCCGTATTTTTCCAGCTTTTCTGCCAGTTTCAGAGCAGTCTGCCCACCCAACTGAACAATCACTCCTTCGGGTTTTTCATGCTGAATGATGTCGTAGATATGTTCCCAGAAGACCGGTTCGAAATACAATTTATCGGCCGTATCGGAGTCTGTAGAAACCGTTTCCGGATTACAGTTGATCATGATGGTTTCATAACCTGCTTCTTTGGCAGCCATAACACCGTGTACACAGCTGTAGTCGAATTCGATCCCCTGACCGATCCGGTTCGGGCCTGAACCCAGCACAACGATTTTTTTGCGATCGGTAACCACCGACTCATTTTCCTCTTCAAAGGTAGAATAATAGTAAGGTGTTTGTGCCGGGAATTCTGCCGCACAGGTATCAACCAGTTTGTACACGCGTTTGATTCCCTGCTCGTTTCTTTTCTTATAGACTTCACTCTCCAGGCATTTCAGCAAGTGAGCAATCTGCCTGTCGGCATACCCTTTTTGCTTGGCTTCGAACATCAGCTCTTTCGGAATGGTATCCAAAGTATATTGTTGAATTTTTCGTTCCAGTTTAATGAAATCTTCGATCTGACGCAGGAACCAGTGATCGATCTTGGTCTTTTCGTAGATGGTTTTGAACGGAATACCCAACTTGATGGCATCATATATATGAAACAAACGATCCCAGCTCGGGTTTTCGAGGCTTTTCAGGATTTGATCCTGATTGGTAAGTTCCTTGCCGTCCGCTCCTAAACCGTTACGGTTAATTTCCAAACTCTGACAGGCTTTTTGAAGCGCTTCCTGAAAGGATCGCCCGATCCCCATAGCCTCACCCACCGATTTCATCTGGAAGCCCAACCGGCGGTCGGCACCTTTAAATTTATCAAAATTGAATCGTGGCACTTTCACGATCACGTAATCGAGAGTCGGTTCAAAGAGCGCCGAGGTTGATCCGGTGATCGGGTTTTTCAGTTCATCCAGCGTGTAGCCGATGGCCAATTTGGATGAAATCTTGGCGATCGGGTAGCCTGTGGCTTTGGAGGCCAGTGCCGAGGAGCGGGAAACTCTCGGGTTAATTTCAATGGCGATAATATCTTCCTTCTCATCGTTGCTTACCGAGAACTGAACATTACAGCCTCCGGCAAAATTTCCGATGGAACGGATCATTTTAATGGACATGTCGCGCATCTTCTGGAAAGTGGTATCCGACAAGGTCATGGCCGGAGCAACCGTAATGGAGTCGCCGGTATGGATGCCCATCGGATCGAAGTTCTCGATGGAACAGATGATCACGACGTTGTCGTTTTTATCGCGCAGGATTTCCAGCTCGTATTCTTTCCAGCCGATCACGGCTTTATCGATCATCACTTCGTGGATGGGCGAAGCCTGTAACCCGCGATGGAGTGCTTCTTCATATTCTTTAGGGTCGTAAATAACAGACCCTCCTGTACCACCGAGTGTAAAAGAAGGCCGGATCACCAGCGGGAATCCAATGCGTTGAGCGATCTCTTTCCCTTCGAGGTAAGATTTCGCCGTTTCGGACGGAGCCATCGGCACCCCGATTTCTTCCATCTTCTGACGGAACAATTCACGATCTTCGGTAATGTCGATCGCTTTGGTATCCACACCGATCATGCGCACGTTATACTCTTCCCAGATTCCCATGTTCTCGCATTCGATGGCCAGATTCAGTGCGGTTTGTCCGCCCATAGAAGGCAATACAGCATCAATATCGGGATGTTCTTCCAGGATCTGAGTAATCGACGACGTATCGAGTGGTAACAAATAGACATTGTCGGCAGTTACCTCATCGGTCATGATCGTAGCCGGATTGGAGTTGATCAGGGTAACCGTAATGCCTTCCTCTCTCAGGGAACGTGAGGCCTGGGATCCGGAGTAATCAAATTCGCAAGCCTGACCGATGATGATTGGTCCGCTTCCGATAATTAAAATGTGCTTAATGCTGTTATCTTTTGGCATAGCATGTTGTGTTTTTAGTGCTCAAAAATCCCTACGAAATTACTTCAATCGAACTAAATTTCTCGGGGAACTTTTCAACAGTAACGTAATTATTGTTCAAAAAAAAAGCCCCGAATAATACGGAGCTTTTCATATATCGTTAAATAGATATCATTACTTCTTGTGTCTTGGTTCGTCAGACACTGTCAATTTCTTTCTGCCTTTAGCTCTTCTTCTGGCTAAAACCTTTCTGCCGTTTACCGACTCCATTCTACTTCTGAAACCGTGCTTGTTTCTTCTTTTTCTTCTTGATGGCTGAAATGTGCGTTTCATGACTTAATATTTTCAATTCTTAGTTTCGGATGGCAAAAATAGACTTTTTTAATTCACCTACAAATATTATTCGAAAATTTTCAACTAAGCAGGTCTATTTTTTGGATAATTGAAAAATATTGCTCCCACAGAGTTTTTTTTTTTTTTAAAGGTATGGTTTTTAACAAAACTAAAAAAATAGAAATGTCGATATGAGTTATTACCATAGTAAACTCATCCCTAATTCGATGAAATAAGGTTCAGTAATCGGTGTATGAACTTTGATTTTAGGGGTCTATCCTAATCAAAAAACACCTTGTAGTTAAAGTAACTATCTCGAAATACTATTTTACAAATTTCATCAGTAATAATCCAGACAGAACCAACAAGAATAAACCAATACCTGAAATCATCAAGCCATGTGTTCTCGTTCACTTTGTCGGTTTCGGTTTTACTAGTTACTACTCCTAATACATATTTGTATACAGTCTGGCAGATCATACTCACAATAAAGAATACTGTGTTCTGAGACATATCGCTGAATGGTGGGTATTTCCAACCGTAGTTGTTTCTCAGGTCGTCAAATACTCTTTCCTGTTTTCCTCTTTGATTGTAGAAATGAATGATCTCTTCTTCCGTTGATTCAAAGTCATTTGTGATAATCATCCTACCTACAAAATTGTCGATTTCATCATCTTGAAACCTACAGGTCACAACCCTATATTGCTCTTCTTGATCTGAATACCTTAATAGCCTATAATTGATAGAAGACACTATAATAGGAGTTACCTTGTCAGTGGTTTCTATTTCGGTTTCTCTCCATTTTCCCATAGAGTTAATTCGTACCATATCAATCAGGTCTCTACTTTTTCTTGCTCGGACGTAGAATTTAATATTCTTTTGATTCAGGTACTTGAAAACTTCATTGTTGTACCCTGCATTGTCCATTCTGAGCTTGTCAATCTTTCCTAAACCTGTTTGTTTTATATGGGTTAGTGTATTGTCAATATGTTCAAGCAACTTGTATTTAGGGCTTACATTTCCGTTTCTCATTTCCATATAAACGGCTTTCCCATCAATAATTGAAACACAAGGATGATAGCCTCTTATCTTCTTCTTGAAACTGAACTTGGAATCATAAGCATTAGTCGGTATTACAATTGTGTCAACATCTAATGTGTGTTTCTTTTTGGAATTAAAGATGTTAAGTTTCTTTTGAATCTTATGAAGTAAGGTATTCAACTTCACATTGTCGTTCACTTCACTCACTTCATCATTAGTCAAATTCTCTTTCACCGAGTTCGGGATCGCTAGTTTTTGCATCATCCTTCTGATAGTGTCTCGGGATGGAATTTTATCTTTAAGGTAAGGGATGTTCTGGAAATTCTTGTGAATCTTGGTGATCTTATCAAACTTGTTCGCACCGCACAACATTCCGTAAATCCAGTACATGATAATTTCCCCAGTGGAGTACTTCGCCTGCTTAACCCTCTTACCCAAATGAGAGTCAATCAACTTGTCGATACCAAGTTTGGTCATCTCATGGATAAACACATTGATACCACCAAAGATATTCTCACCTGAATCGGTATGTTCTACCTTCACTTTCATGAGAAGGGAACTACAGCTTTGATGAACTCAATCATGTCGGGGAGATTGATTACGGTTGTAATTAAATCAATCGTTTGGATTATCAAGAACAGCTTGTGGTTCTTGTTCTTAAATTTTCGGTAGCCAAATTTGATTTTGGCAAGCAATTTGCGTAACTTTGATAACATAATATTTAGTATTTAAAAAGGAAAGAATTGTTTGGAGACAGCTTTCCTTTTTTTTGTTTCTATTCTTTTGCCTTTATTAGGGCATCATTCGTGCCATTTTTGGTTTTAATTTACTCATAACTATTTAATACGCAGTATTATACAGTATATGAGGTTGTGTAGCTTTTTAATCGTAAAATGCTAAGGTAAGAACAGTATAGTTAGATTCTTTACCCTATGAAATGACCTTTCATAGGGTTTCATAGGGTGTAATTAAAGCTGAGCTAATATCTCTCTGATAGTTTTAACTGACCTAGGGTATGAATCAGTAATAGGGTAATTGTTAATGGAAATTTGTAACCCGATAGCTCTATATCGATTGGATAGTATCTGATTGTCGAAATTTTTGCCGTCTTTTTTG
>JAGQZT010000077.1 GCA_020435335.1 Flavobacteriales bacterium | reverse complement strand
TGATCGACACCGATCTGGAAAGTGCCAAGAAAAAAGCCTATTACGTTAAAGAACATTTGAAAGTTATTGCATAATGAACCCAAAAGTTAGCATCATCATGGGGTCGGATTCAGATCTGCCCGTAATGAACCAAGCCAAAGAAATTCTCGAAGAATTAAATGTCCCTTACGAACTGACCATCGTATCGGCTCACCGTACACCGCAACGCATGTTCGAATTTGCCGAAAATGCCCACCTACGAGGCATTGAAGTGATCATTGCCGGAGCGGGAGGTGCTGCCCATCTTCCGGGCATGGTAGCGGCCATTTCACCACTTCCTGTGATCGGTGTGCCGGTTAAATCGAGCAACTCCATCGACGGCTGGGATTCTGTGCTTTCCATTTTGCAAATGCCGGGCGGCGTTCCCGTAGCAACGGTTGCCCTGAACGGTGCCAAGAATGCCGGGATTTTAGCGGCTCAGATCGTTTCTGTTCAAGACAGCGCGTTGCGCGACCGCATCATCGCCTACAAGCAAAAATTAACCGCTCAGGTTGAGGAGAAGGTGAGGAAACTAGAAAAATAAGCCTCCCATATTCATCAGAGACGTCACCCTGATCACGTTTTGCGAGAGCAAAAGCCTCGAAGGGCTACTACTCTGATCAAGAAAAGGATTAAGCCTTAATTCATGAAGATTCTTCACTTCATTTTGTTATGTTTTATCTATAGTTCGATAAACTCACTATGACAAAACACAAAATATCGTTCTGAATGACGATATATAAGAAAACTACCTATCAAAAGTCATTCGTTTCCCCCGGAAATCTTCATCGATCTCACCCATGTTGTAAACCAGGTGGCCGTTCACGAAAGTTTGCATCACCTTCGACTGGAAGGTTTGTCCTTCGAGGGGTGACCAGCCGCATTTGTACAGTAAATTCTCTTTGCTGACCGTCCACGGATTATCCAGATCAACCACCACCAGATCGGCAAACTGGCCCTCCCGAATGTAGCCGCGATCTTCGATGTGGAAGCAATCCGCAACCGCATGACTCATCTTCTCGGCGATCTTTTCGAGGCTGATCTTGCCGTTATGGTAGTGCTCCAGCATCGCCACCAGTGCATGTTGCACCATTGGTCCGCCGGAAGCCGATTTGAAATAGGTATTCAGTTTTTCTTCCACCGTATGCGGCGCATGGTCGGTAGCGATCACATCGATCTTGTTATCGAGCACACCTCGCAGGATCGCATCGCGGTCGCTGGCTTTCTTCACCGCCGGATTCCATTTGATGAAGGCTCCCTTTTCTTCATAATCTTCATCGCTGAACCACATGTGGTGAATGCAGGCCTCAGCGGTGATGCGCTTCTCTTTTAATGGTATCGAATTATCGAACAACTCCAGTTCTTTCGCTGTGGAAATGTGTAAGATGTGTAAACGGGTGTTGTGTTTTTTAGCCAACTCGACTGCGAATGAAGACGATAAATAACAGGCTTCCTCACTGCGGATTTCCGGATGGCATTTCATGGGTACGTCTTCACCATATTGTTCCCGGTATTTTTCCATGTTGGTGCGTACAGTGTGCTCATCTTCGCAGTGTGTCGCGATCAGCATCGGGCAGTTGGCAAAAATGTTTTCGAGCACTTCTTTCTTATCCACCAGCATATTTCCGGTAGAAGACCCCATGAAGATCTTGATCCCACATACTGTTTTCGGATCGGTTTTCAGTACTTCTTCGAGGTTATCGTTGGAAGCTCCCATGAAAAAGGAATAATTGGCGAAAGAAGTCTTTTCGGCGATGTCGTATTTATCCTGAAGCAGCTCCTGCGTTAAGGTATTCGGAACGGTATTGGGCATTTCCATGAAGGCGGTAGTCCCACCTGCAACAGCTGCACGCGATTCCGAATGAATGTCGGCCTTATGCGTTAAACCAGGCTCCCGAAAATGAACCTGATCGTCGATCACTCCCGGCATCAGATAATTGCCACGCAAGTCAAGCACTTCGGCATCGGTTTCATACGGGCTCACATCTTCCGTTTCCCGGATCACTTTGGCGATGCGTTCGCCATCAATGAGCACATGCCCTTTAAAGATTTGACCTTCATTAACGATGGTTGCGTTTTTCAGTAGTGTTTTCATGTATTTAGTATGTCATTTCGAGCGGAGTCGAGAAATCTTATGTTTCTAAACCCAAAATTAATGAAGATTACTCCATTCTGGTTGGAATGGGTTGCTTTTAATGAATTTGATCAGCGCTTATATTTCGTAAACCAGCTTTTGATCTTCATCTGGATCACACCGAACACGGCTTCTTTGAAGATGCCTCCACTCATTTTGGACTGACCTTCCTGGCGGTCGGTAAAAATGATCGGTACTTCCACGATCTGGAACCCGAATTTGTAAGCCGTAAATTTCATTTCGATCTGGAAGGCATACCCTTTAAACCTGATGTGATCGAGATCAATAGTTTCCAGCACTTTACGGGTGTAACACTTGAATCCGGATGTGGTATCGCGGATCTTCATGCCGGTAATCAGACGCACATAAGCCGAAGCGTAGTAAGACATCAGTACCCTTCCCATGGGCCAGTTCACCACATTCACGCCGGTGATGTAACGGGATCCGATCGAGAGGTCTGCACCGTCTTTAGCACAGGCATTGTAGAGGTTAACCAAATCGTCGGGGTTGTGAGAAAAATCGCAGTCCATTTCGAAAACATACTGGTAATCCCGTTTCAGGGCCCACTTGAAACCATGAATGTAGGCTGTACCTAAGCCTAACTTTCCTTTCCGCTCTTCCATGTGTAATTTCTGCGGAAACTCCTGTTGCAGCCGTTTAACGATATCAGCCGTTCCGTCGGGAGAACCGTCATCAACAATCAAAACATGGAAGGACTTTTCCATGGCAAAAACGTAGCGGAGCATTTTCTCCACGTTTTCTTTCTCGTTGTAGGTTGGTATAATGACTAAACTATCCGACATATCGAAATAATGGCAGTAAAGATAATTATTTGATCACAAGTAACCACCTGCTTTTTTAAAATAGTGTTAAATGATGTTAATACCTTTACTTAGTTGATTTCCAAAAAGTTGCTGATTATTTTTCGGCCATTTTCGGTTAACACGGACTCGGGATGATACTGAACTCCATACACACGGTAATCTTTGTGCTTTAACGACATGGGGTTGTTTTCGGCATCCACAGCCGTAATTTCCAAACAGGAAGGAACTCTGCCGGAAGCCAGCACCCAACTGTGATAACGCCCTATTTCGAACTGTCCGGGCAAATCTTTGTAAAGTTCATTCGTAGCATCCAGCACTTTCAGCGGCGTTGCTACGCCATGATAAACGGTTTGCAGGTTTTTCAGTTCGGCACCGAACACCTCTCCGATGGCCTGCATGCCCAAACAAACGCCGAGAATTTTTTTAACCGGAGCATAGCGTTGAATTACGGCTTTGGTCATTCCGGCATCATCCGGCAAACCTGGCCCCGGAGAGAGCACAAGGGTGTCATATTCACCTACCTCCTCGAGGCTGATTTCATTGTTCCGGACTACCCTGATTTCACAATCCGGATGTGCTTCAATATAATGCACCAGGTTGTAGGTAAACGAATCGAAGTTATCTATGACTAATATCTTTTGCATTCGGGGTAAAATAGAACTGCAACATTAAGGGATAAATTTATCAAAAAAGGAATATTTTAACTTTTAATTTATATACATTTGTCTCCACTAATCATATCATTTTTTTACTTACATAAATACATTTAAGATGAGTCAAGCAGTTCAAGATTTTATGGCTAAGATGAAAGAAAAACATAGCCATGAACCTGAATTTTTACAGGCTGTTGAGGAAGTTGCTGAAGCCGTTATTCCGGTAATTGAAGCCAATCCTAAATACAAAAAAGCAAAAATATTAGAAAGAATGGTTGAACCTGAGCGTGTGATCATGTTCAGAGTTCCATGGCTTGATGACAACGGCGACGTTCAGATCAATAAAGGATACCGCGTTGAATTCAACTCGGCTATCGGACCTTACAAAGGTGGTTTACGTTTCCACCCGTCTGTTAACTTGTCTATCCTGAAATTCTTAGGTTTTGAACAGGTATTTAAAAACTCGTTAACCACATTGCCTATGGGTGGTGGTAAAGGAGGATCCGACTTTGATCCGAAAGGAAAATCGGATAACGAAGTGATGCGTTTCTGCCAGTCGTTCATGACTGAATTGCAACGACACATCGGTCCTGATACCGACGTACCTGCCGGTGATATCGGTGTGGGCGGTAGAGAGATCGGGTACATGTTCGGGCAATACAAAAGATTACGTAACGAATTTACCGGCGTTTTAACCGGTAAAGGTATCAACTGGGGTGGTTCTTTGATCCGTCCTGAAGCTACCGGTTACGGTACCGTATACTTTGCCAAGGAAATGCTGGCTACCAAAAACGAAAACTTCCACGGCAAGACCGTTGTGATTTCCGGATCAGGTAACGTTGCTCAATATGCTCTGGAAAAAGTGATTCACTTGGGAGGTAAAGTAGTAACTGTTTCCGATTCTTCGGGATATGTTTACGCTCCGGGCGGATTCCACTCCGAGCACCTCGATTTCTTAATGGAATTGAAAAATGTTCGTCGAGGCCGCGTGAAAGAGATCGCCGACAAATACGACGGTTTCGAATTCTTCGAAGGACAACGTCCATGGGGTGTAAAATGCGACATCGCATTGCCTTGTGCCACACAAAACGAATTGAATGAAGATGAAGCCAAGTCGCTGTTAGCTAACGGATGTATCTGTGTAGCCGAAGGTGCGAACATGCCTTCAACTCCTGAAGCCATCGCGGCTTTCCAGGATGCCAAGATCTTGTTCTCTCCTGGTAAGGCTTCTAACGCCGGTGGTGTGGCCACTTCCGGACTGGAAATGTCTCAAAACTCGTTACGTCTTTCCTGGACAGCTGAGGAAGTTGATGAGAAGTTACACAACATCATGGTTTCCATCCACGAAGCTTGTATGAAATACGGTAGAGAAAATGGTTATACCGATTACGTAAAAGGTGCCAACATTGCCGGATTCGTTAAAGTTGCCGATGCGATGTTAGACCAGGGATTGGTTTAATCAATTACAATCAACATACTTACAAAAAAGGCTCTCGTTGAGAGCCTTTTTTGTTGCTTGTATTTTTTAATTGAATCGGGACGTGCTCTTCGTCTGTCCGAACGGATTCGGATACACATAGCGCAAAGAGATTTCAAACCCGCCGTTTTTATTGGTGGCATTGCTCAACGAAGATGTGTTGATGTCGTAGGTAAACCCAAAGGTATAATTGGCGTACTGGATCAGCAACGAAGGGATAAAAGCATCTCCCCAACGGTAATACAACCCGCCACCGATGGCCATCCCCTTTTCATCGAGTAAGCCCCGTTCCTGTTTTAATTTATAAAGCACATCCGATCCGAACATGATCTCGTTGATTGGTCCCTGCCGCGAAAAATACAGGTAAGGCAATACGGAAAACTTTTCATTCACTCCGATGATCCCGTTCCCGTGCCAGATATACCGGTAATGCAATTCATCCGGGATCAGGCCCTGAGTTTCAATATCCGGCTTGCTGATGTGATGAAACGAAATACCACTGCTCAGGTAAACATCATTCCCCGAGAAATATTTTTCCTGATTCCGGTAAGTCCACAACAAGCCTGTGGTGTAATCGGTTGATCCGAAAGAGATCCCGTTAAATCCGGCACTTTCGCCGGTAGCCAGATTCTCGTTGTACTGATAACCGTCAAACTGACTCCCCCAGGTTAACTGATTGATGTTCGCCGAACGCTGAAAATACCCCCCCTGAAGTCCAAGCCCTAAAGTATTCCGTTCATTCAGGTTGACATGATACGCCAAACTCAGATTTACCTGTGTGGTCTTCATCTGAGAGGCTCCTGCCTTGTCGTTATAAACATAAAGTCCTCCGGCAAAATACCCGGTCTTATTCCTCGGTTTCTTAAAATTCATGTCGTAGGCAGCCATCATGGTTACATAAGGCTCGCTCACGCTTCCCCATTGGGTACGGTAGTTCAGGATGCCACGGATCGTGTATTCGGCACCTGCATTGGCCGGATTAACCAGCAAAGGGGTCATGTTAGCCTGAGTCAGGTGGATATCCTGTGCAAACAAACCGGAAGCACAAAGCAGGGATAATATGGTTAATCTTAGTTTCATAGGGTCTATTTGAATAAGGTGGTATTTCCTTTCTGTTCGATTTCTTGTCCGTCGATGAGCTTCGCCTGAACCGTATAGGTATACACGCCGGTATTCAGATCCTGGCCGTTTTTGGTACCATCCCAGCAACCATCCACATCATTGGATTCGTAAAGAAGTTCTCCCCATCTGGAGTAAACCCGGAACAGCACCTCAGCGAGGCAATTGCTGTAGACTTTCAGACAATCATTGCTACCATCACCATTCGGTGAAAACGCATTGGGCACAAAGATCTCGCCGCACAACACATCCACATAAACCGTTACACAGCTTTCATTCTCACAGCCGTTCTGTGAAGTCCGTGCACAATAGGTCGTTGTTTCCGTTGGATTGGCTAGCGGATCAGCACAAGTGGTACACGATAAACTGTCGGTTGGTGTCCAAAAGAATGTGCTACCTCCCGAAGCGTAAATCTGGGCACTCTGACCTAAGATGATGGTCGTATCGCTATAGGCAGTAATACCCGGCAGAGGAATAACTACAACCGTGTACGTGGCCGTATCGGCACATCCGTTATCGTTTACAATTACCGTATACGTGGTGGTATCTCCCGGCATCACATTGATGGCAGATGTCGTATCACCCGTACTCCAGAAATAGGCTCCTCCGCCACTTGCCAGTAATTGGGTTGACTCTCCGTCACAAATGGTTGATGTACCCGAAATCGAAGCGGTTGGATTCGGTTTAATAAACACCGTAAACTGAGTGGAATCAACACAACCATTAACATCCGTTCCGATAACCGTGTAGCTGGTCGTATTTCCGGGATTCACCACAATACTTCCGGTCGTATCACCGGTATTCCAATTGTACTGTAACGCTCCTCCGGCAACTAATGTTGATGTATTCCCCAAACAGATGGAATCCGTACCGTTGATGCTGATCACCGGCAGCGGATTGACCAGAACGGTAATACTGGAAGAATCAACACAACTATTTGCATCCGTAACAACAACCGTATACGTCGTGGTAGAGGTCGGATTCACTGTAATGGAATCCAGTATTCCTCCGGTATTCCAGGTGTAGCCCCCCCCTCCGGTTGCTAGAAGCGTAGTAGCTTGTCCGTTGCAAATGGTTGTATTTCCGGATATGGAGACTACAGGCAATGGATTAACCGTCACCAAATGTGAGGTCGTATCCTTACACCCTCCCACATCAACAATGACCGTGTAGGTGGTATCTGCTTGCGGCGACATGTTGATCGTTGGTGAAGTCTGACCGTTATTCCATTGATAGGTTCCACCTCCGGAAGCCGTTAAAGCAATTGAACTTCCCAGGCAAATGGAATCGACTGCAGCGATGGATGCTGTCGGATTAGACAGAACCTGCACCAAATAGCTGGCCGTATCGGAACACCCGCTGGAATTGGTAACCGTTACGACATAAGTTGTATCTGCGGTCGGAGACACACTGATGGAAGCAGAAGATGATCCTGTATTCCATAAGAAAGTTGATCCTCCGGCAGCCGTTAATGTTGTAGAATTTCCCTGGCAAATCACATTGTTTCCGGAAACGGATGCCGTTGGAACCGGGTTCACCGTCAAACTAAAATTAGCCGTATCCGTACAATTATTCGCATTCGTTACAACTACCTGATAGCTTGTATTGGTAGAAGGACTGACGACAATGGAGTCTGCATTTCCTCCAATATTCCAGGCATATGTTCCTCCTCCCGTTGCATTCAGGATTGTGGTATCGCCCAGGCAAATACTGTCAATTCCAATAATCGCAGCCGAAGGGTTGGCATTTACGAGAATATCGACGCTGTCCTGAGCCGCACATCCGATGGTATCGGTTACATCATAATAGAGGGTATATGATCCCGGTGTTGTTCCGGAGAAGACCGGAGTTATCAGTCCGGCATTATTCAAAAACGGAATGCCCGACCCGGTCCAGGTATGCTGGTAGGGCGACGTACCGCCGGCAGGATTCCCGTTCAGGTTGACCAGTTCATCCTGACAGATCACCGTATCCGAAGCCGTAATTCCGGCAGTCGGTAAATCGTGTGCCGTAACATATACCGATGCCGTGGTAACGCTTCCGCAAAGCCCGGTGATGTCAACGGTATAAAGTGTGTTCTGTGTCGGTGAGACGGTAAGTGACGAATCGGTGCTGAACAACCCGGGAGGCGTTGAGCTCCAGGTATAAGTATAAGAACCCGTACCGGTTACCAATGCTGAAATAACCGCCGAATCGCCCTTACAGATAGCAGACTTGGACGTAACCGCCTCTACAACCTGAACCCCGCTGGTCGCGGAAATGGTGTATGAACAGATATCACCGGCAAACCCGTCGATCACAATGTAATACGTATTCCCCGGAGTTAAACCGGTAGCCGTAATGGACTGTGAGGTTAAGGTTTCGAGGAAGGGAGAAACGGCACTGAAGTTCGTGCAATTGGTTCCACTGAAGATCTGCATCTGCATGCCGTTTCCATTGGAACACTGATTCACCTGAACGAATAAGGTGGCCGTGGTACTGCTGGCCGTGAATTGCAACCAGCTGTTGTTGTCGATCTGTACAGGAGATGTTCCGGTATAGCCGGTTCCGAAGACACATCCCGGATTCGGGGAAAGCGGATTACCAATCCCACACATATTACTAGGCTGATCGATGGTATAGGCGCTACTGGTAATTCCCCCGTAACCGTTCAGGTCACAGATCTGCTGAGCCGTATTACAATCGTCGTTATCCGGTGTCGACACACAAATCCCGAATTGCCCGTTGTTGTTGTTTCCGTATTCCCATACCCGGATATAAACCGTTGCTCCTGGCGTTAATCCGGTATAGTAAATATGAGGCATCAGGATGCCGTCTCCGGGCTCCCCGTCATCATCACACTCCAGTAAAGTCGGTGCCGTACAAGGACCGGTATAAAGCGCCATGGCACCATCGGCAAAATCGATGGCGAGTGTGTGAATATCCAGTTCACCGCTGGCAGGAACCACTACAGAGAACCAAACGTCGCCACCGGCATATCCTCCCTGAAAAGGTGAAGAACCACCACAAGCAGAAGGTGTCGCTACGGCTGATCCGGCAGAACCCAGGTTCGTGTATGTGTCGAAATTACAAGACGGATCTACCGTAGGTAAAGGATAAGCGTTACAAGGCGTATTATTCGTTGGAGGTGCCAATCCGGTTACACACACATTGAAGGTAGATGTTCCCGATCCTACACCATAATGAAATACCCTAAAATAGTAAGTCACACCCACCGAAAGTGTATTGATATTCAACACTTCATCTCCGTTGGCACCGTTCACATCTTCACATTGAAGGGAAGCTAGCGATCCGCAGGTTCCGGAGAACAATTCGATCACGGCATCATATCCTACAGTCGGATCAACGGTAATGGTCATGTTGGTGCTGTTGGCCACAAAGGCGTACCAAACATCGTCGTCGGCAACACCTCCACCCGAACAACTCGGGAGGGACTGGGTAGCATTAGCCGAAGAACCGGCCTGAAAATTACAATTCGTTAGTGTTGGCGTAATGGATACCGCACCGGTACAATCATCTCCCTGGGCAAAAACACCCGGAACAGCCATCATCAGTAGCAGAGCTAGGGCATATCGCATCATGGATTAAGTGTTTCTTTGGTGAAATTTTTCAACTGGACGTGATGTTCATTCAAAATGGCTTTCAGGTCTTCCATGGGAAAACTCCCGTAGGATCCGCCTTCTTTCACAACAACTTCCATTTGGTACTGCAGCCAGTTCAGCTCGCAGGTGGTTACTCCGGATATCTGTTTGGTTTTGGCACTCACACCGTCAACCTGATCCTGATGTTTGATGGCATTCAGGTGAAAGATGTATTTGGTCGTTCTTTCTTTTGCCACTTCCTGTGCCTGAATTTGGCTTCCGAGAAAAAGCAGCAACAGAAAAGTGAATGAGATACGTAGTTTGTGTTTCATGGTTTATTCGTTAAAGCTTCCTTAATCTGTTTAGTATCAATTAGAAAAAGGGTGGCAAATGTAACAAAAATGAAGTGGCAAACCAAACTATTTTACCTCCCCCATTTTTTCCTATCCTTGTTTCAAATGGATATATTTGTGCGAAACTTAACAGGTATTAATTATGAAATCAGACCACTTGAAATTTGGAACCAAAGCCATTCACGGCGGATTAGAACCCGATTCGGCAACAGGAGCTATTATGACCCCGATCTATCAAACATCAACCTATGTACAAGATGGTGTGGGTAATCACAAAGGATATGAGTATTCGCGTACCCTGAATCCAACCCGCCATGCCCTGGAAAAGAATCTGGCTGCCATCGAAAACGGAAAATACGGTGCTTGCTTCGGTTCCGGCCTGGCTGCCATGGATTGTCTGATCAAAACCCTGAATCCCGGCGACGAAGTGATCTCCACCAACGATTTATACGGAGGTTCTTATCGCCTGTTTAAAACCATTTTTGAAAAATACGGGATCAAATTTCATTTTGTACCCATGCAGGATATGACCCAGATCGAAGCAAACATCAACAGCAACACCAAACTGATCTGGGTGGAAACACCAACTAACCCGATGATGAACATCATCGACATTCAGGCGGTTGCCAAAATCGCGAAAGCCAACGGCATCCTGCTTGCCGTAGACAACACCTTTGCCACGCCCTATTTGCAAAACCCACTCGATTTAGGGGCCGATGTTGTGATGCATTCCGTAACCAAATACCTGGGCGGACACTCAGATGTTGTAATGGGTGCTTTGGTTTGTAACGACGACAAACTGGCTCAGGAAATTTACCGCATTCAAAACAGCAGTGGTGCGGTATGCGGACCACAGGATTCTTTCCTCGTTTTACGGGGCATCAAAACCCTTCACCTTCGTGTTCAACGTCATTGTGAGAATGGAGAAAAGGTAGCTCAATTCTTAGCTAATCATCCAAAAATTGATAAAGTGTACTGGCCCGGATTCGAGACACATCCTAACCATGACGTAGCCAGAAAACAAATGAGGGGCTTCGGAGGAATGATCTCTTTTACCCTTAAAGGCAATAAATTGGAAGATGCTTTGGATGTGGTGAAGAAGGTTGAAATCTTCGCTTTGGCCGAATCCTTAGGCGGTGTGGAATCGCTGATCGGTCACCCGGCCACCATGACCCACGCCTCCATCCCCAAAGAAGAGCGTGAAAAAAGCGGCGTAGTGGATTCGCTGATCCGGCTAAGTGTGGGTGTGGAAGATGTGGATGACCTGATCCGGGACCTGGAACAAGCACTGCGTTAACCATGAATTATTATTTCATTACCGGAAGCAGCAAGGGACTGGGAAAAGCATTGGTCGAACTCCTTTTGGAGGACGAAGGACATGTTGTATTCGGTGCAGCCCGGTCGCAATCCGTTCAGCATCCCCGCTACCACCACCAACAACTCGATCTCGCCGATTTGGATCAGGTTACCGGATACCGGTTCCCTGAATTACCGGACGCAGAAACCGTTGTTTTAGTGAACAATGCCGGGATTGTGGGTGATGTTAAGCATGCCGGAAACATCGACAATGAACAGATCATAACCTGTTACAACACCAACCTGATCGCACCGGCCATCCTCTGCAACAATTTCATAAAAACATACGGGGGTTCTTCTGCCAAAAAACTGATCATCAACATCAGTTCAGGTGCAGGCAGGCATCCGATCGACGGATGGAATGTATACTGCTCAACCAAAGCCGGACTGGACATGTTCAGCCGGGTAGTACATGAAGAAAGCCGGATTGACCGGTCTGATCTCATCATCCTGAGCCTTGCCCCGGGAATTATCGATACCGGGATGCAATCCGAAATTCGGTCTGCTGACCAAACTGATTTTTCAGGACTTGAAAAGTTCGTGGCCTATAAAGCCAATGGCGATCTTGCTGCTCCGGAACTAACTGCCAAACAAGTACTTCGATTCATCCGGGAACCCCAATTAGCTGCTGAAGTATTGTGTTCGGTAAGAGATCTTCCTGACGCCTGACGTCTGTCCATTTAACGACAATATCGACCGCTCATTAAATAAAGCCGGGATTTTTCTATTTTTTTAATTAAATTTGGAATGCATTAAATTAAAGTATGCTTTCCAGAGACCTGGCATGCTTTCGCAGAACTAACTAAACATAATTATAAAGATGACGAAATTATCAAAAGTATTATTTGCACTTTTTGCAATAGGTGCCGTGAGCGCTTCAGCTCAAACCAACAGAGGAGGAAACTGGTGCAAATTCGACGAAAAAATTCAGGCTGCACTGGCTATTGATCCTTATTTCCTGGATCAGTTCTATCAACAAGCCAAACAACATGCCGCCAACAACAAGAAGGCCAGTCCTTACATCATTCCGGTGGTTGTGCACAACATCACACACGATGGCGGACAAGGATATGTTTCCAAATCAACCATCGAAGGAGCTATTGACCGGTTGAACATCGACTTTAACCGTCTGAACTCAGACACCGTGAATACCCGTTCATTATTTAAACCGCTGGCGGGTTCCATCGACATTGAATTTCGTTTAGCACATAAAGATCCTAACGGTGATTGTACCGAAGGGATCGTTCGTCTGGAAGACCCTTCAAGCGCCAATTTCTCCGACGGAAACAAAGGAGTAAGCTACTGGGACTCCAAGAAATATTTTAACATTTGGCTGGTCGATCAGATCAACGGATCCAACCCTCCGAGCTACATTGCCGGTTATGCACAGTTCCCTTACGGACCCGGCGGAGGAATCAACAGCACCTACGGCGTTGTGGTAGATGACTCGTTCTTCGGACCAAACGACCGTACCTTAACACACGAAATCGGACACTGCTTCGGTCTGTTGCATACCTTCCAAAGCGGATGTGGGAGCAACTGTTCTTCTTCAGGTGATTTTATGTGTGACACACCTCCTGCTCAAACCGACACTTACGGATGTAACACATCACAAAACTCATGCTCCAACGATGCCAACGGGCCTGATCCGTTCGGAGGAAATGTAGTCGATCAAATTGAGAACTACATGAGCTACGATGCCTGCCAGAACATGTTCAGCCTGGAGCAGGTTGCCACTATGACTTCAACATTAAACAGCACCAGCACGACTCAGGGTCTGGATCAGTTAAACACAACCACTAATCACAACCTTACCGGTGTTAACAACCCTTACGGACCGGTAATTTGTACGCCGGTAGCCGATTTCACTTACAGTAGAGATTTAATCTGTGAGGGTGCTTCCGTAACGTATACTGATCAATCCTGGAACGCCACACCAACTTCCTGGAGCTGGACGTTTACAGGTGGAACTCCAGGTTCTTCCACTCAGCAGAACCCTTCCATCACCTACAACACCGCCGGTGTTTACGGTGCCACACTGCAATCAACAACTACTGCAGGCACCGGTTCAATCACCAAAAACAGCATCATCACCGTAAGTTCCCTGACTGCCGATTACACTTCCCCTTTCTCAGACGGATTGGAAAATACCACATCATTTAACAACGAATGGTTTATTGAAAACGGAAACGACAACACCAACTGGAGCAACACCAACGCCACAGCGGCAAGCGGTGCCAGATGTGCCCGCCTGCTAAATTACACAACCAGTAGCAGCAACACCGACGTGGATGCCTTGATCACCCCTTCATACAATCTCTCTACTTCAACGAACAAGACCTTGAGATTCAAAGTGGCTTACTGTAACCGCTCAGCAAGTAACACAGACAAGTTGTTCTTATACTATTCGCTGAACTGTGGTCAGACCTGGTCTTTAAAAACACCATACGTCAATGCAAGCTTAACAACTGCCCCTACACAATCTTCTTACTTTACACCGAATGCCAGTCAATGGGTTGAAAAATCAGTTGATTTCTCAAGCATAGGAAGTAACACCAATGTTCGCTTTAAGTTTGAATTCACTGCCGGTGGAGGTAACAACATCTACATTGATGACATCAACGTAGGTTCTGCGGTAGGGATCGATGAATTGAACGGCAACATCGCCCAGTTCGACGTTTACCCTAACCCAACCAGCTCAAGTGCAAAGATTGCCTTTACCTTAAGCGGGAATGTTGCTAACCTGAGCATTCAGGTGAAAAATTCTTTAGGCCAGTTAGTTACCCGGGTAATCAACGGACAATCATTCAGTGCCGGAAAATACACCCTGAACATCGATGAAGAGCGTAAATTATCCCGCGGGATTTATTTCATTGAATTCGTAGCCGACGGTGTTGCGAAAACTCAAAAATTAATCGTACAATAAATTAGTTAATACTTTCATAAAAAGCTTCGACTCCGGTCGGAGCTTTTTTATACCACCTATAAATCGGAAATCCATGCGTAGAATTTCTTTTCTTATTACAAGCTGCCTGCTTACTCTTGCCGCAACCGCCCAGGAAACAAGAACGGAGAACTGGTGTTCTTCGGACGAGCATTTACAAAACATGCTACACCAAAATCCTGACTTTGCAAAAGAACGACAGGCCATGGAAGGCTTCATCCAACAATTTGCCTCCCATGCTAAAAAAAATTCAGGCAACAAAAAAGTCACCATCATCATCCCGGTGGTGGTTCACAACATTACACACGATGGAGGTAAAGGGTATGTATCCAAAACAACCATTGAGGGGCAACTTAAAACACTCAATGAAGACTTTAACCGGCTCAATGCCGACACTTCCAACACAAGACCTTTGTTTGCTCCATATGCAGGATCTGTAGATATTGAATTCCGACTCGCTCATATCGATCCGAACGGCGACTGCACCGAAGGCATTGTAAGAGCCGAATCACACTACAGTTTCAGCACATCCACCTCCATGGCCGAAAATGTAAAAAGTGTCAGCCAATGGCCGGTAACCGGAACACGAGCTTATTTCAACATCTGGGTGATTGACGAGATCCAAAGCAACGGAAACACCTTTGTAGCCGGATACGCGCAATTTCCGGGGAGCAACAACAACGGCACCTACGGAGTCGTAATGGCCAATCAATCGTTCGGACCGGGACACCGGACGCTCACGCACGAGCTGGGGCACTGCCTGAACCTGTATCACACCTTTAACTACGGAAGCTGCAACAGCAGCAACGACCAGTGCGGTGATACTCCGACCGTATACGAATCAAAATTCGACTGCGATGTAAACCGAAACAGCTGCACCAACTTCGAACCTTTCTACGGAGCCGATGTGGTTGATCAATTCGAAAACTACATGAGCTATGCGAATTGCCAGAACATGTTTACACAACAGCAAGTTGACCGTGTAAATGCTACCTTAAGCAATACCAATACCAATCAGGGGCTTGCTCATTTATACACCCCCACCAACCTGGCCAATACCGGTGTTGCCAATCCTTATGGCCCGGTAATCTGCACACCGATCGCCGAATTCTCTTATGATAACAAATACGTGTGCGAAGGAGATTCCATCACATATACGGACGCATCATACAATGCTACTCCGACGAGCTGGAACTGGACATTTAACGGAGGTACTCCATTCTCCTCGACCGACTCCATGCCTACGATCCATTATGACACGGTAGGTGTGTACGACGTCACTCACCGTCCCGGAACAACGGCAGGAACAGATGTCATCATCAAACCCAATCTGGTAACCGTGAGTTCATTAACCGCCGCTTATTCCGGAAACCTGGTGGATGATTTTGAAAATGCCACACAGTTTGCCAACGACTGGATCATCGAAGATCCGACCGGTAGCCAAACCTGGGAGCACAACAGCACCGCAGCAGTTAGCGGCATACAATCCGTAAGAATTCAAAATCGTTTGATTACCATCGATAATTCGAAAGATCTGCTGATCAGCCCGTCTTATGATGTGTCCGCACTACCAAACAAAGTGATGAGCTTTAAAGTGGCTTATGCCAGAAAAGACACATCGAGTAAAGATAAATTGTTGGTGTATTGGTCTACCAACTGCGGAAAATCATGGCAGCTGAAAAAGCCTTTAACTGCTTACGGTAACCTGCCCACTGCACCCGACCAGTTCAGCATGTTCATACCTAATGCTTCTCAATGGGTTGAGCACTCCATCGATTTATCGCCTATTGCCAATGAAACGAACGTACGCTTTAAATTTGAATTTACCTCGCTAGGAGGAAATGATATTTATCTGGATGATATCAACGTGGGTAATCCTGTTGGAATTGACGAAAACAGCCCGGTTCTCGGATCGTTTAACGTTTTTCCGAATCCAACCACCGGCAGTGCCCGGGTTTCATTCGAATTGACTGAACATGTCAACGTGCTGAGCATTCAACTCAAGAACTCGCTGGGACAACAGGTAAGCTCCATCATCAACGGACAATCCTTTGAGAAAGGAAAATACACCCTAAGCATTGATGAAGGCCGAAAAGTATCGAAGGGAATTTACTTCCTCGAATTCCGGACCGACGATCAGGTTCAGGTTCGAAAGCTGATGATCCAATAAAAAAAAGCCCCTGATTAATCAGGGGCTTTTTTTTTACATGTTATTCTTGTTAATCTCATCCTGCAGCTTCCGCATGATCTCCTGCTCTTTCTTCATGGTCTTCTTGCGGTGCTCTTCGAATTCCTGTTCCAGTTTACTGATCTCATTCCGGGTTCTCCGGGCAACAGCCACACTGCTTTTGAAACGGTAAACAAAAAACAACAACAAGAGCAGTAACACAATGGCTACCGACCAGGCAATGGTATTGTAAACCGATTTATTGACGTTCTGCCCAAAAACGGCAATGCTTTCCACCCCTTCGGAGATGTCTGCCACTTCTTCTTGCAGTTGTACCTTCTCCCCTTCGAGTGTACTGATCTTACCTTTCAATTCCTTATTCTCCGTTTCCAGCGCAGCTACTCCTTTCCGGATATTTCGGATCGAATCAACGGCATTATCTTTTACCTTTAAAATGGATGATTTCCGGATCAGCTGAAAGTCTTTGAATGAACTCGACTTTTCGATGATGTAATCAAACTGGCTTTCGATCGTTCCGGACTCCAGTTCAGGCTGTGCCGGGGCATTATTTTGCGAAACCATCGCCATCGGCAGCAGCAGAAACAGATATAAACATGTTCTAATTAGTCTCATACCTCTACTTTTTACGCATAAACAACTGAATGGGTACACCTTTAAAATTAAAATTTTCCCTCAATTTGTTTTCCAGGTAGCGTTTATACGGATCTTTTACATATTGTGGCAAATTACAAAAAAATGCAAAAGTCGGCGCGTAGGTCGGCAATTGCGTCACGAATTTGATCTTGATCCACTTTCCTTTGATCGCTGGCGGCGGGTTTTGGGCGATCACTTCCAGCATCACTTCATTCAACTTGTTGGTCGGTATTTTACGTTTACGGTTCTCGTAAACCTGAACCACTTCTTCCAGTGCCTTATGAATACGCTGCTTGTTCTTGACCGATGTAAAAACAATCGGCACATCGGTAAACGGTGCGATTCGCTCCTTGATCTCCCGCTCAAATTCCTTGGCCGTATTGGTCTCCTTTTCGATCAGATCCCATTTATTGACCAGGATTACCACGCCTTTTTTATTCTTGATGATCAGGTTGTAGATGTTCATGTCCTGCGACATCACGCCTTCAGTGGCTTCAATCAGCAACAGGCAGACATCAGCGTTTTCGATGGTCCTAACGGCACGCATTACCGAATAGAACTCAATGTCTTCGTTAACCTTTCCCTTCTTTCGCAGTCCGGCCGTATCGATCAGGTTCAGTTCGAAACCAAAGGCATTGTACCGGGTGGTAATGGAGTCGCGGGTAGTTCCTGCAATGTTGGTTACGATGTTTCTTTCCTTTCCGATCAAGGCATTGAGCAATGACGATTTCCCCACATTGGGCCGTCCGACTATCGCCAGCCTCGGTACGCCATCATCTTCTTCCTCTTCCGGTGTATCCTCCAGGTGTTTCACCACCTCATCGAGCAACTCTCCCGTTCCGCTTCCGTTAATGGACGAAACATTAAAGATTTCATCCGCAATACCGAAACTGTAAAACACACTCGAATCGAGCATGCGTTGGTTATTGTCCACCTTATTGGAAACCAAGAGGACTTTCTTATTTGTTTTGCGTAATAATTTGGCGACCGCCTCATCGAGGTCGGTAATTCCTGACATCACATCCACCACAAAAATGATCAGGTCGCATTCTTCGATTGCGATGATAACCTGCTTGCGGATTTCATCTTCAAAAATATCATCGGATCCCTTCACGTACCCTCCGGTATCGATCAGGGTAAATTCTTTACCGTTCCAGTCGACCTTCCCGTAATGACGGTCCCGGGTTACCCCGCTTGCCTCATCAACGATCGCACTCCGGCTTTCGGTTAAGCGGTTAAACAGGGTTGATTTTCCGACATTCGGTCTTCCTACTATGGCTACAATGTTTCCCATCTGGCTGCAAAGTTATCGATTTAGATATCCAAATCGCTTTAATTGTGCTTCATTATTTCTCCAGTCCTTGTTCACCTTCACATAAAGTTCCAGAAAAACCTTCTTCCCGAGGAACTGTTCCATGTCTTTCCGGGCTTCGGTTCCGACACGTTTCAGCCCTTTTCCCTGATGGCCGATAATGATCCCTTTTTGGGAATCACGAATGACCATAATTACCGCCCGAATGCGTACGATGTTTGGTTCGTCTTTAAATTCTTCTACCTCCACTTCACAGGAATAAGGGATTTCCTTTTTATAATGGAGTAAAATCTTTTCGCGGATGATCTCCGACACAAAGAAGCGCTCGGGCCTGTCGGTGAGGGCATCCTTATCGTAAAAAGGTGGAAATTCCGGCAGGAGGGCTTTAATCTCCAGCAACACCTGATCCACGTTGAAGCGATGCAGGGCTGAGATCGGGAAAATCTTTGCCTGAGGCAATTGTCCTTTCCAGTAGGCCACGCGCTCTTCCAGAAAGGCTTGTTCTACCTCATCGATCTTGTTGATGAGTAAAATAATGGGCGTTGACGTTTTCTGAAGGCGGGCCAGAATTTCTTTGTCTTTGAATTCTTTCTCTTGAGCTTCCACCATCACCAGCAGCACATCCGCATCACTGATGGCCGATTTCACGAAGCTCATCATACCTTCATGCATTTTATAGGCAGGATCAACGATTCCGGGCGTATCGGAAAAAACGATCTGATGCTCTTCATCGTTCACGATGCCGAGAATCCGGTGACGGGTGGTTTGAGCCTTGGAGGTGATGATGGACAAGCGCTCACCCACCAGCTCATTCATGAGGGTCGATTTTCCGACGTTCGGCGCACCGATGATATTGACAAATCCTGCTTTATGCATGGTGCAAAGAAACGAAATATTGTTCGATCCCATAAATTTAATTCATACTCCCCGAACACGAGCTACTGCTTTATCTCACGAAAAAATATTGGAATCCCTTCCATAAACCAGAAAAAGTCTTATATTTGCACCCCTTAATTGATCAAACGTTCTTAAGATATATCGCGGGGTAGAGCAGTTGGTAGCTCATCGGGCTCATAACCCGGAGGTCGTCAGTTCGAGTCTGGCCCCCGCTACTACGAGGAACCATTCAGCAATGAATGGTTCTTTTTTTTGCTCAAAATGGAAGTTTACTTCTTATTTTGAGTAGGAAAAGAAGCTACGTGCGAAGCACTGGTTCCGAGTAGTATAGCCCCCTCATTTCAGTCCGACGACCGAAGGGCGTCAATCTGGCCCACGCTACAAAGAAAGCTCGCTGAAAATTTCAGCGGGCTTTTTTATTGGAACAACCCTTCTCATTTTATTTCCGCGTCCACGCAACCCGGTAAAAACATCCTGCGTCTAACTCCTAACTAAACTGAATTGTACATGAAAAAAATCACCTTCCTGTTTGTATTCCTGCTAACTTTCGCAGGATTAAGCCTGGCTCAAAGCAACGTATTAATTATCGACTACAACAACAGCTTTTCGAGCGACATGAGCAACAACGGGAGCCGGATTTACAATCATCTACTCACCACTCAAACCTCAGTTACCCGCGTTTTCTCCATCCCCGGATCCATCAACGTGGCACAATACCAGCAAGTCTGGATCTTCGGAAACATGGGCTTTCCGACTTCTGCAACACTCAACCCGATCATCGCCTACATGAACAGCGGAGGTGCCGTTTACGTTCAATCGGAAGTAAGCTGCTGCAACAACCAGGCAGCCTTCGTCGATCAACTCATCGATTCTACCACCATAGCCGGAGGCAGCATCATTCACAACCTCACCAAATCAAGTTACTATCAATATGACGCCTTTCCTGCGCTTTCCTGTAGCACCATTACTCATTACGGAGCCGCCGTTCGTCCTTTTATCGGAACGCCAACCAAAAACATTTTATTCGAAGCCAATCCAACCTGCGGTGGTAACATCACTACCGGCGATATTGTGGGAGTCAGGTTCTGCTCCGGCGACATGATCTCAGGTAAAGGAGCACTCATCTCCAACGGCGACTTCAACATCTTCCCCCTGAACGGAACTTGTGGAAGCGTGGGTTTAATGGGTACTCCCAACAACACTCCCATCATCGATTTTATTGCCGACCTGCTAACTAAACTGGCCTGCGACACTCCTTCTACCGGAGGACAACTGGTCCTTACAGCTAACCCGCAATACTTTTGCGGCTCTACACAACTCGGCTGGACCTACACCCCCGGAACCGGAGGCTGCGGCATCATCGGCTGTTCTACAGACACCACCTACAAATGGTCGGTTGTAAGCGGTGAACCGATCAACGTGCCGGTTAATTTTTCCTGTGATACCTGCCCTTACCCTATCGCTTCACCAAGCATCGTAACAACCTACATGCTCACCATCACCGTAGGCGACACCAATGCCTGTAATCAGGGTGTCTCCGCACAAATTCCGATCACTGTTTACCCGATGACCGTTCCTTTTAGTCTGCCAATCACATACAGCACCGACTGTAACGGTAACATGAACATGAGCCTGACCAGCTACCAGGGCAGCCTGCAATGGCAAATCTCAACAGGTGGCGGACCATTTACCAACATTCCCGGTGCGAATGCCGGCACGTATGCCCAAAATGCTGCAACGGGAGATTGTTTCCGGGTAGAAATTACTTCACCTTGCGGAACGGCATACTCCGATACGGTATGCCAGGGAATTCTCACTCCTCCTATCCCTGGAAATGTGACCCAAACTGCAGATTGCCAGGGAAATGTTTCTTTAAACCTGACTGGCTATGTAGGCGACCTGCAATGGCAATCCTCTGCCGGTGGTGGCCCCTGGACGGATATCTCCGGGGCTAACCTGGATTCGTTGCTCCAATCCGGTGTTGCAACAGGAGATTGTTTCCGCGTGAAAGTAGCGACCGCTTGCGACACCGTTTATTCGGATACCGCCTGTGCCGTGATCCCTACTTTTCCGGATACCGGACAAATCGGCTACATCCCTAACTGTACCGGCACCATTAATTTCTGGGTTACCGGTACCGATGGCGACCTGCAATGGCAAACATCTACCGGAGGTGGCCCCTGGACTGACATCAGCGGAGCTACAACCGATTCGATCGCTCAGCCCGGAGTTTCCAGCGGAGACTGTTTTCGGGTAATGGTGTATACTGTTTGTGACACCGTTTATACCGATACCGTTTGCATGGGAACCTTAACCCCTCCCGTACCCGGAAATGTAACCTACACAGCAGATTGCCAGGGGAACGTATCCCTGAACCTCAACGGATCTTTCGGCGACCTGCAATGGCAAAGTTCAGCCGGTGGCGGACCATGGACCGATATCTCTGGAGCAACCCTGGATTCATTATACCAATCGGGTGTGGTAACAGGAGATTGTTTCAGAGTAAAAGTGGCAACAATTTGCGATACCCTGTATTCCGACACCGCCTGCATCGTGATTCCTACTTACCCGGATACCGGACAGATTGCCTACGAAGCCGACTGTAAAGGAAACGTTGATCTATGGGTTACAGGCACCAACGGCAACCTGCAATGGCAGGTATCGCTCGCCGGAGGTCCGTGGACCGACATCAGCGGAGCCACTACCGATTCCGTATCACAATCCGGAATCTCTACCGGAGATTGTTTCCGGGTAATGGTTTATACCGTATGCGACACGGTTTATACCGATACCGTTTGCCCGACCATGTTCATCGGTCCGATTGCTGATTTCTCTGCCAGCCCACCGGGCAACAGCCAGTCTAATGTACCGGTTACATTCACCGATAATTCTACCGGAAACATCGTTTCCTGGACCTGGATTTTCGGAGACAACAGTCCTGCCGGAAACACCCATATTCCGAACCCGACCCACACGTATCATAATACGGGGATTTACTACGTAACCCTGATCGTAGAAGATGCGAACGGTTGCACGGATACGGTAACGATCCCTTATATTGTGGATACCCTACCCGGCAATCACCTGATCATTATTCCAAACGTATTTACGCCGAACGGAGATGGTGACAACGACTTCCTGGTATTCAAAAACCTGGAACAATTCAACAACCACTTACAGGTGTACAACCGATGGGGAACTTTGATCTATGAAGCCACCAACTATAAAAATGGTTGGGATGGAGAAAAGTATAGTGAGGGAACGTACTACTTCTTACTCGATGTGTATTTCGAACAGCAAGGCGAACCGGAACGATTTAAAGGAAACATCACGCTACTCAGGTAGCTGAAGCCCGCCGATTGGCGGGCTTTTTTTTTATTTCTTGTGTTTCCGAATCACCACCGCATTCGGATTTAATAAGTTAGCAGAACCCGACGAAATCAGATCTTTGATGAATTTCCCCGATGCATCGAATAATTTAACGGAGCTGGTTGATCCGTTTCCGATCAGGATGTTCCCATCCGGCAAATAGGCCACCCCCTCGGAATGGCCTGTTCCGGTTAGAAATTCACCCATGTAATTTCCAGCCTTGTCGAAGCGTTTGATCGCTGTGGCATCATAATCAGACACCAATAAATCTCCGTTTGTATCAAACCAAATGTTCGTCGGACCAGCCAAATTGCTATCGATGAAAGCACCTAAATCTTTGCCTTCCGGACTATACTTTTGAACCAGATCTTTTTTATAGGAAGAAACATAGAGATTCCCTGCCTGATCCCAATCCAGACCTATACTGCTTGCAACACCTGTTTCAGTAAAATCGTCCACGAAGGTTCCGTCCAACCGATAGCGTTTTACTTTTCCATCACCTACCCACTGCAGAACGTATAACAAACCATCCGGACCAATTTTAAAACGTGTCGGTCCACCGATTCCGGTTGCGAAATCCGACAAGTATGCGCCGGTTGTGGCATCGTGCCGGGTAATGGCTCCGCTTCCCAAATTGGAGATCAGTACCACGTCGGATTCTTCCAGAAAGAGGATATCCTGAGGCCAATTCAGGACGCTATTGCTATCGATGAAAACTTCCGGATTGGAGCCGTTTGCATCGAATTTAAGAATCTGCCAGGGTGGCTTGTTAAAATTTCCGGCATCGCTGACATAGATATCATAATCCTGTGTAAACGCATCGAAAAACAGCAGGACAAATAAAAGGGAAAATAGTGTTTTCATCGGTTTGATTTTCTCCTAAGGTAAAGGAAATTCAAGTCCGGGTCAAGCAGGATTATAGGAAAGGGCAAATACGGTTATGAAAGGTCATCCTTTTCTTAAAACCGCCTTATTTGTTAGTGTATATGGGTGTTTTTTTATCCATTTCGGATAAAAATTTCCTGTACCGCTTTAGCTCCAGTTCACGTTCTTCATCGGAGATCCTTGCCGGCGAAAAACATACAAAAGGCGGCAGTACCGTCATCCCGGCAAAATAAAACATGCCGTGCTGAACCGGGAAAAGAATGGTATCCAGATCGCCATTCTTTCCACCGTTATAGGCTTGTTCCGGCCCACCGGTGGTGATGGTTAAAAACGCCGTTTTATCTTTGAAAACGCCGTTGTCGTAGACCCCTTTCCCATTTCCATACACAAAACCCATGGCAAACACCCGGTCAACCCACCCCTTTAGGATCGCGGGTAATCCGAACCACCACAATGGGAAATTGAAGATGAGTACATCGCACCAGGCCAGTTTATCCATTTCCGATTTCAACGACTCCACGAAGAGGTCGTTGGACCAGGCATTTACCTGTTCGAGCTGGTATTTGAAAAAATCCGGGTTTTCCAGGCTTTTAAAATCGTTTTGATCCCCCACAGGATTGAATCCCATTTGATACAAATTACTCTCCCTGACCTCATCACCTCTTGATGTGAAATAATCAACGGCCGTATTTTTCAGGCTGGAACAAAAGGACTGTTCTTCCGGATGTGCGTGTACAATCAGAATTTTCATGGTCGTTGTTTAGGGAATTAAATTACTTTTTTTCAGGCAAATAAATGCTCGAAGACTTCTTCAACTTTGCTCACAAACACGATTTCGATCTTGTGCTTTTTGATGGTGATTCCCTTTTGGTTGTATTTGGAAATGAACATGCGCTTGAAGCCCAGTTTTTCTGCTTCGGCAATCCGCTGATCAATCCTGCTGATGGGGCGGATTTCTCCGGATAAGCCCACTTCGGCAGCAAAACAGGTGTTGGAATCAATGGGCATATCTTCTCCCGAAGAGAGTACCGCACTAATCACGGCCAGATCTACCGAAGGATCATTGACTTTAATGCCTCCGGCAACATTCAGGAACACATCTTTGGAACCCAGTTTAAAGCCACAGCGTTTCTCCAGAACCGCCAGCAACATATTGAGCCTGCGGGTATCGAATCCGGTTGTAGATCGTTGCGGTGTTCCATAGGCTGCCGAGCTGACCAGTGCCTGAATTTCGATGAGTAACGGACGGTTCCCTTCCATGGTGGCACCAATTGCCACGCCACTCAATTGTTCGTCTATGCTGCTGATCAGGATCTCGGAAGGATTCTCCACTTCACGCAACCCTTCTCCGTACATCTCATAGATGCCTAATTCGTTGGTGGAACCGAAACGGTTTTTAATGGATCGCAACAAGCGATAGATGTGGTTGCGGTCGCCCTCGAATTGCAGCACAACATCCACCATGTGTTCCAGAATCTTAGGCCCTGCAATATTTCCGTCTTTGGTGATGTGCCCGATCAAAAAGACAGGCGTAGCTGTTTCCTTGGCGTAACGCATCAGTTCGGATGTGCATTCCCGCACCTGCGAAATGCTTCCCGGAGAGGAGTCGATTACAGCGGTGTGCAAGGTTTGAATGGAATCAATCACCAGCACGTTGGGCTGTAGTTCTTTGATGTGATGAAAAATATTTTGCGTGGATGTTTCGGTGAGGATGTAGCAATCAGGATTCTTGTTGCCGATCCGGTCGGCACGCATCTTGATCTGTTGCTCACTCTCTTCGCCGGTTACGTATAGGATTTTACTTCCTTTCAGCCGGAGCGACATCTGCAGCATGAGGGTTGATTTTCCGATTCCGGGATCTCCCCCGAACAGAATGAGTGAACCGGGAACCAATCCGCCACCCAATACCCGGTTGAGTTCTGTGCCCGGTAATTTCAGACGCGGAATATCCGACAATTCGATTTTTTCAACCTGAGTGGGTTTGCTGTTTCGTTTCGGATTAAATGTACTTTTAACATCAGCAGGATCGGGTTTACTGATGATCTCTTCAACGATGGTATTCCATTCGTTGCACGATGAACATTTTCCTACCCATTTGGGATATTGAGCACCACAGCTTTGGCAAAAAAAGGCCGTTTTAACTTTAGTTTTTGCCATAGGTATTCGTTAGACGGTAACTGCTCTTCGTTGTTTTTTGGATTCGATCGATGCTTTGATGTCTTCAAGTTCCCCTTTCGGGATGGCATTGATGAGTTTTTTGGTGTACTCCGTTTTAGGATTGGTATAAATCTCATCCGCATCACCCATCTCCACCACTTTACCGTTCTGCATCACCACCATTCTGTCGCTCATAAACTTCACAACGGATAAATCGTGGGAAATGAAAATGTAGGTGAAATTGAATTCTTCTTTCAGCTCGTTGAGCAGATTCAGCACCTGTGCCTGAACGGAAACGTCCAGCGCGGATACCGACTCATCGCATATAATGAACTTCGGATTCAGCGCCAATGAACGGGCAATACAAATCCGTTGACGCTGACCACCGGAAAATTCGTGCGGATAGCGGTAAAAATGTTGTTCCTGCAAGCTCACACGTCTCAGCAGTTCCATCACACGCTCCTTTCGCTGATCATCATTGTCGAAGATTCCGTGAACACGCATCGGTTCCATGATGGCTTCGCCGATGGTAATCCGTGGATTTAATGATGAATACGGATCCTGGAAAATGATCTGCATTTCTTTTCTGAATTCGCGCATTTCCTTGGTTCCCAGTTCCGTAATATCCTGTCCTTCGAAGATGATGCTACCAGAAGTAGGCTCAACCAGTTTCAGGATGGTCCTTCCCATGGTGGTTTTACCGCATCCTGATTCTCCAACCAGTCCGAGTGTTTCACCGGGATACACTTCAAAAGATACATCATCAACGGCTCTTACATAGTCCTTCGCTTTACCGAACATCCCTTTATTGATCGGGAAATAGGTTTTCAGGTTTTTAATTTCCAATACCGGATCCTGTTTGTATAATTTTTCGTGTCTTCTGGCTGTTTCTTCCGGAGTAATCACCAGGCTATTGGTTACTTCTTCAACCGATTTATTGGTTTCGTGCATCATCCCATTCTCGTCGATGGTCATGAAGTCACTAACCGTGGGCAACCAGGTTAATCGTCTGTTCAGTGGCGGACGACAAGCCAGAAGTCCTTTCGTATACGGGTGTTGCGGATTGGTAAAGATATCCAGCACACTTCCCTGTTCAACGATCTTACCTTTGTACATTACCACAACCTTGTCGGCTAATTCGGCGATAACGCCCAAATCGTGAGTAATGAACAAAATTCCCATTTCTTCTTCCTGCTGCAATTTCATCATCAGCTCCAGAATGGTTTTTTGAACGGTAACGTCGAGTGCTGTTGTCGGCTCATCGGCAATCAAAATCGACGGATTGCACGACATCGCCATGGCAATCATCACCCGTTGTTTTTGTCCACCGGAAATCTGGTGCGGATAAGTATCGAAAATAACTTCCGGTCTTGGAAGTTGTACTTTTTTGAATAAATCGATGGTTTGTTCCTTCGCTTGTTTTTTGGTTACTTTCTGATGCAGCATAATGGCTTCAGCTACCTGATCACCACAAGTATAAACCGGATTCAGCGAGGTCATCGGTTCCTGGAAAATCATAGCAATTTCATTCCCACGGAAACTTCTCATTTCTTTTTCGGAAACTTTAGCGAGATCAACCACACCGCTATCGGAGTGGAAAAGAATCTCCCCGGAAGCGATTCTTCCCGGAGGGTTGGGGATCAAACGCATGGCAGAAAGGGAAGTTACCGATTTACCCGAACCGGATTCTCCAACAATTCCAATGGTTTCACCCTTATTTAAGGTAAATGAAATGTCATTTACAGCCTTAACTACCTCATCTTCCGTTTGAAATTCGGTAACCAGGTTTCTGATCTCTAATAATGTTTGATTGCTCATACTAATATATTCCGTCTTGAGAGGGCAATAAAATTACACTTTTAACAAAAATAAAACAAGGAAATAATTCGATAGATAAGCGGTGTTTAGACCACTTTGAGATTATCCAAGACCAAACAAGGTTTAACCACCTATGAATCAATAATCAAGGTCTCTTATAAAGATGGACAAATAACCGTATGACTCACTGTCATTGATCATGGCAACCTCTATATTCAGTTGTGCTGTTTTATGGGTCCAGATCATGAAACCGTCATCGGCCAACCTGCCTTTCCCGTATTTCCTGGTAAAAAACGCCTCGTAATCGCTAAAAAGCGAAGCCGCATCTTCTATTTTATCCAGGAAAACCGCCTGCTCTATTTCATAACATTTATTTTCACTCGAAAAATCGTAGGTAACGGTAAAACTGTTCCCCATACTGATCGGGTAATCATAGTGCAGGTAATCGGGCATTTCCTCCTTCAGAAAGGTAGCATCTTCCGAGGCTTTCACTTCTTCGATAGCACTTCCTATCGTAATGCCTCTTAAATGACCCTCATCGCTTTTCTTGATTCCTTCAAAATAATCGCTTTTACCGGATTGGCAAGCGGCCAATACCATCACCAACAAGCTTAATGTAAACAACCTGATTTTCATGTGCTTATGATTATATTTTCATCCTGGATCAGCGGCTCATTCCGGAACCTCATGAACAATTGAGCCAGAGCCACGACATCTTTCTGACAGTAGTTTGCAATCCGGGGTAAATCTTTATCCTGCCAGTAAACCTGATTGACCATGCTCCCATCGATATCGTCTTTCGGAGTAGGAATATTGAAGACGGTCGTTAACAAACTTAAGGATGTAAAATTCTTATAGTCCCCGAATTTCCACAACTGCATGGTGTCCAAATGAGGTATTTCCCAGGGTTTTTTACCGGCTAAATCGAGCAGATCGGGAATGGACATACCATTGATCAACCCTCTCCTGGCAATGTAGGGAAAATCAAACTCTTTACCATTGTGGGCACAAAGCAAATGATCACGGGTATTGAAATACTGATTCAGTAAAGCAAAGAAATTGGTGAGGAGCACTTGCTCATCATCATCGTAAAAAGATTTGATCCGCAGGGTCTTTTCACCGTGTTCAAATTTGACAAAGCCTACCGAGATGCAGACGATCTTTCCGAATTCGGCATAGATTCCTGCCCGTTCATAAGCCTCTTCAGGCGTTGAGTCCGCCGAAATGATTCCGGTCTTGTGTGCCCAATGTTTTTTAAAATCCTCACTCAATAACTCGAAATCGGGTTGCTGTGCAACCGTTTCGATGTCAAGGAACAGTATTTTTTCCAGATTGATTTGTTCAAGCATATTCTTTCATTGGGTAGTGAAAGATACGTTTTTAAGGAAGAATTATTTGATCATAATCCCTTTTTTATTGACCACAGGAATGTTAATGAGGTTTTCATCTTTGATGGTTTCCGCCAGAAAAATGTACTTCTTATCATACATCGTATGCCCGACAAAAAAACTTACCCAGTATTCATTGTGGAGCACAAACAGATTTTCCATAATGGGTTCGATCAAGGCATAGCTCTGAGACTCCAGATCGCCCAAGGCATGCCGCAACATGGACGTTTCGGTTTTATCACCATTTTCTGCCGTAAAATAGCCTTTGGATGAAACCAACACATTCTCAATGGTCCGGGGTTGCTGATTGATCAGGTAAACATTCCAGACATCATGGTTTAATTCATCTTTCTCCTTGACAACGGCAACTACGATATTCTCCACTTTCGGGGGATTGATGTCCTTTTTCATAGCGGTCTAATTTAGGCTTTCAATGGCTTTTTGAACCGTTTGGTCATATTCGTTAGTGATCACATAATAACCAAAATCATTATAAAGATTGCGACTGATGGCTGCTTTGATTCCTCGCCTGATCAGCTCTTTGGAAATCATGATCTCATCCAGCTTCCGGGGCATCCCTTGTTCTTCCGCATATTTGATCAGGCTGTTGAATAAATCGTCATTCACCTTGAATTTATTTTTAAAACTCACGGCATTCATGTACTTGCCCATCAGTATTTTTCGTTCGGTATCGGCATAATTCAAAGCAAAATCCTGCAAGATTCCCTTGTACCTTAACTCGTACAGGTAAGGAGTGCCATCGGTCGTGTCCAGCGGCACAAATTCATCCGGCATAATGCCCCCTCCGCCATAAACCAGCTTCCCGGATGGTGTGTAATATTTCAATGAATCGGGGAAATGAATGCTATCGGCCGACAATAATTCACCGTTATCAAATCGGTTATATGCTTCCGCATGATAGGCTTCAAGATTGGAATCATAGGGTTTTTGAATGCACCTTCCCGTCGGTGTATAATAACGGGCCACTGTTAATCTCAGCGCCGAGCCGTCGGGCCACATCACCTGTTCCTGTACGAGACCTTTCCCGAAAGACCTTCTGCCAATAATGACCCCTCTGTCGTTGTCCTGAATCGCACCGGCCAGAACTTCGGATGCCGAAGCCGAGCTTTCGTTGATTAAAATGGCTATTTCCACCTGCTCCAGTGTTCCGCCGCCGGTAGCATACACTTCCTCCCGGCTTCTTGTCCTTCCATCGGTATAAACAATCATCGCGTTCTTGGGCAACATCTCATCGGCAATCATCGTGGATGCAGCCAACACTCCTCCTCCGTTCCCCCTCAGATCGATGATCAGTTTTTCCATGCCCTCTTTCAATAATTTCTGGGTAGCCTGCATAAACTCTTCATAAGTTGTTTTGGAAAAGCGGGTAATTCTCAGATAGCCTGTTTTCCCTTTTATGATATAAGGCGCATCAACACTATAAATCGGGATTTCATCCCGGGTAATCTTGTAATGAAAGACCTTGGAATAACCCGGGCGGACAATATCAACTTCTACATTGGTGCCGCGTGGGCCTTTCAACAATTTAATGATGCTGTCGTTCGTGATTCCGACCCCGGCAATCCGTTTATCATCGACTTTTATGATCCGGTCGCCTGCTTTGATGCCCAGTTTTTCAGAAGGTCCGTTAGCAATGGGTGAAATAATCATCACCGTATCATCCTTAATTCGGAATTCCACACCAATACCATCAAAATTTCCTTCAAGGGGTTCATTCATTTCATCGAAATCTTTCGCGGGAATATAGTAGGAATGCGGATCCAGCTCGGACAACATGGTGGAAATAGATTGTTCGGTCAGGTGTTTTTTATCGACCGAATCCACATACATATCCACGATGTAGTTCAGAATTTCATTCAGCTTGGCAGCGCTACTATACTGCTGTGACTGGAACAGGATGTTTTTATCGTTCACATCCGAAGGTGTAAGAATACCCCCCAGAACAATTCCAATGGCCACCGAACCGACAATGATCAGCGGCAACAACAGGAAAACCAGTGCTTTATTTTTATTCATCAGAGATCGATTTGTGTAAGGTGAATACCCGAAGCCTTCAGAAACTCGATTCCTGATTGATCTTTATAGCTGTTGATGTAGACCACGCGTTCAATACCGGCCTGCAAAATCAATTTACTGCATTCCCTGCACGGAGAAAGTGTAATGTACAATGTAGCTCCATGAGCATTGTGATTTGATCTGGCAATCTTCGTCAAGGCATTGGCTTCCGCATGTAACACATACCACAGCGTGTCGCCTTCTTCATCTTCACAGGAATTATCATAACCTGTCGGTGTACCGTTATATCCGTCGGAAATAATCATCCGGTCTTTCACGATCAGGGCGCCGACCTTCTTACGCTGACAATGAGACAGGTTAGCCCATTCCATTGCCATTTTCAGGTAAGCCGTATCGTATCGTAATTGCTTCTCTTTGTTGTATTCCATGCAGCGAATATGAACTTCAAAAGTAGGAAATTGTTGTGCAAAAAAGGGTTTAATCAAACAAATTCCATGATATTCCAAACTTCATGGATCTGGACAAGTTCGGATAACCCGGAACCAGATACGATTTGTAATTGCTGTTCCCGGAATTAAAGTGTTCCCATTTCAGGAAGATTTGCGCCCGTTTCAAGTGTGTGTTCAGGAATAAATCAATGGAAGGGTAATTGCCTAACCGTTGATTCCCCTGCACATAAAATTCCGATAAAGCAGGTGAGTACGCATATCCATAGTAATCGGAAGTAAATGTTGCTCCGGCCCCTAACTGGATCTTCAGGGCTTTTTTAAAGATTCTCCCTTCGAAATAAATAACTTGCCTTCCTATTAATTGTGGCAACGGTGCGAGAATTTCATCGGAAGTTATTTGGAAACTTCCTGCTGTCCGGAAGTGAAATTTCCACAACTCATAGTTTTTGGCCAGTGTCAGGGTTGTTAAGGTAAGCGCTTGATGATGCTGAGCTGCCTGTGATAAACTATCGAAATAAAGAGCCTGCCCCACCATTTTTACATCGCCATGAAACTCCAATTGCCATTTGGTCTGAACGGCATCAACCGACAGGGCCGTAACGGCTTGTTTTTTCAAATCGGGATTGTTCCATTCAAAATGGTTGGACTGATACCTAACAAAATTCAGGTCGGGCTCCGTGAGGTAATACCCGCCTTTCAGTTTAAGAAACATTGATTTCCAATGGCTTGCGGCATGAAGCTCTCCCTTTATGTCTCCTTGCCTGTACCCTGTAATCCCAATCTGAAAAAGGGCCTGAACCTGCATATGCTTCTTTTTGAACTCAAGGTTGGACCCCACAAAATTATTGCTGTAAGTCGTATCAATTCCCCGCCAGATCGTATCGAGCTGCATTCCTTGAACATATTGCTGCTGCTCATTAACAAACAGGAATTCCAATCGGTTTTCCCTCGATTTAAACCCTAACGTGGCCGTATTACTCAAGGTACCGGAAAACATCGAATCAATGCTTGGTTGAGATTCTACAAAACTGAGGTAATTAAATCGGGTCGAATCTTCAACGGTAACTAACGAATCTAACGCCAATAAGTCCATAATTTTTGACGAATCCAGGTAATTCATCCGGTAGATAGAGGATGTTGGATCATTATCGTAAAAGACCCTTGACCTGGTTTGATAAGCGAATTTATGGCCCAAATAAACCTTATTACTCTTCGTGACCGAATCCGGACCAAACCCGACAATATCCAGTTCCTGGGCTAACTCATAGCGATAACGTTTCACAAAAGAATTGCTGGATAATAAATTAACGGAATAATTACGCGCATCATCAAACCGGTTGGCTTCATAATCCTCCGGATTGGCCAATCCGCCATTTTCCTCATAGAAATCACGCTGGATTTCAGCAGAGATCAATGCGTGGTAATTCTTCTTTTTGGTGTGAAAATCGAGATTACTTTTAAAAAAGGTGTTGTTTGCCTCCTGATTGATATAGGCCCCGGGGGCACTTACCTTATTCAGGTTGATGGTGAAGAAAAGTTGTTTTCCAAAATGCTGGAGGTGTTGGATTTTAAAGAGCTGTTCCTTGCGGCTGGCATTGACATACGTGATATTGGTAAAAGGTTTTACTCCTGCTAATCCTTTGAATTCCAACTCAGTAAGATCAACATCATGTACCATATCCTGCTCCCATAAGAACCAGGCGGACGGATAATAATAACGGGAACCGAACGGGCCAAGGTTATTGAGTAGCATATCCTGCTGATGTTTATAGAACAAACGGCTGCTACTTAAGGCATCGGTTTTCAGGATGGAATCGAATTTATTGTTGACAATCTGAAGCGAATCGGCTGTCTGGGAATGACTCCGGAGGCTGAGTACAAGAAAAAAGAAGGGTAGTATGTACGTTAACTTGTTCAAGGCAGAACGAAAGTAAGAAAAATAAAAAAGCCCCAATCTAAAGAAAGGGGCTTAATTAAAATTGGCGACGACATACTCTCCCAGGTGTTACCCTAGTACCATCTGCGCTAATGGGCTTAACTTCTCTGTTCGGAATGGGAAGAGGTGATCCCCATCGCAATAGTCACCATAAATCATTAATATTTTATGACATACATCGAAAGAAATTAGGAATAAAATTTATTGTAGAGTTAGAAAGCTCACGGGTAATTAGTATTGCTCAGCTTTGACATCACTGCCTTTACACTTGCAACCTATCAACGTCATCATCTTTAACGACCCTTAAGGGAAATCTCATCTTGAGGTTGGCTTCGTACTTATATGCTTTCAGTACTTATCCAGTCCGAACGTAGCTACTCTGCAATGCAACTGGCGTCACAACAGATAGACCAGAGGTTCGTCCAACTCGGTCCTCTCGTACTAGAGTCAGCTCCTCTCAAATTTCCAACGCCCACAACAAATAGGGGCCGAACTGTCTCACGACGTTCTGAACCCAGCTCGCGTGCCACTTTAATGGGCGAACAGCCCAACCC
>JAGQZT010000076.1 GCA_020435335.1 Flavobacteriales bacterium | reverse complement strand
CGATATGTTGGCATGGAAAACGAACAGCATCGGTAAGAGAACCAAAACCCCCAGCACATAGTTGAAACAGCCGATCAAAACCGAATTTATAGGGAATATGGTTAATGGAAATTTTACAGTTTGAATTAACGAGGCGTTCGAGATGAATGTTTTAACCGATGAGCTTACACTGTATGTGAACCAACGCCAGGGCAATAAGGAACTGAATAACAAAATGGGGAACTGCTCTCCGCCCCGTTTAAAAATTACGGCAACCAACACCACATACACCAGCATAACAAACAACGGATCCAAAACAGCCCAGGCAAAGCCGAGAAGCTTGTTTTTATACAACGCTTTCAACTCGGATCCGACAAAATACCTGATCAGATCCTTTTTGCTGAAAAGCTGTTTTAATTCTTCGTTGATTTTACCCATTTGTGATGCGGTCGTATATTGCTAAGAGCTTTTCTTCTTCTTTATCCCAAGTAAAGTCTTTCGCTGCAAATTTAGTGTTTTCCTTTAACTGGAGGTAGTAGTTCTCATTGTCAAGTATCTTATTGATCGCAGCAGCTATCGATTTCGGGTCTTCCGGATCAAAGGTTTCGCCGATGGTGTACTTGTTGATAACGCGTTTTAATTCCGGAAAGTCACTACCCGCAATTGGTACGTTGGCATTGATGTATTCGAAGAGTTTGTTCGGACTGGTATAGTAATTATTCAATCCCACAAATTGATAAGGAATTACTCCTACCTGGGCAGACTTTGAATTGTTTAAAAGTTCTTTTTGAGGAACTCCGGGAGTGAACAGTACTTTGTCTTGCAGGTTGTATTTAGCCACTTCAGCTTTCAGGTCATCTTCGATTTTACCCCATCCCATATAAACCACTTTTGCATTGTCATTAATGTACTGAGCAGCCTGTATCAGCTTATATAAACCGCGATTAATGGTGAATCCGCCTTGATACAAAACGATTTTGGTTTCCGGAGATAGGTTCAACCGTTCACGTAACTCATCATTTTTGGTGGTTACAATGTTGTCGTTTACTTCGGGACAATTGTAGATAATATCCGGTTTTCGATTTAGTTTATACCGTTCAACCAATTCGTTGGCAATCGATTCATTAACCGTGATCAGGGCATCCACCTTAGGGGCATATTTTCGCTCAAAACGGGTGTAGAATTTTCGTTCTACCGGTTTTAGTCCACTCATTTCCGTGTAAAGCTCATGCGCATCATAAACCACTTTGGAATTGGTTAGCTTGGCTGTGCGATAGGCTGTCGGTACCGTGTGCAGATCATGGCCGTGGTAGATGTCGGAAGGTTCTTCCTTATTTAAGATCAGGCTCCTTTTATAAAAATCGTAAAAACAGAGGGGTTTGTGTACAACCATAAAGATGCTTTTCAAAGGCATCAGAAATATCAGGCGAAACAGACGCGACAGAAAAATGAAAAAGTAAAATAACCACTTATACAGGATCAGTTGACCAGGGTTGCTTTTCAGGTCCGATTTAAAAGAAGCCAACAATTCAGGCAGAGGCTGCTTTCGGAGTGATTTTTTCTTGTTTGAAGCGGTTTTTGAGGCTCCGCTCTGGTCACTTTGTTTTAGATAGTTGGCACGTAATTTTTTAATGATGTCTTTCTGCTTTGGTTTGAACAAGTCAAAAAACAGATCACCATTGAAGATTCGGTAATGCAATGGGTTTTTAATCACACGAAATATTTCGATGCCATCCCTTACTTCATAAGGCTGAACACCATTGTCCATAACGGCAATGATCCGTACCTGATACCCACCTTTAACTAATGATGCCGCCTCTTTAAGAACCCTTGCATCAGTAGTACAATTGTTGTAAACAAACATGCAAACAGTCGTACTCATGCTTCGCTTTCTAGTCTAAAATATGGCGCGAAGATAGGGATTATTCATCAGACCCTAAAAAAGAAAAATTTGAGACTATTAGTTTATTTATTAAAAATGTTTACATTTGCGTCCGCTTTTTAAGGATATAGAAAACTAAAGAACGATGAAAAAAGATACACACCCAGAGAATTACAGGTTAGTTGTTTTTAAAGACATGAGTAACGATTACACGTTCATGAGCAAGTCAACAGCTAATTCCAGTGAAACAATTAAGTGGGAAGATGGAAACGAATATCCATTGATCAAATTGGAGATTTCACACAAATCGCATCCGTTTTACACCGGTAAAATGCAGTTGGTGGATACTGCCGGTAGAATTGATAAATTCAAAAGCCGTTACGCGAAACACACGAAGAAATAATTATTTCATAATATTTATTAAAAAGTCCCGCTTTCTGTCGGGACTTTTTTATTTTAGTCCAGATAAAGCACTCAACCATGAACCTCATTTTTTTTAACGACAATCGTTCTGCTTTTCTTCCGCTTACCTATACCAGGCCGCTGCCTAAACTAAGAATCGGAATTTTAACCATTGAAGAAAAATGGCTCGCTTACTTTGATAAAAAAGGGGTTACACCTTCGGTGAGTTACCTGGTTGAAGACTACCTGAGCAAGAAGTATCCCGCAAAGGTGGATGACATTAACTTGTTTGTGAACAGCCGTTTTTTGCCGGGAAAACGGTTAACCGACTTTGTGATCAGTAACCTGATTGCCGATGAGGCATTATTCTACAACGGTAGCCTCGTTGCAGCAAAGTGTACCTGGAAACAGTTTAACGAACAATCGTATTACATCAAAGATACCAATGAAAGCCTGATCGGCATCGAATTGAAAAAACTAACTGATTTTTTTATCCATAACGGACAAGCGATCGAGGATGATTTTGACTTGCTCACCGAAGGAAGAAAATCAGAACCGATTTCTTCAACGAATACCGTAATCGGCAACCGGATCTTCCTCGAAGCAGGAGCCCGGGTCGAAGCTGCCGTGCTCAACGCTACAACGGGAGCCATCTACATCGGAAAAAACGCCGAAGTAATGGAAGGTTCCCTGGTTCGCGGCGGACTGGCACTCTGTGAAGGTGCCGCACTGAAAATGGGAGCAAAACTCTACGGACCAACCACCATCGGAATGCATTCCAAAATCGGAGGGGAGGTTACGAACTGCGTGGTTCAGGATTTTTCGAACAAGGGGCACGACGGCTTTATCGGAAATTCGGTAATCGGCAGCTGGTGCAACCTGGGAGCCGATACCAATACCTCGAACCTGAAAAACAACTACGGTGAAGTGAAGATCTGGGATTTCTCAAAACACCAACTGGTAAACAGTGGCCTGCAGTTTTGCGGATTGCTCATGGGCGACCACTCAAAGTGTGGGATCAATACCATGTTCAATACCGGAACAACCGTTGGGGTTTCCGCCAATGTATTCGATAGCGGATTCCCGCCCAAACATGTGCCTTCGTTCAGCTGGGGCGGATCGGCAGGTTTCCAGGATTATGATCTGAATAAAATGTTCGACGTGGCTGCCCGTGTTATGGAACGGCGAGGCATGCATCTGGAAGACGAAGACAGAGCCATTTTAACGAGTATTTACCAGCAAACAGCTCAGTTTCGCCAATAATTCCGCCAAAATTTCAGTTATTCCATTGTGGCATAAGTATTGAACAGGAAGGTGACTGAAGGATTTTGTCATATTTGGTGACAAAACCTGTCATATTGACCTAAATAAACGTGATGAAAGATAATTTTGATTTTGATAATTTGTTGATTGGTAATCCGCTGGATGAAGACGCGGAATTCATTCCGTTGTTGTCGTCCGACGATGAGGAACAGATCAATGCTGAAGAAACTCCTGATGAGTTGCCCATCTTGCCGCTTAGAAACACGGTATTGTTTCCGGGGGTGGTTATACCGATCACCGTAGGCCGGGATAAATCCATTAAGTTGATCAAGGAAGCACACAAGGGGAACAAAACCCTCGGGGTGGTGGCTCAGATGAACGATAGTGTTGAGGATCCGGAAGAACATGATCTTTACAAGGTGGGGACCATTGCTTACATCCTTAAAATGTTGCGCATGCCCGATGGCAATACAACGGTGATCATTCAGGGAAAAAAGCGTTTTCGGATTAAGCGGGTAACCCAGCAGGAGCCCTACCTGAAGGCTAAGATCGAAGCTTTCGATCAGGTGATCAAACCGGCCGGGAAGAGTTTTGATGCGCTGGTAAGCTCCATCAAAGACCTGGCGTCCCAGATTATCGAGCAATCACCAACTATTCCGACCGAAGCGACTTTTGCGATTAAAAATATTGAAAGCCCGACTTTCCTCATCAATTTCATTGCGTCTAACATGAAAGCCGACGTGGAAAACAAGCAGGCTTTACTGGAAACTCCGGAACTGATCGAGCGGGCTACCAGCCTGCTGGAACACCTCACGAACGAACTCCAGTTGCTCGAGTTGAAAAATGACATCCAGTCCAAGGTAAGAAGCGATCTCGATCGTCAGCAACGGGAATACTTCCTCAATCAGCAAATCAAGCAGATTCAGGAAGAGCTGGGAGGAGATCCGCAGCAGCAGGAAGTGGAAGAGTTCGTTAAGAAAGCCAAGAAGAAAAAATGGCCTAAAGCCATCGCTAAACGGTTTGATAAAGAACTGCTCAAATTCCAGCGGCTCAATCCGCAGGCTGCCGAATATTCCGTTCAATTGAACTACCTGGAAACCCTGGTAGAATTACCCTGGAACGAAACAACCAAAGATAATTTTGACCTGAAAAGGGCGCAGAGAATCCTGGATCGCGACCATTTCGGTTTAGAGAAAGTAAAAGAGCGCATCATGGAGTACCTCGCGGTACTCAAATTGAAAGGCGACATGAAATCGCCGATCTTGTGCTTGTATGGTCCTCCGGGTGTGGGGAAAACCTCCCTGGGAAAATCCATAGCGGATGCTTTGGGCAGGAAATATGTACGCATGTCGTTAGGAGGCTTACGTGATGAAGCCGAAGTAAGAGGTCACCGGAAAACCTACATCGGAGCCATGCCCGGCCGGGTGATCCAGAACATCAAGAAAGCGGATTCTTCGAATCCCGTGTTTGTGCTGGATGAGATCGACAAGCTCGGTAACAGCTTCCAGGGCGATCCGTCTTCCGCTCTGCTGGAAGTCCTGGATCCCGAACAAAACGAACATTTTTACGATAACTTCCTGGAAGTGGACTACGACCTTTCCAAGGTGTTGTTTATTGCTACGGCGAACTCCCTCTCTACCATTCAGCCGGCTTTGCGCGACCGGATGGAGATCATTGAGATCAACGGTTACACCGTGGAAGAGAAAATTGAGATTGCCAACAGGCATTTGCTGCCTAAATTGCTCAAAAACCACGGCTTGAAGAACACCGATCTGAAGCTGGGGAAAAAGGTCATTGAAAAGATCATTACCGATTATACCCGCGAATCGGGTGTCCGGTTGCTGGAGAAGAAACTGGCTAAGCTGGTCCGGAACAAGGCCAAGCAAATTGCCATGGAAGAACTGGATACCCCTCAGCCTGGCGTAGATGATCTGGTGAAGATCTTGGGCCCGGGTCATTCGAAAGACAAATACCAGGGGAATGATGTGGCCGGAGTGGTTACCGGGCTTGCCTGGACTGCTGTGGGCGGAGACATTCTCTTCATCGAGAGCAGCATCAGCAAAGGAAAAGGCAAGCTAACCTTAACGGGAAATCTGGGTGACGTGATGAAAGAATCCGCCGTGATTGCCCTGGCTTACCTGAAATCCCATTCGGATTTGCTTGGTCTTGAACCGGGCGTATTCGATAAGTGGGACGTGCACATTCACGTGCCCGAAGGAGCTACACCGAAAGACGGTCCTTCGGCCGGGACCACCATGCTGACATCGTTGGCTTCGGTATTTACTCAGAAGAAAGTAAAGAACAAACTGGCCATGACCGGTGAGATTACGCTTCGTGGAAGAGTGCTTCCGGTGGGTGGAATTAAGGAGAAAATTCTGGCTGCCAAAAGGGCTGAGATCAAAGAGGTTATTTTGTCTGAAGACAACCGGAAAGACATCGAGGATATCAAGCCCGATTACCTGAAAGGATTAACCTTTCATTATGTGAAAAATATGCTGGAAGTGATCGATCTGGCACTCACCGATCAGAAGGTAAAAGGAGCGATAAAAGTGGCCTGATTTCAATATCAACAACTGTTGATAATTTATGAAAAGTTAGCCCCCTCAACCTTATGAAATCGATTACATTTGTTGTCCTTACAAATCAGGATAATAAAAAACAGACGTATGAAATTCATAGTATCTAGTGAAGTTTTACTAAAGAAATTACAGTTGATAGGTGGTGTCTTGAATGCCAGTAACACCCTTCCGATTTTGGATGATTTTTTGTTTCAGATCAAGAAAGGGGAATTGATGATTACGGCTTCTGATCTGGAAACGACCATGGTTACTAAAATCTCGATCGAAGCCAAGGAAGATGGTGATATCGCGATGCCTGCCAAATTGTTGATGGATACCCTGAAGACCTTCCCTGATCAGCCTTTGACTTTTACGATCGATAAAGAGAATTTCGGAATCGAGATTTCTACCGGAGAAGGAAAATATAAATTGACCGGGCACGATGTTTCGGAATTCCCTAAAACACCGAAGCTGGAATCTCCGGATTCCATTACGGTTGAAGGATCCGTGTTGGCGAATGCCGTGAACAAGACCTTGTTTGCGACCGGTAATGATGAGCTAAGACCGGTTATGTCCGGTGTTTTCTTCGAGATCAATAATGATAATGTAACGTTTGTGGCAACTGATGCGCACAAACTGGTGAAATATACCCGTGTTGATCTGAAAGCGGATAAAGGAGCGGCCTTTATTCTGCCAAAAAAACCATTAAACCTGTTAAAGAGTGTTTTGGGGAGTGTAGGCGATGAAGTTACGATCGAGTACAACGACACCAACGCGATGTTCGTATTCGGATCAACCAAAATGATTGCCCGTTTGATTGATGGAAAATACCCGAATTACAACGCAGTAATCCCAACGGAGAACCCGAATAAACTGACCATCGGAAGAAATCAGTTGTTGAACTCCGTGAAACGGATTTCAATTTTCAGTAACAAAACAACCCACCAGGTTCGATTGAAAATGTCCGGAAGCGAGCTGCATATCTCGGCCGAAGACCTTGATTTCGCCAACGAAGCCAACGAACGTCTAACCTGTCAGTACGAAGGTGAAGACATGGAGATCGGATTCAACTCCCGTTTCCTGATCGAGATGCTTTCCAACCTGGAGTCTGATGAAGTGAGCATTGCCATGTCGGCTCCAAACCGTGCGGGAATCCTTACGCCGTGTGAGAAAACCGACGACGCAGAAGAAATTCTGATGCTCGTGATGCCGGTGATGCTGAATAATTAAAAATAGTTAAAAACTACAGCAAAGGCTGTCATTCTGAGTTGATCGAAGAATAGACAGCTTTTTTAATTTTAGCCCATGGAACTTTTAAAACAGCTTTGTGAAATCCATGCTCCTTCGGGGAGTGAGTATGCCATGACCGAATTTCTGTTGGCCTACATCAAGAAAAATCAGACCAAGTGGAAAGTAAAGCCTAAAGTGATTTACGGGGAAGGTTTCCAAGATAACATCATCCTGGTGTTCGGCAAGCCCCGAACGGCTATTTATGCCCATATGGATTCCATTGGTTACACCGTAGGGTACAAAAACAACCTGATCAAAATCGGCGGACCGGCAGCTAAAAAGGGTGCAAAACTGGTAGGGGAAGACCGTAAAGGGAAGATTGATGGCACACTGGAAACGAACATGGATGAACATGAATTTCTGACTTATTCTTTAAAGTTTAAACGGGAAGTCGACCGGGCAACCACGCTCACTTACAAACCGGAGTTCAAGGAAACCAAAGATTACGTACAGTGTTGCTACATGGATAACCGGTTAGGTGTTTGGAACGCCTTACAGGTTGCCGAAACATTGGAGAACGGAGCCATCGTTTTTTCCAGTTGGGAAGAACATGGTGGCGGAACGGTCGGTTATCTGGGGGGCTATCTGTATGAACATTACGGGGTGAAACAGGCATTGATCTCCGACATCACCTGGGTGACCGAAGGTGTGAAACATGGAAAAGGAGTGGCCATATCCATGCGCGATTCCGGAATCCCGAGAAGGACCTATTTGAATCGGATACTGGAGATCGCAAATGCGAGTGATATTCCGTATCAGCTGGAAGTGGAAAGTGCCGGAGGAAGTGATGGGAATGGCTTGCAACGATCATCATATCCCATCGACTGGTGTTTTATCGGTGCACCGGAGGATCACGTACACATGCCTAATGAGAAAGTCCATAAGAAAGACATCGAATCGATGGTGGCGATGTACAGGTTGTTGATGGTGAATTTATAAAACAACCGTTCGTGCAAAAAACACGACCACTCAATAAGTTTTCAGGTTGATACAAGGGTATACAACCCTTAATAACACTTGAATTTAGTATCTTGCAGCCTCTTACGTGCATCAAGCGTGAAATGGTTTCTGAAATATTATCTTCTTTCTTTCCTTTTTTTCTTGGGGTCAATGTCAGCCCATTCCCAGTGTAGCCAGGGAGCTGTAGCTACCTTTCAAAAAGTATACGGAAATACGGGTAACGAGCAGGCTCATTCGGTAAAACAGACTGCCGACGGAGGGTTCATTGTTGTTGGAGAAACCAGTAGTTACGGTGCCGGAAATGTCGATTGGTTTGCCATGAAACTGGATGCCGGAGGGAATAATCAGTGGACCAAAGTAATAGGATCTTCGGGTGTGGATGACGGATGGAGCATCAGTGTGGAACAGACTTCCGATTTGGGTTATTTAATTGTCGGGCAAACAACCGGTTTCGGTTCCATTGCCAGAGATCCCTACCTGGTTAAACTCAGTAATGCCGGAACAATACAATGGGAGAGCAGGATTACCGGAAACGGACACGACTACTACCGGGATGTGCTGGAAACACAGGCCGGTGAATTTATGCTTATTGGAACAACCAACTCATACGGGGCTGGAAATTCGGATTTCTTTGTGGTTAAATTTAGTGCCGCAGGAAACCTGATCTGGACAAAAACCTATGGCGGATCCATTACAGAACACGCTACTTCTATCATCGAAATTTCACCAAACAATTTTGTGATCTGCGGTTCAACAGAAACATACGGAGCAGGTTCCGACGATGGAATGTTGTTAAGTATCGACCAGAACGGAGTTGTGAATTGGACCAGATCTTATGGCGGTACAAATCGGGATATTTTTGAGTCGACTTTATTGTTGTCCGATGGTAATATCGTATCTGTTGGCTATACGCAGAGTTACGGAACCGGACCAAAGAGCATTTATGCGGTCAAAACCGATGTGCAGGGGAATGTTATTTGGTCGAAGGTGTATGCCGGACTAGCTGAGGATCGTGCCGTAAATGTTCAGGAGAATTCAAATGCAGCGATTTTGATATCGGCGGTAACCAATAGTTCTGGGTTCGGATCTGATGATCATGTCATCCTTCGGATCAATCAATCAGGTAATTTGTTGGGCATGAAGGCTTATGGCGGCGCTTCGGGGGATGAGCTTGCTTTTTGGGGAGAACCTCTGGTAGTTGCTTCCAATTCTTCAATGATGCTGGTTGGCTCCACAACCAGTTTTGGTATGGGGGGCAAAGATATTTACATCATAAAAACGAATTCCTGCAGCGAAAGTTTTTGCCATGAAACCAATATCACATTTAACGAATCGTCCCCCGCAGTTGTTGTAACACCTATTGTACCTCAGGTAGGTACGGGAGGAACCGTAGTAGCAACCAATTCTGTGATCAGTTCGGTTACGTTCCCTTCAACAACCTTGTGTATCGACACCCCGGTTACTGCCTGTCATTTGGTGGCCAATTTCACTTTTATGAATACCTGTTTGGGAAATCTGGCGTCGTTTACTGATTTATCTACAGACAGTAATGCCACCATTGTGGATTGGAAGTGGTATTTCGGCGACGGGAACAGTGCGGGAGGAGTTCAGAATACAACCCATACTTATTCAAATCCGGGAACATACCAGGTTACGCTTGTTGTTGCCAACGACTCTAACTGTGTGGATTCGGCTACTTTTCAATTGACGGTATATCCGAACTATGCTGTCAATGATCTGCAGTACCTGTGCCAGGGAGACAGTGTTTTTCTTGCAGGAGCATACCAATTCACGGCGGGTATCTACGCCGATACGTTGCAAACCATCCACGGTTGTGACAGCATCCTGCTAACCGAAATCATAATGAAGCAGCATGTTGAGGATTCCGTAATCGTTGAGGTGTGTGAAGGTGAATCCGTATTTCTGCAAAACGCTTATCAAACACTACCGGGCGTTTATCAGGATCAATACCAAACCGGTTTTGGTTGCGATAGTATCCTTTATACGACCCTGATTGTGAAACCTGTACCGGATATCATTGCTTATCCGGATACGGCAATAGATCCGGGTACAATAGTTCAGCTTTATGCCACAGGAGGTACTTCTTACCTGTGGTCACCCCCCGATGGCCTCAGCTGCACAACTTGTCCAAATCCAATAGCCGCGCCCTTGCAAACAACAGCGTATCTGGTAACAGGTTATCTCGATGGTTGTAAGGGATGGGATACCGTTCTGGTGGAGATAAACAAGCTGGAGATTACATTTTATGTTCCCAATGCATTTACACCGGATGGAAATGGAGTAAACGATTATTTTAAATTTTATGCAACCGGTTACAAATCGTTTGAGGCCATGATCTTTAACCGATGGGGAGAGCTTTTGTTTGAGACTAAAGACATTACCCAGGGATGGGATGGGGTTTATAAAGGGAAGATGGTTCCGCTAGGTGTATATGTCTACAGAGCGGAGGTCGTTTCGTTCGATAATGAGCACTATATTAAGACCGGTGCAATTAATCTTATTCGCTAATTGTTTATACGAGCATTGACTAAATGATTATGCTTACCTTTGGAAGGTGTCTTCTAGTGGTTATGCTATGGATAAATCAATATTCTTAACAGGAGTCGGGCGTTCGGGAACAACCTTGTTGCAAAGCATGCTCCATGCTCATCCGGAAATCTGTTTTACTCCGGAAACCCATTTCGTGAAGAATTATCTGGTTCCCAGCTTAACCGGAAAAATAAAATTTAATAACGAAAACCTTGCGCAAAAGCTGGAGCAGGATAAGGATATTGCCCGCCTGGATTTGGATTGGAAACCCCTGCTGGATCAAACGACCATAACCTGTTCCGGATGCGTGATCAATTTCTTTCATACCCTTTTCAGTGCCTACATTGCACGTTACGGCAAACCCCATTTCGGCGACAAAGATCCGATGAATGCGCCCTTCATTCCTCACATTAAGAAGGCTTTCCCCGATGCTTACCTGATTCACATCATTCGTGATCCCCGGGATGTGATCTTATCGCGCATGAAATCCGATTGGGGAAAACACACGCCATTTTTTAAGCATGTTTCCGAATACCAATCCCACATCAAAAAAGCATTGCATGATGGGAAAACCTGTTTCGGAGAGCGCTATATCGAAGTGTTTTACGAGCATCTTCTGGAAGATCCGGAAGGAGAATTACAGCGTATTTGTACGGCTCTTGGGGTCAATTATACCCCGGAAATGATGAATTACCACCAGAAATCGGATGAACTTGTTTTTGGTGATGAGAAAGCCTGGAAGGAAAACGTATTCAAGCCGGTGATGAAAGGGAATACCCAGAAATGGAAAGCGGAACTATCACCGACACAAGTTGCTAAAATTGAAGGAGGAATTGAGCAGTTAATGATCGATTTAGGATACGAACTCAGCACGAAAGGGATGTGGTTTCAAAAGCAGATTCTGTCATTGCCGATCCGGTTGGCATCAATAGCCTACCGGTATAAACACGATAAAGATGCGTTGAAATAATGGCGAAACTGCAATTGATCATAACGGCAGATTACGAGATATTCGGAAATGGTTCCGGGTGTGCGGATCACTGCATGATCGCTCCGACTGAGCGCATGATGAAACTGGCCGAGGCACAGGGAGGGAGTATCTGCCTTTTTGTGGACGTCTGCGAATACTGGGCTTTTCAGCAGGCTTATGGCAGTGGACAACTCGCGGAGGATGAAGCGGCTAAAATCGAACAGCAACTGAAAGATGCTGTCCGGAGAGGGCACGATGTGCAGCTGCATTTTCATCCGCAATGGTTGGATGCTCAATTTGAGAACGGGAAATGGCATCTCAATGAAGCTTACTGGCGTTTACCCGAAGTGGAGAGACTGGCCGGATGGTCGTTGGAAAAACTGTTTCGTGAGGGGAAAGCCACCCTGGAAAGTATGTTGAGACCTGTTGATCCGAATTATGCCTGTGATGTGTTCCGTGCAGGAGCCTGGTGCATCCAACCCGAAGAAGAAGTGTTGAGGGTGATGAAAAATTTAGGGTTCAGGATTGAATCGACCGTTGCCCCGGGAAAAATTTATTTTGACGGCCGCACCGTGTATGATTTTACGCAAGCCCCGAACCTGCCTTTTTGGAAGATTTCCGGGCAAGTCACACAGGATGATCCGGAAGGAACGATCACCGAATATCCGATTTTTACCACCCACATTCCGGGTTGGCAGGTTTTTCGGTTTAACCTGATCAAAGCGATGCGGAATATTCCACAAAAACCGGTGGGTTGTGAGGCGGTTTCCGACAGCCGCTATACCAAGTCGTTTATCGATAAATTCTTCGGCTCCTTCGAGGGACAGGTAAAGATGCTGAATAACAGCGACGGGGTTTCGTTTCAGGAAATGCAATTCATCACCAAAAAAGCGATTCGTCGATACAGGAATCATCCCGGTAATGTTCCGTTGGTAATGATCGGTCACCCGAAAACCTTCGGCAATGACCGGGAATTTGAACGCTATCTGGCCTGGATAACAACCCTGCAGGACGTAAAATTCGGTAATTATAAAAATTAAGTTAATTTAGTTCCTCAATTATGAGTCTGAAGCTGCGAACGATAATCGGAAATTTGCCAGGGGTTGGGCGATATTTATACCCCTACAAGAACAATTATTCGATCTTTAAAGACGATAGTCAGTTCTACAGCAAGGGATTCACCAAGCCCTTGTCTAAATTTTCCCGTGCAAAGATCATTGTTGTCGGGCTCCCCAAATCGGGGAACGTCTGGTTACAGAACCTGATCGCCGAGAGTCTGGATATGGATAAGATCAATATAAAGGATAAAGGAAAGCGGGGAGTGGCCATGACGCATACCCCTTTTAACCGATCGTACCTGTACCGGAAGGATTTTGCCCGTGGTGTTTACCTGATGAGGGATATCCGGGATATGGTGGTTTCCTATTACCATTACTCCAAAACCGAAGAATACCACCGGCCGTATACCGATCCGTTTTGCCACTACGAACACATCGATGATTTTTATTTCGAGTATTTTCTGAACATCATCGTGCCACGTTACGACTGGTTCAATCATGCTCAAACATTCATCAATAAAGGTCTTCCCGTAGTGAAATATGAACGATTGTGGGATGATCCCGAAAAGGAACTGAACCTGATGTTCAGGAAACTGGGTTTGTCTGTTGATCAGGAAAAAATAGCTGCCGCCATTCGGGAAAATGAACTGAAAAAATTAGCAAAATCAGGAAAAGAAGCCGACGTTAGTATTCCAAAAAGTCATTTCAGGAAAGGAGGGTATGGTAATTACAAGGAAACGCTGTCGGAAAAGGTGTTGGCCGATATCAATATCCGTTTCCGGGATTATATCCTGGCGTTCGGCTACGAACTCGATCATTAGATCACGTCATCACATTTCCAGATTTCCCGGTACACATCCATCATTTGATCACAAATCACATTCGCATCGAAATTGGTTTTCACATAGTTGATCCCGGCTTTGCCCAGATCAATGCGTAGCTGTTTGTTTTCGATCAGTCCCTTCAGTTTTTCAGCGAGGTTGTCGATGTTGGCATTCACAATCGGGCAATCGGGGTAATGGTTTTGAACCAGATCGTCCATCAAATAACAAACCACGGGTTTTCCGTAGATCATTCCTTCGATGCAGAAAGTTCCGAAATCACCCACGATCATCTGATCGATAATGACGTCGGCCTTGTTTTCATAGATGTCCTTCGCTTCCTGATAGGGCGTGTTTTCCACGATGAGGAACTCAAAATGGAGGCCTTCCCGTTTCAGTTGGTCGACTGCTTCAATGATGTATTTGGTGCCGCAAACATCCCGGTTGGTTGTGGCATGAACCAGCACCGGAATGTCTTTCGTACTGACCAAATCCGGAGATTTGATGTTGTCCAGTTTACCCACACCGATGTTGTTGATGTTGATGTCTTTAATGATCTTTGCCGGATTCATGATGTAAGCGGCATTGGCGTAGTTTCCTCGGATTGCAAAGACTTTATCGACCCACAGGTTGTTCCAGCGCATGAGTTGCTTCTTCCGGTTGTCGAATTTGGGGTGGTTGTACCGAAACACAAAGAACTCTTTGAAGCGTCTCAAAATCGGGTTTTTGGGCCATTTGGTCTCCGGGCTGAAAGAGAATTGGAATAAGCCCGAATACGGATTTCGCTTTTCCTCCACGTCCTTGAGCAGTCGCGTATCGGTTCCGGTATAAATCATCAGAATTTTTTTCCCGAAGAGTTTAAGAAGCGGAAGATCCAACCCTAAGATGAAAAAAGATTGTCCCCGGTAAATGTGAAAAGTGTTGTAGTGCGTAATGCAATGAAAAAACAGTTTCAGGGCAATAAAAAACTTAGCAACCATACTTTTATCCTTGGTGCGGTAGTTCGTTTGATGATTGTCAAAAATTGCCCGGCCATTGTACACGATGCAGTCGGATTTCAAGCCTCGTTCTTCCTGGTACATCGACATGAAACCGGCAATTCCGGAAGCGTTGTATGGACCATGAAAGAGTTTTAGCTTTTTTTTCGGCATTTGTAATTTTGTTTGCACGAAGATAAGAATATACTTCTTACTTTTATTGGCTAGAAAAGTGAATTATGCTTGTGATTATTGACTATGGTATCGGAAATATCGGTTCCATACAAAATATGCTTAAGAAAATTGGAGTCCAGGGAGTGTTCAGTGGCGACAAGCAGGTAATCGAGAAAGCAACCAAGTTGATCTTACCGGGAGTAGGCGCCTTTGATAAGGGAATGACCTGCCTTAATAACAGTGGATTGATCCCGCTGCTCAATCAGAAAGTGCTGGATGAAAAAGTGCCCTGCATGGGGATTTGTTTGGGTATGCAACTCATGACCAAACGCAGTGATGAGGGGCAGCTCGACGGATTGGGCTGGTTTGATGCGGAGACCAGAAAGTTTGAGCTGGATAGAGGATACAAAATCCCTCACATGGGGTGGAATTATGCCGATCCGGTTAAAAATACTCCTGTTACAGCAGGATTAGCAGAAGACTCCAGGTATTATTTTGTCCATTCTTACTACGTGAGCTGCAACCAAAAGCAGGATGAGATGCTCAAAACGAACTATGGGGGGCTGGATTTTACTTCCGGCATCAGCAGGGATAATATTTACGGGGTGCAATTCCATCCGGAGAAAAGCCATAAATACGGGATGGCATTATTGAAGAACTTTGTATATAACGTATAGCCGAATGCAAAAACTAGATAAAAACAATTACATACCACGAGGGGTCAGGTTACTGGAAGCGAACGCCACATTCTGTAGTCGCTGTGTTTATGATGAATATGTTCCCAGCATTGAATTTGATGAGAACGGTGTTTGTAATTACTGCAAAATGATCGATGACATCGACGCCATTTTCAAGGCCGGAACCGATGAAGGCGAGCAGGAGTTTTTGAGAATCGTTGAGGAGATCAAAATCAAAGGGAAGGGTAAAAAGTACGATTGTGTGATCGGGGTAAGCGGGGGAACCGATTCATCCTATATGGTAATTAAGGCAGTGGAACTGGGACTCCGGCCGCTGGCTGTTCACTACGACAACACCTGGAATACCGAAATAGCGACCCAGAACATCACCAAAGTGTTGGAAAAAATCGGGGTTGACCTGTACACCTATGTGGTGAACAACAAGGAAATGGATGACATCTTCAAATCGTTCATTAAGGCGGGTGTTCCCGACCTGGATAGCCCTACTGATCTGGCCCTGGCAGAGGTTTTGTACCGGGTGGCCAATAAGTATGGTGTTAAATATATCCTGGAAGGACATTCTTACAAAACGGAAGGAGTATCACCTTTAGGTTATAATTACATTGATGGCGGTTACATCAAAACCGTTCAGAAGAAATTCGGCTCTCACAAAATTAAAACCTATCCGCTCATGGATTTTTATTCCTTTTTGAAGTGGGTGGCATTCAAGCGGATCAAGAAGATCAGGCCATTCTGGTACATCAAGTACAATAAGGAAGATGCCCGGGCCATGCTTGAGGAAAAATACGGCTGGAAATATTATGGCGGACACCACCTGGAGAACAGGATGACGGCATTCTGGCAAAGCTATTACATGCCTTTAAGGTTCGACATCGATCAGCGGAACAACAGCCTGTCAGCTTCCGTTAGAAGTGGTTTCATGAAAAGGGAGGATGCCATTCAAAGCTATACGACCGCACCTTACCTGGAAGATGATCTTTATGAGTATTTCCTGAAGAGAATGGGTTGGACTCGCGAACAATTTGATGAGGTAATGAATCAACCGAATAAAACGTTCCGGGATTACAAAACCTACAAGCAGCGATTCGAGCGCTTCCGTTTCCTGTTCTACATCCTGGCCAAAGCGAACCTGGTGCCGATGAGTTTTTACATTAAATACACCTCTAAAAAAGAATTTTAATGACCAGAAAGCTTCCGAAACGTGTGATGCCTTGTTTACTGGTCTCTGACGGAGCATTGGTTAAAACGGTCAGGTTCAAAAAAGCCAATTACATTGGTGATGCCATCAATACCGTTAGGATATTCAATGAGAAGGAAGTGGACGAACTGGTGGTTCTGGATATTGATGCCTCTGTTCAGCAGAAGCCGATCGATCTTCAATTCATCAGGGAGGTTGCAACCGAATGTTTTATGCCGGTGGCCTATGGCGGAGGCATCAAGCATATCGACCAGGTCAAAACGATACTTGAAAGCGGCATAGAAAAGGTGGTGATTAACGCTTCGGCCATTGATCATCCCGAATTGATCTCGGAGATCGCTGCAAGTTATGGCAGCCAGAGCCTGATTGTGAGCATCGATGTGAAAAAGAACCTCTTCGGCAAGCAGGAGGTGGTTACTGATAATGCCAAACGCAAAACAAAGCGGGATCCCGTGGCCTGGGCTAAAGAAGTGGAGCAAAGAGGGGCCGGCGAAATACTGATCACATCCGTAGATCAGGAAGGAACCTGGGAGGGTTATGATGTTGATCTCATTCGCAGGATCGCCGATGCGGTTAATATACCCGTTATTGCTCACGGCGGAGCGGGATCAATCCTGGATATGGAACAGGCTTTTAAGGAAGGTCATGCATCGGCATTTGCAGCAGGTAGCATGTTTGTGTACCAAAAGAAAGGGTTTGGCGTACTGATCAATTTTCCGTCGAAGGAACAGATCGAGGAAAAACTGACTTAAACCAGGCCTTGGTTCTTCAGGAACAACCGGCACCACCACTCGAAACTCATGAACGACCAGATCAATAACCGGTGGTTATGAGAGCCGTTAACATGTTCATTGATGATTTTTTCCATGTAATTCCGGTTGATGTAATCGGTGCTCACCGTTTGCTTGCTCAGCAACAGATCCTTAATGTACGCTACGTTGTTGTCGCGGTACCAGTTTTCGTCCGGAGCAGAGAATCCTTGTTTTTTACGGTTAATGATCTTTTCAGGCAGAAATTCACTCATGGCTTTTCGAAGCACATTCTTCCCGTCATCGAACTCCTGATAATACATGTTCCGTTTATGGAACGTGTTCTCATTGATGTTCTTCATGTGTTCCAAATTGCCCAGTTTGTATTTAATCGGAATCTTCTGGGCAAAATCAACCAGGTCATTATCTAAAAAAGGAAAACGTTCCTCGAGTCCGTTGGCCATCGACAATTTATCTCCGACCAGTAATAATCCGGGCAGGAAAGTTTTTATTTCAAAATAAAGGCTGTTCTCGATGTGGTGTTCGGGGGTGTCGTATTTCAGGTTCTCATTAAATGTAAATACTTTTTCGAATACGTGCCGGGGCTCATCGGCATTGATTTTAGCAAATACTTCCGGAGTGAATAACTCATTTTTTTCGGTGTCGTTAACCAGCCGTTGCCAAAAAGCATAATACTGGTCAAAAAAAGCAGGCTTGTCGAGTGAATTGAACACCCTGTAATACCTCCATGGATAACCCGCAAAAAGTTCATCACCACCGGTGCCTTGTAAACAGACTTTTACAAATTTGGAGGCCAGCCTGCTGATGTAGTAATTGGGGTAGCTCATACCTACCCGAAGATCTTCCAGGTGCCATACTACCCTGGGGAGAGACCAGTGCAGGTCACTCGAATTGATGATCTGTTCGTAGTGTTCCGTTTTGTAGTAGTTCGCGGTGATCTCGGCATCCCGTCGTTCATCGTAGTTGCTTTCATTGCCGATGACTCCGGAAAGGTCAAATCCGGCTGTAAAGGTCGGGAGGCGCTGAACGTGCTGACTGGCTATGGCGGTAATGGAGCCGGAATCCATACCTCCGGAAAGGTAGGAGCCTACCGGTACATCGGCAACCATTTGTTTGGAAACGGCCTTTTCCATCAGACGTTTAGTTTCGTCTTTAGCCTCTTCAAAACTGATGGAATGGTCCGGATTGGTAAAGTCGTAATCCCACCAGGGGTTGTGTTCAAGCTTTTTAGTAGGTTCGTGGATGGAGATGGTGTTGGCAGCAGGTAAGGTGTACACGCCTTTGAACAAGGTGTGGTATTGGAACAGGTTCTGGAACGTAAAATATTCGTTCAGGGCAGCATAGTTTAATTCCACTTTGAAATCAGGATGTTTCATAAACGCCTTGATTTCGGAAGCAAAACAAAGGGTGTTGTTATGCAGCCAGTAATATAACGGTTTAACGCCGAAACGGTCCCGGCTGATGTGTAATGTTCCGGTCTCTTTATCCCACGCTCCAACGGCAAACATGCCATCCAGTTGTTTGAAGAATCCGATTCCATAGCAATCCAGGCCTTCCACGATCACTTCCGTATCACTTTCTGTCCGGAAGGTGTGCCCTTTGGAAATGAGATCCTGACGCAACGACCGGTAATTGTAAATACACCCGTTAAAAACAATGGTCCACCTGCCATTACCGGAAGTCATGGGTTGTGAAGAACGGGGATTGGGGTCAATGATGGATAATCTCCGGTGTCCCAGCGCGAGGTTATTATCCGTATAGAAGTCCTCACCGTCCGGCCCCCTGTGAGCCATGGCGGCTGCCATTTTTTCGATAACTCCGGATTCTACCGGCTTACCATCCAAATTGAAAATACCTACAATGCCACACATAATGCTACTTTAATTTTACGCTTCGGATGGTGAAGATTTGGATGAAGACAGGCTAAAGTCTTTCTTTTTATAGGACCAGTAGATGGCTCCGATCACGATCAGGAAGATCAGCAAAGAAAAAGCCAGCGATATTTTCTCTCCCATGAAGTAGGATTTCGGGTGGAATTTAAACTCTACGGTGTGTTCGCCTTGCGGTAACTGCATCCCTCTCAGTAAATAGTTTACCCGAATGTGTGAAGCTTCCTGGCCATCAACATATACTTTCCAGTCGTGGTCGGTACCTTCGTAATAGATTTCAGAGAATACGGCAAATTCGTTCGCGGATTTCACATTTGCTTTGTATTTCAGTTCATTGGGTTTGTATTCCGTGAGTTGAATCGACGAAGCCGGATTGGCGTTTAGTGTAGCTTCTTTGCCATTGAAATAAGATTGAAAACGGGTGTCGATCAACACCTCGTTCTTCGCATTAAACGAGCTCAAGCCTTCCATTTCCTCATCGGCATTTTTAACCCATTTAATGGAGTTCACAAACCAGGCATTACCCAAGGCATTGGGATTTTGTTCCGCTATCTTTCCTCCGGTTTGCGGATGTTTCATGATGAAATATTTGGTGTTCAGCATGTTTAAAACCTGGGTGTTGTTTTTACTCAGTTGACGTTCAATTAAATCCTGATAACGGTTTAGTTTAACGGCACTGTATCCACCGATGGATTTGTGGTGGTAAGAAGTAATGGCATCGGTAAAAGGATTGCCATAAACATTAAATACGCGGTAGTACGGATCAGGATCCTTCAGAATCTGTTTGTCCGCATCAGACAGGGCGTAAGCAGCCGTTTGTTGTTTCTCGTTTTGGAAACTGTCATTGTTCAGGTATTTTTTATCTTCATACCAGAGGTCGCCGATCACCAATACGATCAGTGCTCCGATGACGATGTTCTTGGAAATTTTATCCTTCAGGAAGTAGAACATCAGGGCAAAGGCAGCAGCAATCAAAAGCAGGGATTTGTATGCCGAATTGGTTATTAAAGAAACGCGATCCGCCATAAGGGAATCAACCGGCCAGCCCTGCTGTTCCAGTGTGCCATCATTAGCTCCCGTTACATCAAAACCGCTAGCAAACAGGGCAATCAGTAAAGTAAGTCCTCCTGTAATGGCTCCGGCGTAGAGTAAGGGCTTTTTAAAGCGGGATTTGTTAGGGTCTTTAAGGAATTCGTTCAGGCCGAGGATACCCAGAGTCGGTACAGTTAAACAAGTAATGGAAAGGATCATGGCCGGGTTCCGGAACTTGTTGTACATCGGTAAATAGTCGAAAATCAGCTCATTGATGAAGAAATGTTTACCCCAGGCCATCATCACGGAAATAACCGTTGCTGCAATCAGCCACCATTTTAACGGGCCTTTCACGATGATAGACCCTAATAAAAATAAGAAACACAAGATGGCTCCGATGTAGTAAGGACCGGTTGTGAAGGGTTGTTCTCCCCAGTAGAGCGGGAGGGATTTGATGTAGTCTTTGGCCTGGGATTTCGGAACGCCCATTTTTGTGAGTTGCTGGTAAGTTTCCGAATCTGTTGACAGGCTCGCGGAGGAAGATCGGCCGTACAGATCAGGAACAAGAAAAGTGAGTGTTTCCATTTTGCCTAAACTCCACGACATGGCATATTCCCAATCCAGTCCACTTCCTTGTTTATTGTCACTGGTTAATTCGGATTTTCCGCCCCGGATGGTTTCTTTACCACCGTCGTAAGTAGTCCAGAATTTGGAGATGTTAGGACCTAAAGCAATCATAACTGCAAGGAGGAGTACTCCTCCGGTTAGCAATACATCTTTTACGGTTTTGGATTTAAATGCATAGACCAGATACACACAGCCGATGATAAAAACGAGAATCAGGGTGTAATAGGTGATCTGAGGGTGGTTGGAGTTGAATGACAGAGCTAAGGTCAGGGAGGCCAAGGCAAATCCCAATAACCGTTTCCCATTGAATGCTGTAATGATGCTGGCCACAACCGGGGCCATGTAGCCTATTGCTCTCAGTTTACTGTTGTGTCCGGCTTCCAGAGAAAGTATGAAGAAAGTGGAAAAGGCAACGACGATACAACCCAACAAGGCCAGGCGGTAATCCACTTTCATGGAACTCAGCATGATGTAACAACCCAGAGCGATCACAAAAATAAGCCCGAGATTGGTTGGGAATACCCGTTTGATCATTTCAAAATAATTCATGAGGTTGTTCGGGTATTCGGTGTTCATTTGGTAGGTAGGCATACCACTGAATTGTGAATTGGTCCACAGTGGTTCTATCCCGGTCTCAGCTCTGTAATCACGGGTTTCTTTGGAGGTTGCCAGAGACTGGACGATATCACTTTGAACGATAACCTTCCCCTTTAAGGCCGGAGAAAAGTAAACAAATAAGGCGATTAGAATTAAAACGACAGCTAAACCATGTTTCTTAATAAAATCCATTGATTCAAATTTTAGTAATGTTCAAAAATAACATTTAAAATCAAGTTTAATGTAATTTATTGTCCGGGTTGTTGAGGAGAATCTAATTAAAACTTATTCTTTCGCTATATTTGTTTAAACGATTAATCGCTTGAGTAAACTAAAAATTGTCAGACAGATTCCATTTGCCGTTCTTGTACAGAGAATAGCTAAACGGGCAGTCCGTAAAAAAAAGATCAATTATTCAGGCTTTGAGTTGCGGTCGGTTGGCGATACCATAAATATTACAGCTCTGGTTCGTGATTCGCTTCCGAAGACGGAGGTCAGTAAGGATCGGATCCGGCATTATTTGCAGCATGAATTTGATTTGCTTGGAAGCGGGTGGATCTCCAGAAATTTCGGCGCTACGCAGCGAGTTCATCCGAGCCATCAGGAAATGACGGATCTGCTCTTTAGCTTGGTGGATCAGGATTACCGGCCCATCCATTGGCAGAAGGATGTTAAATCAAATCACGAATACGATGTTACCCAGCCCTATTACGAGCAGCAAACACCCAAAGGTGTTGATATAAAAGACCTGTGGGAGCTGGGTCGATTGCAGCATTTGCCTCAGCTCGCCGTGGCGGCAGCACAGGGAGAGAACAAGGAGGCGCTCAAAAGTGAATTCAGAAATGTTTGCCTCGATTTTATCGCTGCCAATCCGGTAGGGATGGGTGTGCAGTGGTCCTGTGCCATGGATGTCGGCATTCGGGTGTGTAATCTGCTGCTTGCTTACGACCTTTTTCGTGGAGAGTTTGATGATCAGTTTCAGCAAATTTTTGCCGATTCGGTGTATCAGCACGGGCAGTTTATTCTTGAGCACCTGGAACATAAGGAAGGTGCCGCAGGAAATCATTACCTCTTTAACCTGATCGGATTGTTGTTTGTAGGATTTTACCTGCAGGATGGTGCTTTAAAACGGTTTGCCCGGGAAGAATTCGAACAGGAAGTGTTGAAGCAGTTTTTTAAGGATGGAGGTAATTTTGAAGGCTCAACAGCTTACCATTGCCTCAGCGCCGAAGCCGTTTTGTATGCTGCGGCACTCCTGATGCGTGATGCCGGACCGGATGAGGTTTTTGCCGCCCGGGTGAACGGGATGGCCTCTATGATTCATGCTATGCTGAAACCCAACGGAGAAATTCCGCAATTCGGTGACAACGATAGTGGCCGTCTGTTTAAATTGGCCAATGAGGAGGATAACCTGCTCAACTACCGGTCGCTGTTGAACGCTTTTTCAGGGATTTGTCCGTTCATTGAGGGTGCGGCGGGTGTTCATCAATCGGTTGTCAAACAATTAGCAATGAACAGCGTATTGCCGGAGCCGGCTTCCGTATCGCCTGTTTTTACATCGAGGAACCTCACCCTGTCGGGCAGACCGTTTACCCGGGAGTCCATCGTGAAATTCGGATCAACGATCAACCTGGCCGATCTGGAATATCAGGCTTTTCCGGAGTTTGGGTTATATATATATCGTTCCGATGTATTTTATCTGGCAATAAGTGCTATTGCTAATGAAAAAATGCACCACAGCTGGGGACATGTGCACAATGATAAGTTGTCGTTCGATTTGCAGGTAAACGGTGCGGATCTGGTGAAGGACCCCGGAACTTTTGTGTACACATCCGACCTTCAGGCCAGGAATGAGTTTCGCTCGGTGAAAGCCCACCATGGCATTGTTGTGGAGGGTGTGGAACAGAATAAAATGATCGATCCTTTCTACCTGGAGCGGGAGAGTGTCTGCAAGTTGTTGTCGTCATCTCCGAACGAGATCATTTTACAAGCAATGTATTATGGGGTAATTCATGAACGCAGGTTCAGTATCCGGGAAGATGAGCTGGTCGTAACGGACTATTGCAATCACCCCTTTGAGGTAAATATTAATAAATTCCCGAATTATTCACCCAATTACGGCATCAGGCAATGAGTACTCCCTGGTACAAAGTGTTAGGGCCGGGTTTGTTGTATGCCGGTGCAGCGATAGGGGTTTCGCATCTGGTGCAGTCTACACGCGCCGGTGCCGATTTTGGATACGGGTTGGTTTGGGCTGTGATTATAGCCAACGTCCTGAAGTATCCCTTTTTTGAGTTCGGTCCACGTTATGCGGCAAGCACAGGAAACCATTTGCTGCATGGTTATAAGGCCCTCGGAAAATGGTCCATTTATCTGTTTCTGATCATGACCATCGGTACCATGTTTATCATTCAGAGTGCAGTTACGGTGGTTACGGCCGGGCTGGTGAGTGAGGTTGCCGGGTTGCATGTTCAGCCCTGGGTGATTTCATCGGCATTGTTACTGGTTTGTCTGGCGATCTTGCTGATCGGGCATTACAAGGTGTTGGATAAGGTCATGAAGCTCATTATCATCGTTCTTTCGTTAACTACTCTTGTTGCCCTTATTGCTTCATTTACAGGGCATAATGAAAAGTATGAGGAATACATGACTGCTTTTTCCTTCGAGAACAGGGATCACATGTTGTTCCTCATTGCTTTGATGGGATGGATGCCGGCACCCATGGATATTTCCGTTTGGCACTCGGTGTGGTCAGTCGAGAAAAATAAGGAGGTCCATGAGCGAATTCCGTTGAAATCAGCCCTGCTCGATTTCAAGATCGGGTATTGGGGAACGATGATCCTGGCGTTGTGTTTCCTGGCGTTAGGGGCTACCACCATATACGGTTCGGGCATCGCACTGGAATCCAGTGGCGGCAAATTTGCTAATCAGTTGATCGGGATTTATACTAAAAATCTGGGAAGCTGGGCTTATCTGATCATTGCACTGGCAGCGTTAACGACCATGTTCAGTACGACCTTAACCTGTCTGGATGCCTTTCCGCGGGTGCTTGGCCCTGCAACTCAAATGATTGCGGGTAAAGAAGAAAAAGATAGTAATTTTTTGTACTGGTTCTGGATTTTGATAGTCACGGCGGGAACTATTGTGCTGTTGGCCTTCTTTCTGACGGACATGAAGGCTATGGTGGATTTTGCCACGAAAGTGGCCTTCCTTACATCGCCCGTACTGGCCATATTGAATTATTTTGTGATCACCGGTAAGACGGTTCCTAAGGCTCAACAACCCAAACCAGTTTTAAAAGCATTAAGCTGGTTGGGGATGATTTATTTTGTGGGTTTTAGCGCTTATTTTCTTTACCTTTCTTTTCAATAAGCTGATTATCCTCAATCAAAGGAGGGTTTTACTCATTTTTATTGGCAGAAATAGAAATACTTCCTTAGTTTAGTAGAAGCTTGTGGAATTAAAAAATATCCGCATCTAGTTATCGAATTATAAAAAACTGCAGCATGAAAAAAGCCATATTCATTCTTGGATTATTGTCCCTCACTAACTTATCCTGGGCTCAGGAAGAAAAAGAAAAGAAAGTCAGTACCGAAATCAGTTCGGCCATTGTATACCTTGATGGAGCCGAAATACACCGGTCTAAAACAGTAAACCTGGAGAAAGGACGTACCAGGGTGGTTTTTACAGGACTATCACCTAAATTCAACAGCAACAACATTCAGGTGAGTACCACCAATAATGTCCAGCTACTCGCCATTGCACACCGGATCGATTACCTGACCAATGTGGAGGAGAAGCCGAGGGTGATTAAACTGAAAGATTCGCTCGATTTAATTACGCAGGCCAATGTGAGCCTGGCGAATGAGAAGGATGCTTATACCATCGAGAAGGACATGATGCTGCAAAACAAATCGATAGGAGGGAATAACAACGGTGTGTCTGTAGCGGAGTTGAAGCAGGCTGCCGACCTGTATCGCACCCGGATCATGGAAATTAACAAAGCCATGGCTAAAATTGACAGGAGTGTTGCAGAGAACAACAAAACCATTAGCAGGATATACAATGAATTGAATCAGGCCAATGCGAAAACCAATTACTCCAGAGGAGAAATTACGCTGTTGCTTGAAGCCAATGCTAATGTTACAACCGATATTGAGCTGAAATACCTGGTAAGCAATGCGGGGTGGACGCCTTCGTACGATATTCGTGCGGAAGACATCAACAAGCCGATTAAACTGGAATACAAAGCCTTTGTTTATAACAATACCGATATTGACTGGAACAACATCAATTTCCGGTTGTCCACGGCCGATCCGACATTGACTGCCACGCAACCGAAGTTGTCGCCCTGGTACCTGAATTACAATTCGAACTATTACGGAGGAGTGAAAAAGAAAACGGCTTATAATCCCTATCAACAAAAGTCTCAGGATAATGACAAACAGGGGCTTTTTCAACTCAATGAATTGTCAAATGTAGAAGGCTGGTCCGGGAATGCTTATTTCAATGGCAATGAGAACACGGTGGCCAATATTCCGGAGTCCGATTTTGAGAGCATCTCCGTTTCCGAGTTGAGTGCCGAGTTTGAGATCAAGAGAGCTTATACGGTTCCTTCCGACAATAAACCTTACATCGTGGATGTGATTGAACATGAACTTCCTACCATGTACAAACATTATGCGGTACCGAAACTGGATAAGGATGCGTTCTTACTGGCACGAATCACCAACTGGCAGGATCTGAACCTGATCGAGGGTACGGCTAACATCTACTTCGGAGGAACCTTCGTCGGACAATCCTTCATCGAAACCCGGAATGTGAGCGATACTCTGGATATTTCACTCGGAAGGGATAATAAAGTGCTGGTAACCAGAACAAAGCTAAAGGATTTCAGTTCGGTGAAATACATCGGATCGAACCGAAAAGAAACACATGCCTACCGTATGGTTATCAAGAATAACCGAAAAGTGCCGATCACCATCGAAGTGCTGGATCAGGTTCCCGTATCCCAGGATAGTGACATTGAAGTCGTGACGGAAGAAAAGTCGAATGCCGATAAAAATGACCTGACCGGGGAGTTAAAATGGGAGTTTAGCGTGGAACCTAATGAGAATAAAACAGTGGACTTAACATTTACGGTTAAATACCCTAAAAATAAGCCTATTACGATCGGTAAGGCCAATTACAAAAGCCGGAAAGTGCGTACTAAATTCTGATAAATTGGATTGCTAGAGATTTATACACAACATGCTGTTCAACAAATGATGAAGATCATGGGGTAATTTTTGTTAGAATAGATATATTTACCTTGTTGAAAAGTATGTTGTTTGATCTCTCAATGAAAAGAACACTTGCCATAATTGCTTGTCTGCTGCTAAACGGCGCGTTGTTTGGACAGGATAAAGGAGCTGCGGATAAGAAGCTAAAGGCCGGTCAGTATTTTTCCGCTTTACAGATTTACAAGCAATTGCATACGAATGCCCCCGATGATACGGAATTGAATTTTAATTTGGGGGTTTGTTACTATAACCTCAAAGACTACGCTAAATCCGAAGAGCATTTTCTGAAATCCAGCAGTCAGGTTAGCCTGGAACTGTTTCGTTACAAGGCGGGCATTGCTCATGCTACCATGAAGTTTAAGAAAGCCATCAACTTCTACAATGCTTACAAATTAATTGCAGGGAACAAGGATCTGACGAATGATCAAATCAACCAGGAGATCGAGAAAGTGAAATTTGCCGAGCAGGCCATTACTCTATCCCGGAATGTACTCATTCAGAACTTCACGGAAGTAAATACCGAGAACCTGCAGTCTTGTCCGCACATTGTAGCTGACGAATCCAGCCTGATATATTGCTCGGCGAGCACGAGCGGCAAGCTGGATGCCAACGGGGAGCCCCAGGCTCTGATCTTCGCGGTTGATCACAAAGAGAACAGCTGGCAGCAGCCTAAAATCCTGCTCGATGGAGTGAATGTGGAAGGGAATAATCACGTAGCCGGTTTGTCAACCGACGGGCAGACCATGTTCATTGAGCGCGACGGAGATATTTATCAAAGTAAAATGGGAATCGACGGCTGGGATACACCGGTAAAACTCGGAGAGAACATCAATTCAAAATACAACGAATCGGGTGTAACGATCACCCTTGACGATAAGGTGATGTACTTTGTGAGCGATCGCCCGGGGGGATTTGGAGGTAAGGACATTTACAAAGTGCTGCGTTTACCGAACGGGGAATGGAGTAAAGCACTCAACCTCGGTCCGATCATCAATACCCCTTATGATGAAGAAGCACCATTCATTCATTCCGACCGGATGACCTTGTATTTTAGCTCAAAAGGACACCAGAATATGGGTGGATACGATGTGTTCCGTTCCGTGCTGGAAGACCGGGTGTGGTCATCACCCGAGAACCTGAAATATCCGGTCAATACCGTTGACGATGATCTCTATTATAGCCTCATTGCCAGTGGGAAAGTGGCTTATGTTGCCGGTCATCGCGACGACGGAAAAGGAAGTTCGGACATTTATCGCATCGTATTAAAGGACGAATTTCAGCAATACCATGTCCTGAATGCAGTTGTAAAAGGCAAGGACATACCAATTGCGGCCAAGATTACGTTAATAGACGATGCCACCAAAAAAGTACACGGCATTTATAAATCAAATGTGAAAACCGGTAAGTTCATCATGCTCATCGACCCTGAAAAGTCATACAGTATCGTGGTGGAAGCCGATAATTATACCTCTCATTCGTCGAAGCTCAATTTTGACGTGAACAAGGAAGAAACGCTGGAGTACAAGCTGGACGCCAAATAATGAAAAAAGTATTGATCATAACCTATTACTGGCCTCCGATGGGTGGCGGCGGCGTTCAGCGTTGGCTGAAAATGACTCGTTACCTGCGGGATTACGGTTGGGAACCGGTTATTTTTACAACTGAAAACGGGGAAGCTTCCGTGGTGGACGAGAGTAGTATGAAACAAATCCCCGAAGGCGTCGAAACCTTGCGTGTCCCCATTTGGGAACCTTTCGGGTTGTACAAGAAAATTACCGGGAAAAAGAAAGACGAGAAACTTGTTCCCGGAACGGTAAGTGAGCAAAAAGGATCGTTTTCACAGAAGTTGTCGGTATGGGTGAGGGGCAATGTGTTCATTCCGGATGCCCGCCGCTTCTGGATCAATCCATCGGTGAAGTTCCTGAAACGTTATTTGAAAGAGCATCGGATTGATGCCGTCGTGTCTACCGGCCCTCCGCATACCACACACCTCATTGCTTTAAAAGTAGCGAAGCAGTTCAACATTCCGTGGTTGGCCGATTTTCGGGATCCCTGGACCAACATCGATTTCTACGACAAACTGATGCTTACCAACTGGGCGGACCAGAAACACAAGCGTCTGGAGAAACTGGTATTGAACACGGCCAACCAGGTGGTAACAGTAAGCTGGAGTTGGGCGCAGGATTTTAAGCATATTTGCGGACGGATGCCGATGGTCATTACGAATGGGTTTGATCCGGAAGATTTCAAGCAGGCCGGTCAGATTCCCCTGGATCAGAAATTTACAATCACCCATGCAGGCTCGCTGAACGACGACAGGAATCCGCACATCTTGTGGGAAGTGCTCCGGGAACTTTGTGCTTCCGATGCGGAATTTGCTAACCATCTGGAACTGAAATTCATCGGACAGTTATCGCCCGTGGCTTTGCAGGAAGCTCGTGCAGCCGGATTGGAAAGTAACCTGAACCTGATCGACAACCTGCCTCATGCCGAGGTGGTGAAACACGAGATGCAGGCGCAAGTGCTGTTGCTGCCGTTAAATGATACACCGAACATCAATGGGGTGGTTCCGGGTAAGCTATACGAATACATCGGTTCACAACGGCCGATTTTGTGCATCGGAAAACCGACTGGTGATTCGGCGAAGATCATTCAGGAAACGAATGCCGGAAAAGTAGCTGATTTCAAAGATAAGGAAACGTTAAAGCAAATCCTGACGGAATATTACCAGGCGTATAAAAAGGGTCAGCTGAAAGCGGAGAGTACTCACTACGAAAAGTACAGCCGCAAGCTTTTGGCCGGACAAATTGCCGAGGAGTTGAATAAGATTAGTGGTTAAATCTCTTTCGCCTTATTCCAGTACACATCCATTTCCTCCAGGGTCATGTCGCTGAGGGATTTTCCGGCCTTTTGGGTTTCGTTTTCCATGTATTGAAAGCGTTGGATGAATTTCTTGTTGGTCTTCTCCAACGCATCTTCGGGGTTGAGGTTCAGGAACCGGCCGTAATTGATCAGACTGAATAATACATCACCATACTCATCTTCGATCTTCGGACTTTTGCTGTCGACTTCGGCTTTAAACTCATCCATTTCTTCTTTCACTTTTTCCCAAACCTGCTCCTTGTTGTCCCAGTCGAAACCCACCCCACGGGCCTTGTCCTGGATCCGGACGGCCTTCACCATCGAGGGCAAACTCTTGGGAACGCCTTCCAGTACCGATTTCTTTCCTTCTTTCAGCTTCAGCTTCTCCCAGTTGGCCTTCACTTCTTCCTCGTCGGCAACTTCAACATCGCCATAAATGTGCGGGTGACGGTGGATGAGCTTGTCGCAGATGGTGTTTAATACATCGGCAATATCAAAGGTGTTGGTTTCGGAAGCGATCTTGGCATAGAACACTAGGTGCAGCATGATGTCGCCCAACTCCTTCTTGATCTCGTCCATATCCTCTTCCAGAATCGCATCGGTGAGTTCGTAGGTTTCCTCAATGGTGAGGTGGCGCAGGCTCTGCATGGTTTGTTTTTTGTCCCACGGACATTGCGCACGGAGGTCGTCCATGATGGTCAGTAAACGTTCGAAGGCAGCCAGTTTTTCTTTCATTTTTAAACTGTATTTTTGTTTTCAATCGGTATGATAAAAATACGCTTTAAATATGGCATCCTGCCGGGCTTGCTCCTGCTAGTTATCAACGTGTTTTCACAAGACGGTGAGCACGATTTCGGCATCAAGGAAACGGCTCATTTCGGTGCTCTGCTGCCTCACCGGCAACAAGTGAACGAGATCGTGGAAGGCCATACGGTTGCGTATGAGTTGTCGTTTTACAAATCCACTTCCGGAAAAAAAGACTGGCAACGGGCTTATGCCTATCCGAAGGTTGGCATCTCTGCGATGTACCACTACCTGGGCAACCCCAATGAACTGGGAAATGCATACGGACTCTTCGGTTTTGTAGACCTGCCGCTCAATCAACGGAAAATCAACTGGCGATTGAAAATGGGCTACGGACTGGGCTACATCGAAAAGCCCTTCGACAAGGAAACAAACAACAAGAACGTGGCCATCGGTTCGCATTTCAATGCGCTTATCTACGCTAACATGGGTTGGGATGCGAAGCTAAGTGATGCTTTGAATCTTTCTTCCGGACTGTCCATCATCCACTATTCCAACGGAGCCTTTGCCATGCCGAATTTAGGAATCAACATCGTGTCGCTGAATGTAGGAGCGATCTACAACTTTGGGAATGTAACGGAGAAGCTGACGGATGAATTGCCGGATCGGGATCGTACGTGGAAGAAGCAGGTGATGGTCGGATTTGGTGCCAGGGAGGTGCCTCCGACCGACGGGCCCAAATATTTCGTGAACACGTATTCCTTTAATCTGATGAAGCCGTTAAAGCGAAAAGGATCGTTCGGTGTGGGATTCGATGTGTTCTACAACAGTGCTTTGCCTGAGCTCATCCTGTTAAAAGGAGAGAAGGCCACGACCGGTACGGCGGATAAATTCCGGGTGGGAATTGCGGGAATCTACTCCTTTGATTTCGGGAAGATCTCCTTCCTGGTAGAAGCGGGTGGTTATCTGTATACCAATTATGCCTATCAGGGCAGGTTGTATAATCGCTTCACGACCAGGTATTTGGTAAGTGATAAGGTATTTTTAAATTTAGGATTGAAAACCCACATGGTCGTTGCCGATTTCATCGAGGCGGGCATTGGTTACACTATCGGAAAATGAAACAACGGATCATGTATATCGGTGTTATTGCAATCACGGCACTCTCCTGGAGTTCTTGTGGCAAGGATTCGGCCTGCTTTAAAGGAAGCGGGAATGAGATTACCGAGCTGCGATCGATAACTGCAGAAGTGACCGAGATTGTGATCGAAGACAAGATCGATCTGTTTATCATTCCGGGTGCGGAAGCGCAGTTGAAACTGGAAGGCGGTGAAAATCTCTTACCCTACATTCACACCGATGTGTCGGGAAACGAGTTGAAGATTACAAGCGACAACAAATGTGGTTTTTTCCGGGATTACAACATGCCTCTTACGGCCTATCTGACATTGCCGGACATCAAAAAAATCACCAGCAAAGGGCAGGGGAAGATCTTCTCGTCGCGTACATTAACTTACCCCGACTTACAGTTTGAATTTTTTAATGCGACAGGAAACGTTATCCTGGATGTGCAGGCCAACGCTGTTTCAGTAGTTCAGCATACCGGCCCGACCGATGTGCAATTAACCGGAACAGTAAGTTCGCTGTACGTGTATTCGGGCGGTAACGGCTGGTTCGATCTGAGCCGGTTTGAAGCCTCATTCGTGCATGTGAATCACGCCGGAACGGGTAATATCAGTGTTCGGGCAGACAGTACGTTGCTGGTTGAAATGAGCTCGTTGGGGAACCTCGATTATTACGGTGATCCGGTAGTGACGGTCAGCAGCCATACCGGAAGCGGGAAGCTTACCGGGAAATAGTTTATTTTCCGAGCAGGTCTTTTTTCAGGTTGTCGTCGGCAGGTTCTTCACCCAACCAGATACCGAATAAGGCCTTCTTGAAATCCAGCCCTTTAATCACCGGCTGAATCTTACCGTTCTTGAATACGATCACGCCTTTTTCAGGAACGTACATAATGTCGTATACATCGTCTTTTTTGATCTCTTCCTTGGAGAAAATGGCTTTGAACTTGTCGATGCGGTCGCGAAGCGCTGCCATGTCGCCACCGGTCGATTTCTCGAAACCTTCTTCCACGGCGTCGCTCATTTTTTTACTGGTGATCATGGAAGAAACGATATGGATTTTTATGCCGCTGTGTTTGTCGCTGTCGATGATGTCCTGAGCATTTTTGGTGACGGAAGATACGTAGAGTCCGCAGGCGTAAAGATCGATCCACATTTTTTCACGGATTCCGGCGCCATTGAGCAAAACCGTGCTTTCCCCCACTTTCACTTTTTCAGGGAAGGTAACACCCGAAACAGTTTTTTGGGCAACTGCCGGGAAGGTAATCAGGAGGATCAGAGCGGATAAGAATAAATTTTTCATAAGTATTCGAGTTTAGTTTTTCTGGCCCGGGCATGACTGATGCTGGCGTTTAGTTCGTAGCCGATTAAAAGAACCAGGGAATTGAAATATAACCAAAGCATCACTACAATAAGCGTTCCAATAGAGCCATAAACCTTATTGTAAGTGGAAAAATTATTAACGTAATAGGCGAAGCCCATGGTAATTAAAATACTCAGTAAGGTAGCTAAGCTTGACCCTGCAGAGATGAAGCGGAATTTACCACCTTTGATGTTCCCGAAATAATAGATGGAGGATATTCCCAGGAAAAATAAGAGCAACAATAAAATAAACTTTACAAGTTTCATGATAAACAGAACAATGCTGTTATTGAGTGATTCGTAGGAGATGATGTACCCGGTAAGGTTATCGCTAAAGATGATGAGTGAGATGGCTACGATCATCAGGCAGATCAGGATGATGAGGATGAGGAACGATATCAGGTAGTTCTTAATGAAGTTTCCTTTTTTGATGGCATGGTAAGATTCATTGAATGCGATGATCATGGATTTAACGCCATTACTGGCCAGGTAAAAAGCGAAGATGAAACCGAACGACAATAAGGATTTACTCTTGTTGCTCATCAGATCCGTAATGGTTTCTTGAGCTAAATTAAAGGCATTATCGGGTAAAACCTGACGGATCAGATCGAGTAGTTCTTCGTGGAAGTTGGCGATTGGAATGTAGGGAATCAGGGAGAACAAAAAGATAATGAGCGGAAAGAGGGCTAAAAAGAACCGGAAAGCCAATGAGGCTGCGCGGGTAGATAAGGAATTTTTAAGCAGTCCGGTAATGAAGAATTCCAGGACATCGTATAGCGGTAAACCGTCAAACCCGGGGATAACGATCTGTTTGGAAAGTTCTACCGGCGCCTGAACCAGCCTGGAATCTACTATTTTCTGCAGGTACTTATTCAATTACAATGCTTTTAAACTCAGGTCAAGGCTTTTGATCTGGTGTGTTAATGCACCAACCGAAATGTAGTCGACACCGCATTCGGCGTAGGCCCGGATGGTGTGTTCGTTGATGCCTCCCGAGGCTTCGGTTTCGTACTTCCCGTCAATGCGTTTTACGGCGGTTCGCAGATCGTCGAAGCTAAAGTTATCGAGCATGATGCGGTCAACGCCTCCGATAGCGAGTACCTCGTCCAGTTCATTCAGGTCGCGCACCTCGATTTCAATTTTCAGGTCTTTACCTTTGGCCTGAAGGTAGTTGCGTGTAGAAATGATGGCTGCTTCGATGCCTCCGGCATAATCGATGTGGTTATCCTTGATCATGATCATGTCGTACAGGCCGATCCGGTGATTTTCACCACCACCGATCTTCACCGCCCATTTTTCCACTTCGCGCAGTCCCGGAGTGGTTTTTCGGGTATCAAGTACTTTGGTTTGCAGCCCTTCGAGCAGGTTCACGTAATGTTTGGTGTTGGTGGCAATTCCGCTCATGCGTTGCATGAAGTTCAATACCAGGCGTTCGGCCTGCAGGATGGAGCGGCTGCTGCCTTCGATGGTGAAAACGATGTCGCCTTTTTTAATGAGATCTCCGTCGTTTATAAATGATTTGAAAACCAGTTCCGGATCCATGCGCCGGAAGATTTTTTCTGCCAGTGCTACGCCGGCGATCACACCATCTTCTTTTACCAGCAATTGAGCTTTTCCGCCTGCTGCATCGGGAATACAGGCTAGCGAACTGTGGTCTCCATCACCTACATCTTCGAGGATGGCAATTTCGATAAGTTGATCGGTGTAGCTCATACGCATGGTGTTTGCTACAAAAGTAAGGATTAGGAAAAGGAAATTGATGATTATTCATCAGATTCTATGCGAAGCTCAAGAACCGTAGTGGTGCCGCTTTGCTCCTTGTACAGGATGTAAACACGGTACATGCCTTTATTGGTTTTGAGATTACCAATGGAGTAGTGTGAGTTGTTTTTGGAATCACCGTTGTGTACAACACTAAAGTCGCTGGGCTGATTTTTCAGAAAAAAGGTTTTCAGGATCAGTTTGGCTTGAGTTTTACTGTAAACGCCTTCGTTTTCAGGGATGTTGAGGTCGACAGACTCACCAAAAAAAGCAGAGATCTTATTGGCGTCTCCGGCTTTGATGGCACTGGTCAGTTCCCCGGAAATAGGAGGAGTTCCGAAAAGCAGGGCAAGAATTAAAAATATGTTTACTAACAGTTTAGTCATGCTTTAGGTTTTGCCTGTGAAAACAAATATCAAGCCAATTTGTTTTGTGTGTTTGTGCAAGTACTGCATCAAAAATAATAATTTTTAATTTAGCCTGATGAAGATCAAGTTAATAGTTATCGGTAAAACGGACGAATCTTATCTGAACCAGGGAATAGACAACTACATCAATCGCCTGAAGCATTATTCGGCTTTTGAATTGGTTGTCATTAATGACCTGAAATTGGGTAAGAAGCAGAATACGGCATTGCAAAAGGAAAAGGAAGGAGAGGCCTTGCTTGAAAAAATCAATGTCAATGATTATGTGATTGTGTTGGATGAGCAAGGTGAAGCCTATACATCCGTCGGATTTTCCAAATTACTTCAAAAGCGGATGAATGCGGGAATGGATCTCGTTTTCGTTGTGGGTGGACCTTTTGGCTTCTCCGAGCGTATGTATAAACGGGCTGATGCCAAACTTGCGCTGTCGAAACTGACTTTTTCCCATCAAATGGTCCGGTTGTTTTTCGTGGAGCAATTGTACCGGGCATTTACCATATTAAAAGGAGAGAAATATCATCATCAATAAACGGTTTAAATTGTTTAAACTTGCATACAAACATGAGGCATGAGTAAAAAAGTAGCATTAATTACAGGAATTACAGGACAAGACGGCGCGTATTTGGCTGAACTCTTACTGGAAAAAGGATACGAGGTTCATGGGATCAAGCGAAGAAGTTCGCTGTTCAATACGGATCGTATCGATCATTTATATGAAGATCAGCACGAGAGCAATGTGAACTTCTTTTTGCATTATGGAGACATGACCGATTCGACCAACCTGATCCGGATTGTGCAACAGGTGCAACCGGATGAGATCTATAACCTGGCGGCTATGTCGCATGTACAGGTGTCGTTTGAAACTCCCGAATACACAGCCAATGCCGATGCTACCGGAGCACTTCGTTTACTCGAAGCCATTCGCATACTCGGGTTGGAGAAGAAGACCCGGTTTTATCAGGCTTCTACATCTGAACTTTACGGAAAGGTGGTTGAAACTCCACAATCCGAAACAACGCCGTTTTACCCGAGAAGTCCTTATGCCGTGGCTAAACTTTATGCTTTCTGGATCACTAAAAACTACCGCGAAGCATACGGTATGTATGCCTGCAACGGAATTTTGTTTAACCACGAAAGCCCGTTACGCGGTGAAACTTTTGTAACCCGGAAAATTACCCGTGGGGTTGCCAAGATCAAGTTAGGATTACAGCAAAAAATTTATTTGGGGAATCTGGATGCCAAACGCGACTGGGGCCATGCTAAAGATTACGTGGAAGGCATGTGGCTGATGTTGCAACAGGATGTAGCCGATGATTACGTGTTGGCTACCGGAACAACCACCTCTGTGCGGGATTTTGTAACGATGTCGTTCAAAGAAGTAGGAATCGAGATTCAATGGACCGGAGAAGGTGTTGATGAGAAAGGATTTGATGTCGCTACGGGAAATGTACTGGTTCAGGTTGACCCGAGGTATTTCAGGCCTACGGAAGTGGATCTGTTGCTGGGCGACCCGACTAAAGCCCAAAAGGAGCTGGGCTGGAAGCATAAATTCGACCTGGCCAGCTTATGTAAAGATATGGTGAAAGCCGATATGGCATTGTTTGAAAAAGAAAAATACCTCAAAGAAGGAGGCCACGATATTTTGGATCAAAATGAATAAAAACGACAAGATTTACATTGCCGGACATCGAGGCATGGTTGGTTCTGCCATTGAACGAAAACTTCGTCAAGATGGTTATACTAACATCATCACAAGAACTTCCGGAGAACTGGATTTGCGTAATCAGCAGGCCGTTAACGCATTCTTCGAGGCAGAAAAGCCGGATTATGTTTTTATGAGTGCTGCCAAAGTTGGTGGCATTCTGGCCAATAATATTTATCGTGGGGAGTTTATCTACGACAACTTAATGATTGAACTGAATGTGGTTCATGCCTGCCATGAATACCAGGTGAAGAAGATGTTGTTTTTAGGTTCTACCTGTATTTATCCCAAGATGGCTCCGCAACCACTAAAGGAAGAGTACTTGTTGACGGGTCCGTTGGAACAGACTAACGAGCCTTATGCCATCGCCAAAATTGCAGGGATCAAATTGTGTGAATCCTACCGCAGGCAATACGGCGATCAATTTATTTCGGTGATGCCGACGAACCTGTACGGACCGAATGATAACTATGATCCGGAAAACTCCCACCTTTTTGCTTCATTCATCCGAAAGTTTACGCTGGCTAAGCGGAATAATTTATCGGAGATTGAAATTTGGGGAGACGGTACGCCGATGCGTGAATTTCTCCATGTGGATGATATGGCTGATGCCTGTTGTTTCCTGATGGAGAATTACGATGGTGAAGAAATCGTGAATATCGGAACCGGTACGGATGTTACGGTTATGGAATTGGCAGAGACCATGAAGAAAGTAAGCGGATTTACGGGGACATTCAAATTCGATAAGACCAAACCCAATGGTACACCGAGGAAACTTGTAGATGTGTCCAGAATTAATGCCCTGGGATGGAAAGCTAAAATCTCGCTGGAAGAAGGTGTACGCATGGTGATGGATGAAGTGAAGGATAAAACGTTCTAATTTTTCCCTGCCGGAAAGGAGATCAGGAATCCAGGATAATTGACCTGAATCACTTCTTTACAAATTGTAACACCTTAGACAACGGCTTGAAGATCAGGGTGTAGGGTTTCGGTTTCAGGCCGTTCATCAGCCAGGCCTTTTTATCTTCCCGGTTCGCTTTGAGGCGATTCTTGATGCTAACGTTACTCACACCACCTACACGCATTCGGACAATAACACGGGGTAAGTAACTGATGCTGCACCCATGTTTGTGGATAAACCGGAGCATAATTTCATAATCGGCGGCAGATTTGAGTTCCAGGTTAAATGTGCCGTATTGATCATAAACTGATTTTCGCACAAAAAATGTAGGATGAGGAGGCATCCAACCCTTAAAGAACATGCCCTCCTTGTAGGTTCCCGAAATCCAGTTTCGTACAACCTTGCCCGTGTCCCAGGCATCTACATAATACAGGTCGGCATACAGGGTATCACTTGTTTCTTCTTCCATCCTGTTCACCACATCGGCGATCACGTCCTCATCGGTGTAAAAATCGTCAGAATTGAGATTAGCTATAATATCGCCTGTGGCAAGACCGATTCCTTTATTGATGGCATCATACAGCCCGTTGTCTTTCTCAGAAATGATGGTTGTGATTCGGTCTTTGTATCGGTTCACGATCTCCATCGTGTTGTCGGTGGAGAGTCCGTCGACAATGATGTATTCGATGTTCTCGTACGATTGGTTGATCACGGAACGAATGGTGTCTTCAATGGTAGAAGCACTGTTGTAGCAAACGGTTATGATGGATACTTTAGTGTTCAATTAAATGCTAGAGTTGGCAGAACTTTTTGAATGTATTTTAGCATATTTCGACTTTCTTTTCAGGAACCACTTTTCAAAGTACCTGAACGAGAAATACGCCAGCATAAAGGTACACGAAAGCATTAACATATACACCATGATATAGTCGGATATCGAATCTTTCGGGGTGTATCCGAATACTTTCGTGATCAGGTAAGAGAGTATCACCAATGTAAACATATGGTATACGTAAATGCCGTAGGAGATTTTTCCGATGAAATCAAGTACTTTGTTTTCAAGGCCGATCAACGTGTTTTTATTGGTGCTGACATTCATAATAATAATCAGGTAAAAAACAGCATGGATCTCTTTATCGATAAACGCCATCACCTGTAAAGGTTTGTAAGCGATGGAAATCATCAGTACACTCCATGAAATAACCTGAGCGACAGGATGGTAAATGAATGTCAGGACTTTACTTTTGGTATAATAAAGATAGGCACCAATGCCTCCCATAGCCATACAATCGAATCGGGAAAGGCTGATGATGTTATATAGTTTTGTGTCGACCAGCTTGGAACCCGCTTTAACCAGCGTATAGATTACAATTACCCCGATCAGGGCATACAGAATGTTTTTGTATTTGTTAACGAGAAAAGGCCAGAATGCATAGAACTGTTCCTCGACCCCTACTGACCACAGCGGGCGGATAGCAAGGGTTCCGATACCAATTCCATAACCGACATTGGATACAAAGAAAGTATAAAATAGAAAAGCTTCCGATACCTTGTTGCCGGAAAAATGAATGAGGTTGGGGAAGAAAAAGTAGAGGATAAATGTGCTGAAGATCACCAGGTAATAGATGGGCCAGATTCTCAGAATACGGCGCATATAAAACTTAGGGAGGTTAATCTTTCCGAATTTCTCCTTTTCGTGAAGCAACAGGAAGGTGATCAGAAAACCGCTGAGTACGAAGAACAGAACAACACCGTATCCGGCCATCCCGGTTTTACCGTAACCCAATGGAGTCAGTTGAAAAGCTGGAATGAAAATGTCGATGTGAAAGATAAGTACCAGCAGAGCAGCGATCGCTCTGATGCCGTTCAGTCCGGGTAGGTAAATCTGATCTTTCATGTTGGTATTACTTTCTGGAAATGATGCAATTTTCCAAAACCAGCAGATCCATTTGTGTGCGGAGGTAACAATCAAGAGCCTCTTTGGGCGTATTTACGATCGGTTCATTCTCGTTAAAGGACGTGTTCAGCAGGATCGGTGTTCCAGTTTTTTGCCTGAACCGTTCGATCAGGTCGTAATAACGATCTCCTTTTTCCACCGTTTGTAGTCGGCCGGTACCGTCAACATGGGTTACAGCCGGAATTTCACCATGTTTTTCCTTTTTGATCGGGTAAACCTTTTCCATGAAAGGAACCTTATCCGTCTTTTCAAAGTACTCAGGAACATATTCTTCGAGAATGGATGGAGCAAAAGGGCGGAAGCTTTCCCGGCGCTTGATCTTGGCATTGAGCAGGTCTTTTGCATCCGTTCTTCGCGGATCGACAATGATAGAGCGGTGACCCAACGCACGTGGTCCGAATTCGGCCCTGCCCTGAAACCAGCCAATCACGGCACCGTCCACCAAAGCATTGGCAACGGTTTCGATCAACTCTTCATCGTTGTATCGCTTGTAGTCAATGTGTTGTGATTTGAGGTAACTTTCAATTTCTTCGTTTGAAGATTTTGAACCCGTATACGCATTGTATATGGGAGGGAGCCTGTCTTTTCCGAGGATGTGGTTGTATAACCACAACGCAGATCCCAAAGCCGTACCGGCATCATGGCCGGCCGAAGGAATGTACACGTGTTTAAAAGTAGTTTTTTCCAGGATTTTACCGTTGGCTACCGAGTTTTGGGCAACCCCTCCGGCTATGCACACATTTTCCAGGCCTGTTCTTTTCTGTAAGTGATTCAGGATGTGGAAGATGAGTTCTTCCGTTACTTTTTGAACAGAAGTAGCGATGTCTTTGTGTTTTTGAGTAAGTTCTTCTCCTTTCTGGCGTGCAGGACCAAGCAGCAGTTCCAGTTCTTCCGAGAAAATCGGTTCGATGTGCGGGTCGCCGTTTTCCCAGCTCATGCTAACCCCTTCCCTGGCGTGTTTGAAGTATTTCGTATCCAGTTCAAAGAGTCCGTTATCTTTGAAGCGGATTACTTGTTTCAACTCATTGACAAATTTCGGTTCACCGTACGGAGCAAGTCCCATTACTTTGTATTCGTCGCCATAGTGCGGAAAGCCCAGGTATTGGGTTAATGAGGTGTAGAAAATGCCTGCAGAATGCGGATAGATCACCTGGTCGATCACCTCGATCTTGTTCCCTTTTCCGGTTCCGATCATGGTGGAGGTGAAATCGCCGAATCCGTCGATGGACAGGATGGCGGCCTCATCAAACGGAGAAGCAAAGAAAGCACTGGCCATATGGCTCCGGTGGTGTTCAATGTTATGAATCTCCGCTTGGATTTGATCTTCGGGGATATTGAAAATCTGGCTTAACTCGCCTTTTACACTGACCACCTTTCTGGAATTAGCCAGCCGGTCTTTAAGTGCTTTTACGGATACCAGGTTTTTTACGGAATGAAGGATCTTCTTGTGCAGGTTAGCTGATGGATCACGTGAAATCGTTACATGATCTACCTGCGTGATGTCGATACCAGCCTCCTGAAGGCAAAATTTGATGGCCTCCGAAGGAAATCCGGCCCAGTGTTTTATTCTTCTAAAACGTTCTTCTTCAGATGCGGCTATTACTTCCCCGTTGCGTAAGATACAGGCAGAAGAGTCGCCGTGGTATGCATTAATTCCTAAAATATACATGTTCCTTTCTTCCTTTTTCAGTGCTCTAAATTATGAATTCCATTGTTAGAATAGGGATTAAAAGCGCTCTAAAAACATTTTTTTAGTCAGTTCAACGGCATTTTGGCGTTGAGTTTCTTGTTCAATAAATGTATAACAATTTGCCCGGTAACGATCATAAGTAATCTGATCCATTTCATAAGCCTTTAAAATGGCTTGCCGGAAATCTTCGGGCCTGCTCAATTCGGAATCCCATCCGACCTCTATACGATCGAGATCCCTCCAGGGTGTGTTGGTGCTGATAATTAATCCGCAACCGGCTGTAAGTGCTTCTGCGATAACGTGCCCGTAATTTTCATGGAGGGTAGGGAGCAGGAGGAAGTGGTATTCGCATAAGATTGACTTAACCAATTCGGGAACGAGCACACCGTGATATTCGGCATTCAAGTGATTCTTCTGTATGAAGGCATTACATTTTTCCCAATATGCCTGATCTTCAATGGATCCATATATGGCGAGGGAAATGGTGTGTTCATTTGACAGTTGCTGAAGCAGTTCCAGGGCATAGTAGAGGTTTTTTTTCGGAGTGATCCGGGAGAAAAAAACCAATTTTAAATTTCCTTTCGATTTTTTAATCAAGTGTTCCCGGATTTTGATCAGGGCAATGTTCGGAACCTGAACAATGCTCGTTTTATTGCCGAAGGCCAGTTGAATATCTTCCACCTCTTCGGCATCGGTTGCATGCCAGCTTACCCCCTGAAAGAAACCGCTGACTTTTGTAACGGTCAGGAATACTTTCTTTTTTAATGCTTTGATCTTCAGTGCTCCTTTTCCAAGCATTCCTCTGGGAGCGATGATCAATTTCGGATTCTTTTTGGTTTTTTTGATCAGCCTGAAAGGATCGAGTGTAAAAGGTTTCGAATACAGACTGTTGAAATAATAGACATCGAAATCGGTATTGTTAATGGTATGACGGATAAAAGCCTGCCGCTTTTCCGGCGACAGGTAGGCTATTTTATACTTTTCTTTTTCAATCCAGGTGTTGAGCGGTGTATTTTTATACGGTTCAGGATCATCAATGTCCCGGTCGGACGTGATGATGAAGAAATTAAAATCGGAATGAAGTGCATTGACGATGTTTGATACGGATTTGATCGGGCCACCGGCTTTAAATCCCGGAAAAAACCAGTCGATGAAGATCAATATGTCGGGTTTCCTGTTCAATACCGGTGAAATTCTGTAGCTGTGATGATCCAGTTCTCTCCGGAAAGGTACTTGTTTCCGGTATTATTTAGAGGATATACGCAAAATTTAAGCTTATTCGGCAGTGAAATAAATCCGGTTCCGGCCATGATTCTGTTTAACGGGTGAGCTTCGGACATGTTGAAGATGATCAGACCGACCTTCAGTTTTTTACGGATGTTCGTTTTGATGGAACGGAGGAACTTTTTATCAAATTCGGCATTCGGAAAAACATCCATGATCTGAGCTTCCGTAAATCCACCTCGTTTTCCAACCCTCACAATGGCCCATCCGAGTTCAGATTCAATGACCTCATAATGGTGCATGGCATAGGTGAAAAAACGCCATTTCAGGAAGTCATAAGTCCGATTGGGGTAAAGTGTATTTGGAAAAGCATAGGCATGAACCCCTTTAGCCAGGCGGTCAAAATGCTCGAGGGTAAGGGAATTGTGCTCACTGATTTTATTCACTAAAAAAGGTTTCCTCAAGGCCATAGGATTAAATTGTCGGATAAAACTTCCGAATGCGCCCGGAGAAATCCAGTATTTTAATCCGTTCAGAGGCTTGAACTGAAGCTTCAAAAAGGGTTGATAGCTGTTGTGATTCGGGAAGTTGAAAATAACATCCACAGCCTCTTCTTTCGCTATTTCAATCACTTTATTGGTTAGGCTGCTGAATAATCCCCGGCGCTGAAAGTTCGGATGTACCATGGTTTGGTAGGAGTAGATCGCTTTAACGGGGTTGCCATTATCCATAAATTCGTATCGGCCGAATGAGATTTCACCGGCTAATTCCCCGGACTTGCTGTATGCCATAACTACGATACAATCGCCGAACGGACTGGAGAAATATTTCCATTTTAGCCAGTTCAAAGAATCCATTTCACGGTTGTGAATGAATGCGGCATTTTCCAGTAATGCTTTAAAGTGCTGTTCGCCGCTGTTCCGGGTTATGATCTTATAGTCGAATTCTTCAGCCATTAGAAATCATTTCTTGATACACATTTTGGTAAAGTCCGGCAATGGATTCCGGAGAATAGTGTTTAGCATTTTCAAATCCTTTTGCGACCAATGTGGCGCGTAAAGGTTCATCTTCCATCAGCCGCATGATTCCTTCGCGGATGTCATCCACATTGAAAGGATTAACCAACAAGGCGGCATCGCCTGCTACTTCAGGCATGGAGGAAACGGATGATGTGATCACGGGCCGCCCTACGGCATTGGCTTCGATGATGGGCAATCCAAATCCTTCACGCAGGGAAACAAAAGTAACCAGGTCGCAATTGATGTATTCCTGTAACATTTCTTGTCGGTTGAGGTTTTGCTTGAGGATAAAATTAATGTTATTGCCGATTAGTGATTGCTCCAGTGTCGAATTCATTTTTCCGATGATAGTCAACTCAACGGGTAATCCTTTGATGGCTTCAGCTAACCGGTGGATATTTTTGTTAGGTTTGGTGCCAATCTGAAGTAATCTGAACGGCGATTCAGCTTCAGATTTTGGGTGTGCTTTGAACTCATCCGGGTAACAGTTGTGGATCACCTTGATTTTAGCCTCATTTACACCGAAAAAGCGGATCAGATTCTGTTTGGTATGCTCCGATACAACGGTGACGTACTTTACGTTTCGGATGGGTAAACGGTAGATCGCCCACCCGTAAATCCATTTTTTTATCCCTTTCAGATCAAACTCATAGTGGTTGGTGTCATGAACGGTCAGGATGGTCTTCTCAGTCGGAAGGAAGATGGCGTAATACCCAATCCCTCCGGTGATGTGGATCACGTCGCACGGGATATTTTTTATGGCTTTCAGGTTTTTTCTGAAAGAAGAATGGGTCTTGTCATAGAAATCGGAAACCTCAACTGCATTCAGTTGTTTTTTGATGGTGGTAAAGAGTTGTTCAAAACTATGCCCTCCGAAATTTTTGGCTCTATGTAGGAATAGTACTTTCAATGATGCTTTCTGAGTTCTTTTTGTTGGATTTTGTAAAGCGCAATGATCAGGCCGATAGCCAGATAATAAAAGAAATTTTCCATGTAACTGTAAGTCGTGTTTTGGATGGTAAAGATACCGGGCAGAATGTACAAAAGCAAAGGCAATAATAGCAGTTTGATTTCTACGGAAGTGGTCCATCGCAGAATCTGAAAGGCAAATATGAACAGGGCGAGTCGCATCAACACAACGATGATGCCTCCAAGTATCCCCAGCTCAAGCACGATCCGTTCCCCTTCCTCTTCAAAATAAAAAGGAATCGGGTGTTTAATAAATCCGAAATTTCCCTGATAGGCCATCCCGATACCATATCCGAACCATCCGGCATATTTACTGAATTTAAAGATGTCAAGCCGGTCTTCAATCCTCAATACGATATCCGTATATCCCGTACTTTCGGTTCGGTGCCTTTCTTCGGCTTTCTCAAACCTGTCGATTGTAGCATCTACGGGGTCGTTAAAGAGGTCGGTTGTAAAGTACATGGTAGTTAGTGAGATAATCCCGAGTGTAAAAACAACCACTACTGTTTTTCGGAGATTGGAGAAACTTATAAACACATATCCCCCGATTATCAGGAAGTTTAGCAACATTAAACCAAGCGGAAGTCGTGATCCGGTCATGAACATATTTACGATGAGGAGGAAAACGGCAGCCGATTCAAGAAGGATGGACTGACCTTTTAATAACTTGTTCAATATGGCGCCGGTCAGGTAGGTGATGCTAAACAGCAGGTAGGCATTGAAAATTTTCACGAAAGAAAAGATAGATGAAATCCGCGTAAATCCGGATACTCGCGAGATCAGTTGTTCTTCGTTTACAAATCCGTTTATAGGGTGGTCGGTGGGCAAGTAAAACTGAACCATTCCCAGAATACATAAAGGAAAAGCCAGGTAGGTGATGATCTTGGTGAATGTGCCGAATTTTTTCAGGTTCCTGAATAAGAACTGAGTTGTATGGGTGAGGGGAAGAAAGAGTAGGTGAACCGTTAATCCCACAATGGCAACGATTATAGGGTTTTCGTTCCGGTTATTAAAAAAGCCGTAAATGCAGAGTAGGATGTATAACAGGATAAAAAACTGATAAACGTGTTTTACTTTCATAACGGGGTATTTTCCCAGTAAGAAGGTCGCGTAAGTGAGGCCGAACAATAAATATTTGATGTAGAACAGTGGGCCGGCCAGACTATAAAACAGCCATTTTCTAAAAACTCCTTCGAGTAACAACCAGACTAGGGAAACAATGAAAAGCCGGATAAAACTATGTTGAAGGTCTACTCTCATGGTTATTTTTTCAGCTTATCGAAAATGGTTTTACCGATGTTTTTCCAGTCGTATTTTTCCCAAATTAAATCATAATCTGTTTTCCATTCGAAATTCTCCAGGAACAATTTCATTTCACGGGTCCAGGTTTCCACATCTTCATTGTTGATGTGAACGATGTTTGGGAAACCGGCGTCTACCGACCATTTCACCGGGAACGTGACAATCGGTTTTCGGGCAGCGGCATACTGGACAAACTTCAACGGAACGGAGTTGTAGATGAAATCGTTATCGGCTGTATTTTTTAAAGTAAGACCCAGATCAGAAACGGCGTAAAGCACGTTGGCCTCTTCGTTCGGAAGGATGCCGGTAAAAACAGCATTAGGTTTATTAATTACGGGGATATTTCCGGCAAGTACAAACAGGAGGTCCGGTAAATCCCGGGCTGCCTGATCCAGTAGTTTTTCAGTAAATTTCAGATCGAACTTGTGGGCGCCTCCAATGTAAGATGCAATTTTTTTATTGCCGGCAATGCGGTATTTTTTACGGAATGCTTCTTTTTGGGATGAAGTGATTTGAGCGATGGCGGCAAAATCAGCGCCGTTGCTTATCGGTTCGAAAGAAGCTGTGATATGTTCGGTAACACTTTTCTTAGCACTTTCCGATACAATGAAATTAATCCTGGAAACCCGAAACTGATCCGTATAATACCGGCGTGCATCGGTCAGGTTACCTGCCGGAATGTTGTTCCAATTGATGTCGTCCTGGAGGTCCGCATATTCCGGAATGTTGTTTTGAAGTGCGGGGAAGAAATAGTAGCCGTCAGCATGAAAAATAAGGTCGGGCTGAATCTTGTCGTATACTTTTTTCAGGCTTTTCAGGTTGTGTCTTCTCATCCAGATCAGAGCGCGGTATTTACCGACAAGGCGGCCAATAAATGCTGAGATGAAAACGGAAGTGTAGACTTCAAAACCAAAGTCGTTCGACTGAACGATCCGGGTTTTTTGAAAAAGTGACTTCAGGAAACACCGGAGGCCATTCAGGGAGGAGACGTTTTTTCCTTTCCAGAAAGCACTTCGGTTATCGGCCCAAACGATGCGATACAATTCACAATGGGTGCTCAAATTTTTTGCAATGTGATAGGAGCGTGAAAAGTTTGCGCTGATGTTATCTGCCGGTATGTAAAGTATTTTCATGCCTGGAGCAGTATTTCTATTCGTTCAATTTGCTTATCATACGTATTTGATCGGGCAAAAGTAGTTCGTTTAAGCTGATTTTCCGGTGCATTGTAGTGATCGAGCCGTTGACATACGGTTTTGATCTTGTCGGGTAGCAGGGTATTATCCATGGTCATTTCCAGTAAATCTTGATCACCGTAGGTAGAAATGAAATTGGATACAATGACCTTCCCGCTACTCAACAGCTCCATGATTTTATGGCTGTTGGAAACGTGTACGGGAAATTTGTTATGGTCGTAGCTGATGATAAAAGCATCAAAAAATGGTAGTGTTTGGGCCAGTTCTTTTTTGGAAAGAGCTCCGGTGAAATGCGTGTTCGGAAGTGCTTTTATCTGATCGAGCTCATGAAATTTTTTATTTCCACCAATGTTTGAAGCCTTGTCCGGACCAATGAACACAAAATTCAGTTCGGGATTTAAAGCTACTGAATTGATTAACGCATCCCAGTCCATTAATTTGATCTGTAAATTGCCGACATAGGCAATGTTCACTTTGTCCGGTAAAATGTATCCGGGAGTTCTGGTAGGTTCGACTTCTTCAAGAAAAGTGGCATCCAACCCGTGGTTGACGAAATGTTTTTGAGAAGACGTGTTAATGCTATCAAGAATTTTTTGAGATACCGAAAGAACCAGGTCGGCACTGTTGGCAATTCGAGACGTGTAAGAAAGAGCCTTTTCAATATAATCCACCGGGTGAAAGATGGCAATTGGAGCCTTAAACTGACGCAAATCCTGGAATTTCGACTGGTCAAAGCTCCAGACCACATCGAGTGGTTGACCGATCGCCTTTAACACTTTGCGGATGATGGATTTGTTTTGTAGTTTGATGGCCGCGTAAGGCAATTTGGAGATGCCTTTTACGACACTTTTCAGATGCAGCAGATGTAAGTTGTCAGTTAAATCCTGTCGGGTTATAAAATCTTTTTGATTCGGGTGGGGAACCGTGTGCAGAAAATACACATTATTATTTTTACTTAATGCCTGGGCGTAAAGGTGCTTGGAAAGCAGGTTGTCACCCCAGTCTTCGGGAGACAGGATCAAAATGGTTTTATTTTGGAAGCTAAACAAAAAGGTATTATTTCTTAGGTTTTAATGCAGCGTACAGGCCTCTTAACGGCTTAAAAACAGGGTATTTGTCAAAATAAGAAAAAACCTCGGTTTCAAATTGGGTGTGCTCAACCGGTGGCAGATGCATCAGAGCGTCAAAATCCTTCTCGGATAAGTTGAGTTTCTTGAGGACGAATTCCTTGTCGATGCTCAATTGTTCCGGATCGTAAATTGGTAATTTCAACTCTTCAAGCGCCTGTTCTTTCATGATTTGTCCGGAACAGATTAAAGTAGAAAGATGGGCTTTTCGTTTATCCACCTTAAATTTTTCAGGTAGGATGTAGCCTTGATAAAAACGGGTCCATACCGATTCGTAGTGTTTTCCGCCATAGTCTACCCAGTGTAATTCTTTTTTAAGGATTTCCTTCACCTGATCTTTGTTGTAATCGATGTAGTTCAGGAGTGGAACGGACTCAATTTTCAACGCCAGGGAATAATACCGTTTCTTCGCCGGGGTCAGGAAAGGGAAGCTCTTTAACGGCACCTTGCCATACTTTTTATGAATGGCCTTGATGTTAACGGAATCTAACTTGTTGTATACCCATGCTTTGGGCAGGATGGCTTCGGTAACGATGTTGTATCCACTCAAAAAGTGGTTGATCTTATGTTGAGCAGCCAGTTGATAGAGTGTAGCAGCAATAGCATGGTCGGTCAGTACTTCGATATCGATAACCGAAGCCTTAAGATAAGCCAGTTGCAGGTCTTTGAACTCTTCCCAGTTGATGACGTAGGTAAATAGGTCAAAACCCAGAACGGAAACAATGTTTTCAATGTTTTTAACGGCCAGTTTGGAGTTCCAGCCATTGTCGAAATGAACCACCAGCGGACGTAACCCTTCCCGCTTCGCGATGTAAGCCAGGTATGAACTGTCTACCCCTCCACTCAGCCCCAGGATGCAGTCGTATTCTTTGTTCTTTCCGGCGGCTTTAATCTGTGCGATTTTGGCATTGAAAAAAGCTTCGCCTTCAGCACCTTTTTTAACGTGCTTCCTCTCTTTTTCGAAATATTCGTAATAGTAATTGCACACCCCATTCTCATCAAATGTGATGTTGGGATCGGCCATACTATCCATTACGGTTTTCGAGCATTGTACAACTTTTTCGTCAGACATATCGCGTTTGGATTCCTTTATGACAAAGTAAGTACTAATACTACGATTTTACAACAGAAAAAGGAAACTAAAAGGAGAAATAAATCTCAAATTGTGTTAGTTTTACTTCATGAAACAAAAAGTTTTCGGGTTAGGCTTTCACAAAACGGGGACGTCAACTTTGGCTACAGCCCTCCATAAGCTGGGCTATCAGGTTGTCGGACAGCAGAATGCCCATGCCCATGAACTTATAAGCGGGAATGTCCGGTTTTTTAAAGAACTGGCTGAAAAATACGACGCCTTTGAGGATGATCCCTGGCATCTGTTGTACAAGGAAATGGATCAGGCCTTTCCGGGGAGCAAATTTATCCTGACGGATCGTGATGTGGATGCCTGGTACAAAAGCTGTTTGAATCATTTTTATGAGGACACCACACCCATTCGTGATTACATGTATGGGAATGGCGCTCCCAAAGACAATGAGGTTCGATTCAAAGAAGTTTATTTAAAGCATCAGGAAGAGGTGAAGGCTTATTTTGCCGATAGGCCCGATGATTTTCTGATTATCAATTTTACGGCGGGAGAAGGTTGGGAGAAGTTGTGTCCCTTTTTGGGAGTTCCGGTTCCGGAGGAGCCGCTTCCACATGCCAATAAAGGCTTGTATACCAAAACGCCGAACAGTTTCAAGAAGAAACTGTGGCTGTTTTACAAAAAGATGTATGCCTTTTTGTACCATAAAATTTACAGGCCGATTTTCAAGTGAGTATCAGGCAGTCCAAAGGCTCACCTCTTTGCCTTGAGGAACAAACAGCACGTTTTCCATGCCCTCCTTCAGATTCACTTTTCTAAAAGTAGCCGGACGGTTGTGATCTTCCAGATAGGCTGAATATCCCAGCGGTTCCAATAGATTCCAAACATCGAGTATAGTAAAACCGAACTTACTGATGAAGTATGAGTTGAACTCGCCAAAGATGAGCGGCTGAAATTGTTTGATGGCTTTCATGCTGCCCTGAATAAAAAATATTTCGGCACCTTCAATGTCTATTTTAATGAAATCACAACGGTTAAGTGCATTTGTATCGGCATAACTGTCGAAGGTGATCATCTCGATCGTTTCCCTCTCCCGATCCACTTTGAAATCGTCGTTATTGATCGAAAGAACAGCGTTACCACTATTTCCTTTTTCCGTTTTAATGATGTCTATCGATCCTGCTTTGTCGCCCAGGGCAATTTTATTGGCCACCACAAAATCGCTTACCTGATTTTTATGAATGCCTTTCATCAGGCTTTCGTAGTTGGAAGTAACCGGTTCAAAAGCGTGAACGGATACTTTTTTGCCACGAAGATGATAGGCAATGGGCAGTGCGTAGTAACCGATGTTGGCGCCAACATCTAAAATAACCGCTCCCTCGGTAGCATGTTTAATCATTTTGGAGATGATTTCCTGATCCCTTTTTCCGATCCAAAAAGGAACCAGATGGGTTTTGGAACGGACATCAATGTACAGGGAAGTCTTATTTTTTAACCGGATAAAAAACTCGGGTTCTGTCCAGTCTTTTTTACCCATTAAGATATTCTGAATGCTTTTGGCAATTCTGAATTTACCCTTAAAATGAGGTGTTTTCCTGAATAAGGAAGCGATTGATTTGGTCAGTTTTTCACTCACGGTACAACTGGTTTACAAAATAAAACATAGTAAATAAAATTAAAGTCATCAGGGGATACTGCAGTAAACCGGCGATGAACCTGCTGATGCCGTAAAAGGATTCATATTGGTTAAACAGGAAGCCCAGTAGGGTTATAATCAGCGAGGCAGCAAAAAGAATGCTGTAGGTGAGCAGAATAATTCTGTTGTATGATTTCGATCGGAAATAAAAATTAACCAGCCACAGCGTGATTCCGAAGAAGATCAGGGAAAAGACAAAAGTGAGAAACCATTTGATTTTAATCAGATTACCGGTTTCAATGTCGTATAAAAAGGCAGGGGGTTCCAGATACGATGGGTTGTATGGAAAAGCATAATCGTTGATCACCGAATTGATCACCACAAAAATGGTTTCACGGATGTAACCTACGGTGAACGCAAACAAAAGAATGAATGCTACGACTAATTTCTTTTTGATAAAGTTGGTATGCATTTATTTTTTTGAAAATTTTTTAACCCAGAGTATCCATAGTAAAAAGATGACGGCATAAATCGCAATCGTGAATGTATACTTGTGGTTGAATTCTAAACTGTTGGGGTAGTAGAGGACAACGACGGCCAGTCCAACTAACCGGCTGATGTTTAGCAGGTGAATCATCAGAACGCCAACCGGAATGTAAATAAGTTTGTTTAATACCTTTCCGGGGAAAATGATGATGAAACCGGTAAACAGCGCAAATAGTTCAAGCCCATTGCAAGGGGCGCCGATGAGTACACCGTGGGTGCCGTCTATTCCGACAGCATCGGCATACTGGAAGGTGGTGTAACCAAAAAGATCAAGTATGGACGCGGTAGCATGAACGAGGTGTTCAATCAAAAAATGATCGACCAAACCATCCTTTAGTAACCAGTTGTCGTATAGTAGAAACCAAAATAAATAAAGGCCGAATCCCTTTAGTATAAATAAAGAAATGATTTTGTCTTGCTGGCTTATTTTACTGAGAAATGATTTTAACATGGCTCGTGTGCTGTTGCAAATTTATGAAAATGCTTAAGGTTAATTTCGCTTAAGTTCTATTAATACGAATAAAAAGTTACTTTTGTCTACGCAGAGTAAATTATGGAGAAAAAGGATAGTATAAACATTATCGAAAGTTTTGATTTTAAGGCGCTTGGTGCCAGAATACTTAAGTATTGGTACTTATTTGCTTTGTCACTGATTATCGGGTTCTTTATCAGCTACTACAAAATCAGGTATAGTGTGCCGGTATACAGTACTTACGGTAAAATGTTGCTGAAGGATGAATACACGTCATGGGGCCAGGAATACTTTATCAAGGGGATGGAGCTTGTTAGTGCCCGTAACAGGTTGTCTAACGAAATTGGCCTGATCAGTTCGTTTAACATGATGCGTTCGGTATTGGAGGAACTGAATTTCGATGTGTTCTATTATGATATCGGCGACCTAAAAGATACGGAACTGTATAAAAAATCGCCCTTTGTCGTTAAGCTGGATTCGACCAATCAGAACATTCGGAACCTGTATTACTACATGACTATAACCGATAGCAAGCATTTTGCATTGGCACGAAACAGGGAGATGAATAACCAGAAAGTTTATGCTTTCAATGCACCGATCGTGTTGAACGACATTAAACTGGAAATTCAACTTACTGATCGATACACTCCCGAGAAAAGTAAGAACAAGCTCTATGCATTTAACGTGAACGATCTGAACTCGCTGGCAAAAGTTTATCAAAGAAGTATCCAATTGGAAACAACACCCATGGAGTCTTCTATCCTTCAGTTCAGCCTGAGCGGACCGACCATCGATAAGGAAATTGATTTTGTTAACGCATTGATGAATAAATACATTCAATACGGCCTTGACGAAAATAGCCAGATTGCAAAGAATACCATCGATTTTGTGGACGATCAGCTAAGATTTGTGGCTGGTGATCTGAGAACCAATGAAAATGAAATCGAAGAATTTAAATTGAAAAATAACCTTGATAAGTTAGAGATCAACTCAAGACGTTACATTCCTCAATCCAATTCCATAGAACTTAGGTACATCGAGGAAAAATTCGAATACACCTTTTACGAGCAAACCCTTTCTAAACTGAATAATTCTAAAATTGATGAGATTTTTATTCCGAACCTGGTAAACGTAGATGTCCGGGATCCGCTCTATGTGTCAATTAACGACCTGATGCAGCTCCATAAGAAGCGAATCCGAATGGAAAAAGAGGCCAGCGATAGCAGTACAACCTATCAGTTATTGATTTCTGAAATTGAAACCAGTAAGAAAATTCTTACGGCTAATCTGGAATCCAGGTTGCTGCAAAATAAATTCCGCCTGGAGCAATTGGAAGAACAACTGGTGAACCTGAACGATAAACTGGAAGACCTGCCTATGGAAGAATCCAAGTTTATCCGCATGGACAGGATGTACAACCTGAACAATAACTTCTACAATTACCTGCTTCAAAAACGAAGTGAAGCCGCGCTTGCAGAGGCATCTAATCTGCCCAGTGCCAAGATTATTGAATCGGCCAGTGATTATACCGTAGCTTATGTCGGAATTGTGCCGCGAAACATATACATCTTTAATTTGGGTGTGGCTTTTCTGATACCTTTCCTGCTGGTTCTGTTCTTGTTTATCTTCAATACCAAAATACTGGAGAAAGGTGATATCGAATCGGTTACGACTATTCCTATCCTGGCTACCATCGGACACATTCATGATGCCGGAAACCTCGTACTAATCAACCAACCGAAGTCTGTTGTTGCCGAATCTTTCAGGTCACTCAGAACGAATATCAATTACATCACCAAGGAAAAAGATTCTTTTGTTATACTGATTACTTCATCCATTAGTGGTGAAGGAAAGACCTTCTGTGCCATCAACCTGGCCACAGCTTATGCCATAGCGGGGAAAAAGACCTTACTGATCGGGGCTGACCTTAGAAAGCCGAAGATCTACGGTGATTTCAACCTGTCGAATCAGTACGGGTTGTCCTCTTACCTGATTGGAAAGTCTTCGCTGCAGGAGATTACTCAGCAAACACATCAGGAAAATCTGAGCTTGATTTCTTCGGGGCCTATCCCTCCAAACCCGTCCGAGTTGATTGATACGGCTAAAATGAAAGAATTTTTTGAGGCAACTCAGAACGATTATGACGTTATTGTAATCGATACGCCACCAGTTGGACTGGTAACGGATGCGATGATTCTGACTCAGTACTCGGACGTAAACCTGTATATCGTCAGACAGCGATATACCAATAAAAACCACCTGGAACTGATCAATAACTTATACGAAGATAACAAAGTCGATAATATCGGAATTATTGTTAACGACCTCAAAGAACAGCGTATAGGTTACAGATATGGCTACAATTATGGCTACGGATATGGTTACGGATACGGCTATGGCTATGGTTATTATGGAGAAGTGAAGAAGAAGTCCCGATTGGCGAAAATCAAGAAAAAGATCAAAAGATGAAAGAAGAATGGGATATTGTTCTTAAGCCTAAGCGCAATCTTTTTGACATCAATTTAAAACAGGTTTATGATTACAGGGATTTGCTCTTTCTGTTTGTAAAACGGGATGTGGTTACTACCTACAAGCAAACCATTCTGGGCCCTGTCTGGTTTTTCGTTCAACCTATATTAACAGTCGTAATTTATGTCTTCATTTTTGGTAAAGTAGCCAAAATTTCTACCGACAATATCCCAATGCCTTTGTTTTATGTATCGGGCATTGTGTTGTGGAATTATTTTTCCAGTTGCTTCAATCAAACTGCGGATACCTTTGCCAAGAATGCCAATTTATTCGGGAAGGTCTTTTTTCCCCGGTTGATTGTACCGCTTTCCGTAGTGATTTCCAATCTCATTAAATTTGCGATACAATTTGTTTTGTTTGCAGGCATCTATTGCTATTACCTGTTTTTTGAAAAAACAGCCATCCAACCTTCCTTGCTGATTTTTCTGTTTCCCTTGCTCGTTATCATGATGGCCGGAATGGGGTTGGGCTTTGGACTGATCTTCAGTTCATTAACCACCAAGTACAAAGATCTGAAATTTTTACTGCAGTTTGGTGTTCAATTGTTGATGTATGCTACTCCGGTTATCTACCCTTTGAGTACCATTCCCGAAAACTACCAGTTTTTGTTTAAGTTAAACCCCTTAACCCACATCATTGAAACCTTCAAAACAGCTTTTTTGGGAAGTGGCACGTTGTCCTGGGAAGGCCTCCTGTATGCCTTTGGGTTTACTGTGGTTGTACTGGCTCTGGGAGTTATCATATTTAATAAAACGGAGCAAACCTTTATGGATACCGTATAACGATGAGTAAAGATATAGCCATAAAAATCGAGAACTTATCCAAACTCTATCGTTTGGGAGAGATCGGTACGGGAACACTGAGTCACGACCTGAATCGCGCATTTGCGAAACTGAGAGGGAAGGACGATCCATACAGCATGGTGGGACAGGTCAATGATCGTACCCAGGCAGCCGATAGTGATTATGTTTGGGCATTGAAGGATGTCGGTTTTGAAGTGAGGAAGGGCGAGGTACTCGGGATTGTTGGTAAAAATGGTGCAGGAAAGTCCACTTTGCTGAAACTGATTTCACAAATTACATCACCAACAACGGGTAGTATAAAGGCGAAGGGAAGAATAGCCTCGTTACTGGAAGTAGGTACGGGTATGCATCCGGAAATGACGGCCAGGGAAAACATCTTTTTAAATGGCGCCATTTTAGGGATGAAAAAAAAAGAGATCGCCGCCAAATTTGATGAAATTATTGATTTTGCCGGATGCCGCATGTATGTTGATACTCCGATTAAACGATTCTCGTCCGGGATGCGGGTCCGGTTAGGATTTGCCGTCGCGGCGTTTTTAGAACCGGAAATTTTGATTGTCGATGAGGTGTTAGCCGTCGGTGATGCTGAATTCCAGAAAAAAGCCATCGGTAAAATGAAAGATATTTCTGAAGCGGGACATCGGACGGTTCTGTTTGTAAGCCACAACATGGCCAGCGTAAAAAGTTTATGCACAAGAGCTGTTGTTCTGGAAAATGGAAGCATCACATTCGATGGTGATGTTGATGCAGCACTGCAGCATTATCTGAGTCATGGGGCAACCGATGGCGTCGCAGAACATAAAATCTTTGAAACGGATAAAAATACGGCGAATGAACAGGTGGAACTTCAATCCATTGGTGTTCGATCTAAAGGAAAAGAATATGGCGACCCCATGAGGGTTGATGAAGAGATTGAAATTCAAATCCGGTTCATGAAGAAGGTGCCGGAGAATACGATTCATACCACCTTGCAGGTTAAGGATGAATCCGGTAATTATATCTTCTCATTATCCAGTGCCAGCACGGTTGCCGATCAGGAAGCAAAAGCTACTGGTGCGAAGACGTTTACCGTTACCATTCCGTCTAATTTCTTTAACTCCACCTCTTTTTATGTAAATCTTTTGTTTGTTCAGGATGGGAAAACCATCGCGCTCAGGGTAGAAGATGTGTTGAAATTTGATATATTGCCCAAGCAGGCAAAATTGGGCGAGTTCATGGGGAAAGGAAAAGTGCCGATTATTCCTCAATTTCCATGGCAAACGGATACAAAAAATTAAATGCGGATAAACTGGGAACTGAAATACAGTAAAAAAAGATCGTTGGTCTTTAACCTGAGTTTGTTCCGAAAGGATAAACCCCGGAAGGATTATATTACGCCTAAAGAAATTCCCATGGACAGGAAGGTCTTTTGTATTGGTTTTGCCAAAACAGGAACCACCTCGTTAGAGGCTGTACTGAAAGAATTTGGTTACAAATTGGGGAATCAACCTGCGGCAGAGATGTTGTGTGAAGATTGGTATCATAAAAGATCGGACAGAATCATCAACTATTGCTATACAGCTAACGCTTTTCAGGATATTCCCTTTAATATGCCGGGGTTGTACAAGGAACTGGATAGTCATTTTGAGGGAAGCAAGTTCATCTTAACTGTAAGGAAAAATGAAGAAGTTTGGTTTAATTCATTGATCAAATTTCACAGTAAAATTTTTGCCAAAGACGGAAAAACCCAGTGTACGCTGGAGGAGCTGAAAAATGCACCGTATCGGCACAGAGGATGGGCTTTGGATACCCAGCAATATTTTTTCGACTACCAAAGTACCCATTTGTATGATCAGGAAAAGTACAAGTCAACCTATCTGAATCATATAAAGGATGTGGAAAATTATTTTAAAGACAGACCCGACGATTTGCTGGTGTTAAACGTATCAGAAAAGGGAGCGTACAAGAGATTGGCTCAATTTCTTAATATTGAAGTGGAAGAGGGGATAGATTTTCCCTGGTTAAACAAAACCTGATTGCATGAAAAAGATATTCGTAACCAAGCCTTCCCTTCCTCCGAAAGATCAGTTTTATCAACTCATTGATGAAATCTGGGAATCGGAGTACATTACCAATGACGGGGATTTTCATAAAAAACTGGAGAAGGCCTTGTCCGAATACCTTGAAGTCGACCACATTTCCGTTTTTTCTAATGGCACCTTAGCCCTGATTACAGCCCTGCAGGCGCTTAACATCAAAGGAGAAGTGATTACAACCCCTTATAGTTTTGTGGCAACAACCAATTCGTTAATCTGGAATGGTATTACACCGGTCTTTGCAGATATTGATGAACACAGTTGCAACATGAGTGTTGATGCCGTTGAAAAAGCCATTACCCCTCAAACAACAGCCTTGATGCCGGTTCATGTATACGGTACGCCTTGTGATATGGAAGGGATGGAAGCCCTGGCAAAAAAACACAACCTGAAAATTATCTACGATGCAGCACATGCTTTTGGGGTGAAATATAACGGGCAGTCCATTTTAAATTACGGCGATCTGTCTATTCTTAGTTTTCATGCCACCAAGGTGTACAATACCATCGAAGGAGGAGCTATTATCAGCCATTCGGCTGAAATGAAAACCAAAATCGACAACCTTAAAAATTTTGGGATAACTGACGAGTTAACCGTAGTCGATTCAGGGATTAATGCCAAAATGAATGAGGTGCAGGCGGCTTATGGCTTACTTAATTTGAAATACATCGACGAGAACATCCGGTTGCGGAAGGAAGCGCACGATTATTATGCTTCTCAGCTGAAAGATGTACCGGGGTTGAACTTGTTGGATATCTCTTCGATTGAAAATTATAACTATGGTTATTTTCCGGTTTTTGTCGGTGAAAACTATCCGGTAAACAGGGATCAGCTTTATGATATCCTGATGAAAGCGGGGATATACTCCAGAAGGTACTTCTATCCATTGATTTCCGATTTTCCGATCTATGCTTCCATACCTTCAGCCAATCGCTCAAACCTGCCCCATGCGGTAAAACTAACCGAATCGGTCCTTTGCCTGCCTTTATATGCCAAACTCGATCGCTCAACCATCGACCGGATTGTTGATGTTGTAAAAAACCCTGAAAAACGATGAAGATTGCAATCATGCAACCTTACATTTTTCCCTACGTGGGTTATTTTCAATTGGTAAATGCCGTCGATGTCTTTGTCTTTTACGACGATGTTAATTTCATCAAAAGGGGGTGGATCAACCGGAACAATATCCTGGTCAATCATCAGCTCAACCTGTTTAGTATTCCCCTACTCAAAGCGTCCCAAAATAAATTAATTAACGAAACCCACCTGGCGATCGATGAAAAATGGCTCAAACAATTCTACAACACACTGGAGTTTAACTATAAAAAAGCACCACATTTCGAGCCTGCCTTTCAGTTGGTGAAGAAGGTGTTTGAGACTAACCACCAAACAATTGCCGACCTGACCATGGCCAGCATTCGTGAAGTATCCAACCATCTCGGTCTGTCAACCGTATTTGAACAGAGTTCCGAAAGTTATCCCGAAACCAAAGGGATGGACAAAGCAGATCGACTGATCAGAATTTGTCAACTCAAAGGAATCGATACCTATGTGAATCCTTCCGGGGGGAAAGAACTTTATAACAAGGTGTATTTTAAAGAACAAGGCATTGAACTCTTCTTTATCGAGAATAAAATTTCGGGATATCGGCAATTTGACACTAACTTTGTTCCCGGATTATCCATGATCGACATCCTGATGTTTAATGACCGGACAGAAATAATAAACATGCTGAATGATTACAGTTTAATCTGATGAGTGACATGTACCATTATAATCTTGGCCAGTTATTTCAACAGTTGGCTCTTACTTACCCCGATCGGATTGCAATCCGACCGGTGGAAGGGCGGGCTACTACGTATAAAGAGCTGAATGATCTATCCAATACGATTGCAAATTACCTGTCAGATCGCGGGGTACAACGAAACGATGTCGTTACAATACTCAATAACAAAACGGCTGCCGCTTATGCCATCATGATCGCATGTGTGAAAATCGGTGCGATATACAGTAACCTCGATCCTAAAAGCCCGATTGAGCGCTTTAACCGGATGATGGATATTTGTTGTCCTAAACTGTTATTCCACTACCCGGATGAACATGCTGTGATTACCGATTATACATCCGATCAGATTGAATTGGTTGATTATCATAACGACTCTTTTGATCAGGTGCTAAGTAACTATCCTGATCATT
>JAGQZT010000002.1 GCA_020435335.1 Flavobacteriales bacterium | reverse complement strand
CAATAAGGGATAGTTGGGTGACGTGAAGGCGGCAAAGTCTTCAGCACTCGATTTGGTCGACCGGTTTCCACGATACAGGTTGTATTCAAAATAAATCGCCACCTCAGGAACAATAGCCAATCCGTTCTGATAGGTCGAGGCAATCTCGATGGCCGTCAGCAGGTTTTCTTTGGCATCGGTCCGTACATCACCAATAGGCAATTGAGAGCCGGTTAAAATTACCGGTTTCGACAAATTTTCCAACATGAAACTTAGAGCAGACGCCGTGTAAGCCATGGTATCGGATCCATGCAGGATCACAAAACCGCTGTAGCGATCGTAATTGTCGTAGATGATCCGGGCTATTTCCAACCAGTTTTCAGGTTGCATGTTGGAGGAGTCTATCGGAACATCGAACGAGTGTACTTCCAAATGGTGAGCAAACTTCTTGATTTCCGGAATCTCTTTCATCAGGGAAGCAAAATCAAAAGCCTTCAAGCTTCCCGTTGCTTCGTCGCGCACCATGCCGATGGTTCCGCCTGTGTATATTAAAAGAATCTCACTCACGAAACAAATGTAGGTTAAAAACCAAATACTTCCTTGGAATTCGAAGTGGTTATTTCGGCAATGTACTCTACGGATGTTTGGTGAAGCTCGGCCACCTTCTCGGCGATGTGGATGAGGTAAGCGGTTTCGTTCCGTTTGCCGCGATAAGGAGTGGGAGCCAGGTAAGGGGAGTCGGTTTCCAGTACCAGGTGTTTCAGATCTGTTTGCGCCACAACCTGATCGAGACCGGCATTCTTAAAAGTAACCACGCCTCCGATTCCCAACTTAAAGCCACCATAATTGATAATGTGCTGAGCTTGTTCCAGATTTCCGGTAAAACAATGGAAAATGCCCCTCATTTTATCGTCGTTTAGTTCATCCATGATCTCAAAGATTTCGTTAAATGCATCACGGCAGTGAATAACAAAAGGCAGGTTACGCGCTTTAGCCCAGTTGATCTGGGTTCGGAAAGCTTCCTGTTGGATTTCCAGCGTGGATTGGTCCCAATACAGATCAATGCCGATTTCTCCGATTGCACAAAATTCCCGCTTGTTCAACCAGTTTTCAACCAGGCTCAGTTCTTCCATGTAGTTATCCTTTACCGAACAAGGATGTAAACCCATCATGGCAAAACAATTTTCCGGATAAGCCTTCTCCAGTTTCAGCATCTCATCGATTGAAGAACTATCGATATTAGGCAAGAAAATACGACTAATCCCTTTACTTATGCTTGAGTACATAACTTGATCTCGATCTTCATCAAATGGATTGGCATATAAATGACTGTGTGTATCCGTTAAAATCATATCGCAAATTTAAGATTAATAGTTACCTTTGTCGCCTTAATTAGATTGAAAATGAGCCAGCAATTGTCAGAACAAGAATTAGTTAGAAGAGAGTCGCTAAAAAAATTGCGTGACCTTGGAATTAATCCCTATCCACAGGCTTTGTATCCTGTAAATGCCTTGTCGAAAGACATCAAAGCTAATTATGAAGAAGGGAAGAAGGTCATCATTGCAGGCCGTTTAATGTCCAGAAGGATTCAGGGAAAAGCTTCTTTTGCCGAATTGCAGGATAGCGAAGGAAGGATTCAGGTGTATTTTAATCGCGATGAGATTTGTCCGGGTGATGATAGCACACTGTACAACGAAGTGTATAAAAAACTGCTTGATATCGGTGATTTTGTTGGGATCGAGGGAGTACTGTTCAAAACTCAGGTGGGTGAGATCAGTGTTCGGGTTACCAATTTTTCCCTGCTGAGCAAATCACTCAAACCACTTCCTTTGCCAAAGACCGATAGCGAAGGGAAGGTTCATGATGCCTTTACGGATCCCGAGCAACGTTACCGTCAGCGGTATGCCGACCTGGTTGTGAACCCGCACGTGAAAGATGTATTTGTAAAGCGTACGCGCTTGTTCAACGCCATGCGTGAATTCTTTAACACCAGAGGTTACATGGAAGTGGAAACCCCGGTTTTGCAACCGATTCCGGGAGGTGCCGCTGCTCGTCCGTTCGTGACACATCACAATGCGTTGGATATTCCATTGTACATGCGGATTGCCAATGAGTTGTACCTAAAAAGACTGATCGTTGGCGGCTTCGAAGGCGTGTATGAATTCTCGAAAAATTTCCGAAATGAAGGGATGGATCGTACCCACAACCCGGAGTTCACGGCCATGGAAATCTATGTGGCTTACAAAGATTACCACTGGATGATGGAATTTACCGAACAGTTGCTGGAGCATTGTGCCCTAGCGGTTAACGGAACCACTAAAGCGACCTTCGATGGCAAAGAGATTGATTTTAAAGCGCCGTATAATCGCGTAACCATGCGTCAGTCCATCATCGATTTTACCGGATTTGACATTGCCGGAAAGTCTGAAGAAGAGCTGAAATCCTGGTGTATCCAAAATGGAATAGAAGTAGACGATACGATGGGGAAAGGCAAGCTGATCGATGAGATTTTCGGGGAGAAGTGTGAAGGGAATTACATCCAACCGACTTTCATCATCGATTACCCGAAAGAAATGTCGCCATTGTGTAAAGAACACCGTGACGATCCAAGCCTGACCGAGCGTTTCGAGCTGATGGTCTGTGGAAAAGAGATTGCCAATGCCTACACCGAACTGAACGATCCGATTGATCAGAAAGAACGTTTCGAGCACCAGCTGGAGCTGGCTCAGAAAGGTGATGTGGAAGCTACCGAATTTATTGATTACGACTTTTTACGTGCGCTGGAATACGGGATGCCTCCAACCTCCGGGTTGGGAATCGGTATCGATCGCCTGGTGATGTTCCTGACCAACAATCCATCCATTCAGGAAGTATTGTTCTTCCCGCAGATGAAACCTGAGAAGCAGGGACTGATTCTTTCCGATGCTGAAAAAACCATCCTGGATATTGTAAAAAGCAAATCCAAAATCGATTTATCGGAATTGAAAAATGCTGCCGGATTGAGCGGAAAGCAATGGGACAAAGGCATGAAAGGCCTGAACAAAAACGGGCTGATCCGTGTTGAAATGGAAGGTGATCAGAAGTATTGTGTGCTTCAAGACTAGAATGGTTATATTTGTTTTATGGAATTTAACAAAAACATTGCAGTATTAGGCGGTGGAAGCTGGGCAACAGCAATCGTTAAAATACTGACCGAGAACCTCGATACCGTGAACTGGTGGATGCGCGACAAGGATTGCGTGGATCACATCAAGAAGTTCAAACATAACCCAAAATACATCCAGTCCATCCAGTTTGATGTGAACAAGCTGAATATCAGTACAAACATTCAGGAAATTGTGGATGCTTCCGATATTTTGATCGTTGCTATTCCTTCGCCTTATCTGGCGAAAGCCTTTGAGGAGATTGAAGTGGAAGGCATTGATAAGAAGGTCGTGATTTCTGCCACTAAAGGCGTTGTTCCCGCTGAAACCAACCGGATTCCGGCCCGCTATTTTCATAAAGTATTCGGTGTGCCTTACAACAAGATCGGGATGATTGCCGGACCTTGTCATGCCGAAGAAGTGGCCATGGAACGGTTGTCTTACCTGACCATTGCCTGCGAGGATGAAGAAATTGCCGGTTATGTGGCGGCAGCCATGGATTGCCGGTACATCAACACCATGACTTCCGACGACCTGTTCGGAACGGAATTGTCGGCCATCCTGAAAAACGTCTATGCTGTGGCCAGCGGGATTTGCCATGGATTGGGTTACGGAGATAACTTCCAGGCAGTTTTAATCTCTGCAGCAATTCGTGAAACACAGGATTTTATCGATGCGGTACATCCGATCCACCGCGATGTGACTTCCTCAGCCTATTTGGGGGATTTACTCGTTACAGCTTACTCTCAGTTCTCCAGGAACCGGAACTTCGGCAGCATGGTTGGTAAAGGGTATTCCGTTCGTTCGGCCCAGATCGAGATGAACATGGTGGCCGAAGGCTATTATGCGGCCAAAGGGATTTACGAAATCAACAAGAAATTCGGGGTAGACATTCCGATTGTGAATGCGGTTTACAATATCCTTTATGAAAAAATTTCTCCGATCATGGAGATGAAGTTGTTGGCAGCCAAACTTAGCTGATCAGGAATTGGAACAACTGTGATCCATCGCATCGATGGTAACCACCTGCTTGACATCTGGCAAAGCTTTTTTAACGGCTTCTTCCACACCACCTTTCAGGGTCATGGCACTCATGGAGCATTCGCTGCAGGCCCCGAGAAACTTAACCTTCACGATGAGGTCGTGGGTTACTTCGATCAATTCGATATCACCGCCGTCGTCGTTCAAAAAAGGGCGGATTTGATCGAGTGCGGTGTTTACTTTCTCTATGATGTCCGTTTGGTTCATGTTCGTCAAAAACAATACTGCAAGGTACTAAATTTAGTTGGTTGAACACCCGTCGTTGTGGGTAATTTCGACTTTTTGCGTTGGGTCTTTTTCCATGTTCCGGAGGTTCACCTGAGTGATTACCTCATCGGCAAATGCATCGAAAGCCTGAGCCTGAACGGTAGTTTCCTGCAATACGGCCGGGCGCCCGGCATCACCGGATTCCCGGATGCTTTGCACTAAAGGAATTTGTCCGAGCAGGGGCAGGTTATTTTGTTCGGCCAGCTCTTTCAGGCCTTCTTTTCCGAAGATGTAGTATTTGTTATCCGGTAACTCTTCCGGGGTAAAATAGGCCATATTCTCGATCATCCCAAGTACCGGAACGTTGATCTGTTCCAGGTTGAACATGCCGATGGCTTTACGCGCATCGATCAGGGCAACCTTTTGAGGGGTGCTTACGATGATGGCGCCGGTTACAGCTACGGTTTGTACGAGTGATAAGTGAATATCTCCGGTTCCCGGTGGCAGGTCAATGAGCATGTAGTCCAGTTCACCCCAGTTGGCTTCGGTAAACAGTTGCGTTAATGCCCGTGTTGCCATGGGACCTCTCCAGACAACGGCCTGATCGGTATTGGCAAAGAAACCGATGGAAAGTAATTTTACACCGTAGCTTTCAATGGGTTGGATGAGGCTTCTGCCGTTCACTTCCACCGGCATGGGTTTTTCATCTTCCACGTTGAACATCAGCGGCATGGATGGGCCGTAAATATCAGCATCGATCAATCCGACGCGATAGCCTTTCTTAGCTAAGGCAACGGCTAAGTTTGCCGTAACGGTAGATTTTCCGACCCCGCCTTTTCCCGAAGCAATGGCAATGATGTTTTTTACATGCGGAAGCACTTTGTTTTGTTGAGGCATATCAGGTGCTTTCGGAATGGCAGTAATATTAATGTCCAGTTCCACGGTTGTTCCCAGCACCCGGTTGAGGTGGAGTTCACACGCTTCGATCATGCGCTTTTTGTTGTGCATGGCCGGATTGTTCACCTGCAGGTCGAAGGCAATCCTGTTTCCCTCCGAACGGATGTTGGAAACCAGGTTCAGTTCAACAATGTCTTTCTTGAGGTCAGGCTCCACCACGAAGCTCAGGCCTTTCAGGATATCTTTCTCATCAAAACTCATGGGACAAAGTTACTTATAAACTCAATTCCACGGCAGGGTCCCAAAAAACTTCTTTGAAATGAATGATGGCATCTTCTTTTACTTCAATACCTTCGGCTGCTAACCGCTCTTCCATGGCTGTTGGGGTTGAAAAGTGCATTTTTCCGGTGAGCTGACCGTTTCGGTTCACTACACGGTGAGCGGGAATGTCAGGCATGCTGTGCGCATTGTTCATGGCCCAACCCACCATACGGGCACCCCGGGCTGTCCCCAGGTATTTGGCAATGGCACCGTAAGAAGTAACGCGGCCTTTAGGAATTTCCCGGCAAACCTGGTAAACCATGTCGAAGAAGTCTTTATTTTTTTCAGAGAGTTTCATTTAAGCACCACAGTCACGGGCATCGATGGATTTGATGAACATGCGACCGTTGTATTCCAGTTCAAGGATCACATACGTGTAGACTTCGTTCAATTCGTCGTTCATTTTGGTGAGCATGGCCGTTGCCCTGATCACTTCATGTTTGTTTTCATAAGGAGAAGTTTTCACAAACAAGGCTTCTTTTCCGGGCATGCACCGGTCGGGGAGCTCATCCACAAACTCCAGGAAACCGCGTTCTTCATCGTTGTGCATTTGCACGTATTCCATCAGCCGGTTGTATGCGGGAGTATTGAACAGTTCCGTAGCAACCACCTCATCGTCAGAAAGCAGATCGCTTTCTTCAGGAGCTACCCCGGGTCCGGGAATACTCAGGTGAATGCCTCCTTCGGGGATGTAATGAGCTAAGGTTTCGCCACCTTCCTGAAGGGCAAACAGTGCTTTAAAAATCGCATTCATGTAATCGAGATCAGAAAATGCCTCCTCATCCGCACAGGGAATGTATTCGAATTGTTCTTTGTCGTCCGCTTTAACTAACAGGATATCCATGTCATCACCCTCCAGCAACCAGGTTTTATCATGGTTGTTGGTTAACGTGAACTCAAAGTATTCGTCGCTACTTTCATCTTCCAGTTTTCCTCCTATAATCAGGGTGTTTTCGTCGAGTTCCTCGATATTTTCAAGCAAGTACATGGTGGAATGATGGCCGTGGAAAGCAAAATAATACTCGCCCGGCGACCCGGAGAATTCAACCAGTTCAAACTGATCCAGCCCTTTCGTCCAGCAGTTTTCGGTTAGGATAATGTTACCCGAAGCGTCATCTTTTTCGGCAAAGTAATAACTTCCGCTGAATGGATAAAGGTCTTCAAATTGGTGAGCTGAGCTATTTTCCGTCTCTTGGTGATCGGTAGCAGGCGTTTGGTCGGAGCAACTGTCAAGCAGGATCAGGGTTAGTATGGAGAACAGGATTCGTTTCATTGCAATTGGAATTTTAAATAGTGAATGCTGTGTCCCTTTTCAGAGAACAGCTTTTCGTAATAGGTTTTGATGGACAGGATTTCCTGGGTTTTGGGATCCAGTTTTTCGATGGCTTCGCCATACAAATTGAAGGTGCTTTCCAACAGGTTGAAACCGCATCGTTCAATTTCTTCCAGGGTGTACCGGAAGAACCCTTCGTGGTCGGTTTTCAGGTGAATGATCCCATTTGGCTTCAGGAATTTCCGATAACGGTTAATGAACATCGGAGAAGTCAGGCGTTTGCGTTCCAACCGGTCTTTGGGTTGAGGGTCGGGGAAGGTGATCCAGATTTCATCCACTTCATGCTCAGCGAAACAGGAATCGATGTGATCGATCCGGGTTCGGAGAAAATAAACATTCTTCATGTTGTTTTGGAAGGCTGTTTTGGCACCCCGCCAGATGCGATTTCCTTTAATGTCCACTCCGATGAAGTTTTTTTCCGGAAAATGTTGGCCCATGCCTACCGAGTATTCTCCCTTTCCGCAGCCTAACTCCAGCACGATGGGGTGGTCATTTTGAAAAATCTGTTGACGCCACTTGCCTTTGAGTTCATAATCGCGGTTCAATACATCTTCTAATGTGGGTTCAGCCACATTGTTGAAGGTTTTCATTTCTGCCCACTTTTGTAATTTGCCTTTTCCGCCCATACGTTAGTTTTCATCAAAAATAAAAAAAGCTCTTCAAAGAAGAGCTTCGGCAAATTATTAATTAACCTGTTTAGTAGTGCATTACCTTTTTTGTTAGTTTTTCTTTGCCGTTTGTTGTGATTTGTATGAAGAATAAACCTTTTGTATCCGGGAGTGTGATGTACTGGTCGGACCGTTTGTTCCATGTTACTTGTTTTACCAGGCTCCCTTTGGCATCATAGACCATAATGGAGTCGATATCCTTCAAACCGGTTAACTGAACATTTGAACGGGTCGGGTTCGGGAACAGGGCGATGTTGGACGTTCCGATTTCTTCAACACCGGTTGTTCCGAGCATAGCCGAGGCTACGATAACCGGAGTGTGATCGGCACTGTTGTACAGGGTTTTAAACAAATCGATTTCCTGCGATGTATTGGCAAACATTTCATCCGTCCATTTCGGAGGTAATGGTTGATAATAAACATTTGCCTTAACCGTAAGCGACCCGGTGTATCCGTTCAGGAACACGTGGTAGAAAACACTATCGGTGCCACTGCCTTCCACAGCACCTGTTTTGTTAAAGTTCGGATCGGCATTGGCGGCACCATATACTTTCACCGTATCGTAATTGGAATGGGTGCTGGTGAACCCTTCCGGAGCCAGTCGGTTATCTTTTAGTTGAATGTAGGCATATTCCAGTACGGTGGTTACATTGTTGTTCACATCGCCCATTACCATCTCATAGATTTGTACCTGATCCTGAGCATGGATGCGATCGTAGTGAGGCTCGTAGGTAGCATCCTCATCGACTAATCGGTACTGGCTGTCGGCTTTACCCGAGTGGAACAGGGTGTCGCCCAGATCATTTTGAACAATGAACTCGATGTAAGCCCTACGACTGGGGTATCCGGCAGGGAATTTATGGCCGGCCTTGTTGGTCAGCTCCAACGCATAGAACGCCGTATCGCTTGTCCGGTTCACTTCCTGTAAAGTCAGATCCAGCGTGTTCGATTGCAACTGGCGGACAGTGCGGTTTATTACGGTATCGAATTCGGTAGCATTAGACGCAAGTTTTAATGTATCGATGTTGTTCTTTAGCAGGTTGAGCATAAATGCATTTCCGCCCACCAAAAAGTGTTTGCTGAACGGAGTTCTGGGGGTCAGCCAAGATGGCCGGTCGGCGATTACCACGTTGTCTGTGATCTTAGGCATGTGGCATTCCTGGCAGGTGTTGGGATTGCTGCTGGAATACACGGAGTTTTCCCATTCATGGTAGATTGCTTGTTCCACGAAGTGAGTACCCGTCGGGATGCCATTCAGGTCGACAGGGTTGGTAATTAGGGTATGACAAACACCGCAGGCTTCCGATTGGGAAACATGCGTTCCCTGAACCGGGGTAAAGCCGATATTATTAACCATCGGGTTGGTGAAAGGAGTTGGATATGGACCATAGATGTTTTTCAAAGTATCGTATGTCATTCCGGCGGAGAATACGTTTCCTAATCCATCAGGCAGCATGGAGTGACAGCTGGTGCAGCTTACACCGTCCAGTCCGAGAGAATCCTGTTCCAGATCACTGATCGAATAATGCGGCTGACCGTTGTGGATGGCATTGAAAAAGCCGTTTGGAGCATGACAACGTGTACAGACGTTTTCAATGTCTTGTTGCAGTGCCGGGTTGGCGATGATCTCATGACTCACTTTCGCTCTCCAGAAAGGATCTTTGGCTGAATTGGCCATCATGGTTGCACGCCAGTCGGCTACCGGAGAAACGTCTTTCCCGTTTGCATCCTGCAGGGCTGTTGGGTTAGGCCCTCCACCGGCAGTGCCGTGGCACAGCTCACATTCGCCCGAGGCCGCAAAAATAGAGTTGAAGCCTGTTGGCAGCGCTTCAATCATGTCATCAAATGCTTCCAGCTCTTCAGCCGTATGGAAAGCATATGCCTGATAGGTGCCTTGATTAAAAGTAGAAAAAGCAAATTGTAAGGCAAAGATGGCACTTACAATGATGAGGTAAGGGGTGGCTTTTTTCATCGTAACGTAGTTTATATACAAATATACGAATATATGAATTTAGAATGAAACTAAATTACGTCTCCCGGCAGGGAAAGGGTATGTGCCTGAATTTACTGGGTAATAACCTTGTACCGGTTCTTATTCCCGGAAGGCGTTTCTGTCTCCAGAATGTAGAGGCCATTTAACCCGGATAAGTCCAGAGAGAATGACGAACCGGTTGCCAGAACCTGTTTAGCTAGCGCTCCGCTCGTGGCATAAACCCGAATGATGGTGTTAATTTCCAAGCCTGTCAATTGTATGATGCCGTTAGCAGGGTTGGGGAACAGTTGAATATCGTTCGAATTGGAAACGGTTTCAACGGATGTGGTTGAACTAACAATAAACTGACCCATCATCCCATCGTCTTCGTGAGTGAGCATGTGGCAGTGATACATGTAAGGAATGGAGTCGTCTGCAAAGTCATTGAACTGAGCAATAAAACGCACATTACCCATGCCGGAAGGAACCAGAACCACATCGTTGAAGCCTTGCATTTCCGGTGGTGGCGGAGTTCCGTTGATGTCCAGGATGAAGAACTGCACATCGTGGATGTGAAACGGGTGAGAGATTGGTGTTTGATTGGTTAACGACCAAATCTCAATATTATTTAAAGGGATCGTGTAATTGATCACACTCATGTTAAAGCTACTGCCATTGATCAGAAAAGGTCCATTCAGATCACCCATAGTCCCTGCCGAGGTAAAGGTCAGATTTCGGGTAATGTTCTCCGTACCTTCCTGAAGCGGAGTATAGGATGCTAAGCTAGCAGGAATGCTTAATACCGGGTTGCTTGTTTGTGCCACAACAGTAATATCAAGTAACTGATAATCGCTGCCATTTAACGGATTGCTGGTATAACCGACCAAAGAGCCGGTAGCTCCCGGGCCCATACCGGGTTGGGCAGCACCATAAACACCATTGGGTAATGATGAGGCATAACTCATAAGCTGGAAATTCTGGCCAAGGCTTGAACTCAAATCAACTAAAATGTCGGCACGCTGGCCGGGAGCCATCCGGTAACGGGTCAAATTAACGGGAGCCGTTAATAGTCCGCCGTCCGTACCGATCAGGCTAAACTGGCGGTTATCGGAAAAACCAAGTTCATACAGGCGTTGAGAAGAACCGTTCAATACCCGTAACCGCACGACCTGTGCAGGTAGATCCAGCGTTGGGTCAAGTGTTCCGTTCACCATAACGGTAGTATCCAGGTTGGTGTGTACCAGAATTTGTCCCGATCCGTCGAAGCCTTTGGTTTGCAGTACGATCGGAAATTCATCCACACCGTAATCCATTGGAAGGTTCAGGTTGGCCTCTTCATCATCACGAACGATGATCATACCGGCAATTCCTTTTGAAACGTGTTCGTCGGTGTGCATATGCAGGTGAGGATGATACCAATAGGTACCAGCTTTATCCATTACGGTGAACTGAGGATTCCAGGTCGATCCGGGGGCTATGGTGCTGTGCGGTCCGCCATCGTCGACTGCAGCTACATGCATACCGTGCCAGTGGATAGTCGTGGTATCTGCTAACTGATTATCAACCACAATGCTCACAAAAGAATCCTTTTCCAGAATCATGGTCGGACCCAGTAAACTGCCGTTGGCACCCATGGTGTTGGTCACCGTGGGAGGAAAGAAAGTTGTTGTTCCCTGTTGCAGGGTTAAATTGATGTTAGCACCGGATACGGTCGTTGGAATGTTCAACGGGTTTTGTGCCTGGGCAACGGCCAGAGGCAATAAAAATAATAATGCGATTCTTTTCATGAGTTTAATATTACATGCAAGAATGCGAATATATGAATTATTATTGAATTACTTGATAGAACAATTTTCAACACAGTCCAACAGGTTGGAAATGGACTTGTCTACCAGGAAGTAAATCCGTGCGGTTCCTTCTTTTTTACAGTTCACGATGCCTGCATTTTTCAGTGTGGTCAATTGTCTGGATGCTTCCGGTTGGGGGATGTTCAGTAGGCTATGAATTTCCGTTACGGTCATTTCATCTTTTTGGATCAGGATATCGATGATGGAAATACGAAGAGGGTGGGCAACTGCTTTTAACAATTCGGCCATGTGCTCTAATTTTCGGATATTATGTGATACTTTAACCATAATTATTTCAATGTTTTAAGCCAGTTGACGAAACTTGATTTCTCCTCGGCAGAGAGTTCGGCTTCGCCGTGCATAATCAGGTAACTTTCCATAGGCATTTCACCTTCTTCCAGCTCTTCCCAGCACTCTTCCAGTTTATGGTTTCTTCGTTTTTCGGAATAACTACCCCACACCGAGAAATTTAAATGTTCTCTACCTTCATTAATGTGGTCTTTCATCCACCAGGAAACAGGAGCAATTTGGCTGTACCAGGGGTAGTTGCTTTCATAGGAATGGCAATCGTAGCAGGCCTTTTTCAGAATGACCTGCATCGTTTCAGGAGCTTGAGTTTGCGTGATAAAATCCTGAGCCGGATCAAATTCGGGAACCGACGTATCAATCCGGAAAAACTGAAGGATGATCAGTACGACCAACAATCCAAGGCCTATTTTTTTTAAGCGTTTCATTCGTTTCTAAGATTCTCCAAATTTAGCTAACTTTATCTGATTTTTGGCAACAAAACCATGGGAAGTAGAATACTATATTATTTTGTGATCTTACCGATCTCCTACCTGCCGTTTTTCTTGTTGTACCGCTTGTCCGATCTCACCTTTTTCCTGATGTACCATGTGATCGGTTACCGGAAAAAAGTAGTGGTGACCAATTTAAAAAATTCGTTTCCCGAAAAATCAGATCAAGAGATTCATACGATAACCCGTAAATTTTACAGGCATTTCTGCGACCTGGTTCTCGAAGGCCTAAAAGGATTCACCATTTCAAAAAAACAGATCAATAAGCGCTTTAAAATGGACCAAAACGGTGTTATCGAGGATTTGTACAAGCAAGGAAAAGACATCGTATTTGTTGGAGGGCATTATAACAATTGGGAAATGCTGGCGCTCGGCATTGCCATGGAACTAAGTCACACCATTGTCGGGATTTATAAACCGCTTACCAATAAATTTTTCGATGAGAAAATGAAGAAATCCCGTCAACGTTTCGGATTGGTGCTTTGCCCGATGAGGCAGGTTAAGAAATACATGGAAGAAGATTATGGCAATCCGAAAGGAATCATTTTTGCCGTGGATCAAAGTCCGCACAAAAAAAAGACAGCCGTATGGGGAGAATTCCTGAATCAGGATACGGCTATGTTTTATGGGGCTGAAAAATACGCCAAGGATTACAACGTCCCGGTGGTTTATGCGGTCATCAACAAAGTGAAAAGAGGCCATTATGAGGCACATCCCCGGTTATTAACGCTCCACCCCAATGAAATGGAATACGGGGAAATCATCCGCACAGCCAACCGATTCCTGGAAGAAGATATCCGCAAAGCTCCCCAATATTGGCTGTGGACCCACCGGCGGTGGAAGCACAAACGCGATGATGTCCAATAACCCAAAAACCATATTGGTTTGCCCATTAGATTGGGGGTTGGGGCACGCTACCCGTTGTATACCACTCATCAAAAAATTTCTGAATGAAGGGAATCGGGTCATCCTAGGTGCCGATAAAAACCCGTTATCGTTGTTAAAGCAGGAATTCCCGGAACTGGAAACCATAGTGGTTCCGGGTTACGAGGTGGAATACAGTGAGAGTGGAAGTTGGATTCAGCTTTTAATAGAAAGCCTCCGATTCAGGAATTTCATCAAAGAAGAAAAAAAGCTGATCGATCAAATTATTCGGGAGCATCCGATCGACCTGATCGTTTCGGATAACCGCTACGGGTTTTATAGTAATCAGGTCCAAAGCATCCTGATAACGCACCAGATCTTCGTAAAGGCACCCGTCGCTGAGCCTTTGATTCATAAACAGATCGGAAAATTGCTCGACAAGTTCAATGAGGTTTGGATTCCCGACTATGAAGGGGATAATAACTTGTCGGGAGACCTGTCCCACCTCAAATCCATCCGTCAAAAGCACCGGTTTATCGGGCCATTATCCCGCTTCGAAAAACCGCGGGAATTGCCTGAATCCATTTATGATCTTTGCGCCGTGCTTTCCGGCCCCGAACCGCAACGAACCATATTGGAAGAAAAGGTTCGGGAGCAAATCAGGAAACACGGGCTAAACGCAGCTGTGGTTCGGGGGCTGCCCAATGCGGAGCCCACGGGTGAAGCAGGAATCTTCAATCACCTGCCAGCGGATAAGCTGCAGGATCTGATGCTAAAAAGTAAGCGGGTTCTTTGTCGTTCAGGCTACAGCAGCATCATGGATCTTGTCACATTGGGCAAATCAGCCATACTCATTCCCACTCCGGGGCAAACGGAACAGGAGTACCTGGCCGAGTTTCATAAAAATAGCGATCAGTTTGATGTCCAGCTTCAGGATGAATTGGAGTTGGATTGGAAATTATTTTAGTTGAAGGCCATGAGGCAGTCTTGCTATGCAGTAGCGTCTCTAAATAAAGTAGTTCGCAGGAGAGGCTAAATCTATACGGAAAAAATATCCCCGGATCGGACTTAAAATTTAAATCCATTTTTTTTTGTATTTTCATTGCTTCACAACAACAACATCAATTCTAAGACGGGATATATGGAGAGTATTTACACTAAAAGTCAGGTTAACTTACCACAGGACTTTACAAAACCCAGTCCTTCTTTTAAAAAGAGGGTCGTATTAGCAATCTCAGGCCTTGTTCTTTTTGTCGGCATTTATCTCGCGCTCATGGTATGGTTTGCGTTGTTATCCTATCAGTTTTTTGCACTGTTGGTATCCGGAGGAGATCATTTTTTTGCTTTGCTGATCGGTGGTGTCGGATTTGCCTTTTTAAGTATATTCATGTTCAAGTCGCTGTTTATTTTTAAGAAAAAAGAAGGGCATAAAGGCTTGGAAGTCAAGGTGGAAGAGGAGCCGCTACTGTTTGATTACCTCTACAAATTGGCTGATGAAATCGGGGCACCTCGTCCGCATAAAGTATACCTAAGCTCTGAGGTCAATGCCTGCGTTTTCTACGATCTTTCCATCTTTAACTTATTCTTTCCTTCAAAAAAGAACCTGGAAATTGGCTTGGGTCTGGTTAATGTCCTCAATTTAGGTGAGTTTAAATCCATTCTGGCTCATGAGTTTGGCCATTTTGCCCAGCGGTCAATGCTTTTGGGAAGGTATGTGTATACCGCTCAGCAGATCGCCATCAGGGTGGTTAATAAAAGGGATGCTTTAGATTCTTTTTTAGCAGGAGTCTCTTCATTTGACCTCAGAATTGCCTGGATCGGGTGGATCCTGTCGATTTTAGTGTGGGCCATGAGGTCGTTGATTCAAACGCTTTTTAGTGTTGTTGTTATAGCAGAAAGGGCCTTGTCGAAAGAAATGGAATTTCAGGCCGATATTGTGGCGGTATCCTTAACGGGGAGCGACGCCCTCATCAATTCCTTGCATAAACTAAGAATAGCCGATCAGGCATACCAAGCGGTTATCGATCAGGTAAATCGAGACCTTCAGCACAAGAAAGCCGTACCGGATTTATTTCATCTGCAGTCACATTATATTGAAAAAATGAAATGGGTGATGAATGATCCGGGCTTCGGAGAGTCACCTGAAATTACGAGCGTTGATGGCAGCCACAGGTTATTCAGCAACATTACCGTTAACCCTCCTCAAATGTGGGCTACCCATCCAACGGATAACGAAAGGGAAGAAAACGCTAAACGGATTTATATAGCTGCAGACATCGACAACCGTTCTTCCTGGAGTTTATTTGATAAGGCCGAACACTACAGAACCACGATCACGGCAAACCTGATAGCCACGGCAAACCTGGAAACGGAAGAAATGACCTTAGAAGAAAGCATAGCCGCTTTTGATAAAGATGAATTTCAATGGTATTTTATGAATCCTAAGTACAAAGGAGCATACATTAACCGGCTTCCTTTCCTGAATTTCAAAACCGTAGAAGACATCTATGATACAGTACTGACCCCGGATGAATTGAATGCTTTATCCGGGCAGTTATATACTCAATCTTATGCGGATAAGGTTCAGGAGTTCGAAGGACTGAAAGATGAAATTCAACGATTAGTCCTTGTTCAGCATGAAGTAGTTACCGCAGAAAAAAGAAAAATTGTTCACCGTGGAAATGAGATTAAAAGGAAAGACATTCCCCGAATACTGGCTCAACTGAATGAGGAGCTGGAAGCCGTTAAAGAAGAGTTAATCGGTCATGAAAAACGCTGCCGAAAACTTCCTATGGAATTGGCCGAACAAGGCAACCCGGTTTATGCAAACTACCTGAAGTCGGTCGCCCATTTGGTTCATTATTCGGAACACGCCATGGCAGATCTTAAGGATGCTTACAAAAAATACAACAATGTGCTGAATATCGTTTTAGCAGACGGAAGGGTTTCTTCTTCGGAATTGATTGAAGTGATCAATGTGGCTAACAGCCTTCACAAAACGTTAAAAGCCATATTCGACAACAGCAGGCTGATTAAACTGAATACTACCTTAGTAGAGAAACTGGGGGGTAAAACCTATGGGGATTTGTTTGAACCTTTTACGTTAGGTGGAGCGGACAAGGATAATATTGAAAGCTGGTCTAAAGTGATCAACGGTTGGGTTAATGTTGCAACCGACGGATTATTGAGGGCGAGAAACGCAGCTTTTGAACATCTGCTCGTTCTGGAAGATCAGATCGTGGAAAGTGCCACATCAGGAAAAACACTACAGCTAACAGTCGAAGAGATTACCCTGCCGGACCAATATGCCACTTTAGTGTTAGGAGAGGAAAGACCGATTCAATATAAATATGGTTTATGGGATCGCTTCCACATGGGCGATGGAATATTCGGAGGGTTTTCAAAGTTTGCGGTATCGGCGTTGTTAATCGTTGCGGCGTTATATTTCGGCAACTATGTGCAGGTTTCCACGATGTATGTCTACAACGGGTTGTCTATTCCGGTTTATGTGCAGTATGATGGTTCCGATTACCTGGTGGAAGAGCATTCCGATATTCAATTTGATTTTTCATCTGGCGAGGTCGTGCAGACCAAAACGGAAGATGGCACTTTAATTGAAACATTCAAACCGATGCATAAATTCGGGCAGCAGAAGTACATCTATAATGTGATGAATGCCGCTCTGCTCATCAAACAAACCGCTGTTTACGGATCGTATGGGGAAGTGCCGGATGTGATATTGGGCAATCCGAAATGGATCACGGTCAATGCGGATTTTATCTTTGAAGAACCACCTCAATCGATCTCCACATCGTCTCATTCGAGCGGGGGGAGTAGAAGCGTAGTTTATGGGTACAGCGACCTTAATCCGTATTCATTGCTTTCGGTGGTTGATGAAACCGTTGATATGGAGCTTATGCTTACAAATCATGCTAAGTGGGACGACGGAGAAAGTCGTAACATCGTATACTGGTTAAATCTGGCGGCTTCGTATGATCCTTCCTTGTCTTTTGTGGAAGAACGCTTGAGTAGAAATCCCGGCGAAGTGTTGAGTTACCGGGTGCTTATGGATTATTCCGACTCCGCGAAATTACCGGATTTAAAAGAACGCCTGGCAAAACTGGCAGCTTCAAATCCTCAAAATGCGGATTACTATTACCTGAAAACCCGCATCATGGATGATTCGGAGGAGCAGGATCATCTTTTCTTTGAAGGATATAAAAAATGGCCTGAGAACAGATGGCTTGCTATGGCATCGGCTTATGCTTACGCTTCCCGGGAAGATTGGGAATCCGCTTATAATGCATTTGTTACTTCGTTGCTAAAAAACCAGGTGTTCGAATCTACTTACGGGGTAGATTTTGAAAGGGTTAGAAGGTATGTAACATCCATCAATAAAACCGTTCAGGATTATAGCGGGATCACGGAGAATAACCCCAATGTGATTTATTATAGCAATTTTGAGAATGAGCTTTTTGGCGACATGGAGTATGAAACCGATCGAATGATCCAGCTTATTCACAGACAGCAATATGATGAAGCCATTGAGCTCACGTTGAGGAACCCGGATTCAGAGGCGAGGATAAACCGCATCATTGCCGCATCTTCTCAGGCACCTGATGCCATTGTGGAAAAGGTGCTTGCCTATCAGGCCGATGAGGGTACGGATGAGGATAATATCTGGATGACTCTAGGAACCATGGTTAAGCACAGGAAAAATTATGACGAATACATCAAGCGGGTGATGGAACTCCAACCCAGGATTCAGGACACGGAGAAGGAGTGGTTGATCGAATACCTGGAGCTGATCCGTAACAATGATTTCTCTGCAGCCGAACAGCTGGTATTGAAATTCGATGATTTTAGGACTCAGGTAAACTTATTGTGTGTCGGTGTAGTAGCTCGTGAAGATCAGGTTCCTGAAGCCTGGAAGATCAAAGTAAACAGACTTTTATTTGCTACGGAAAGACCCTTTATCACAATCAACGAATAGCATCAAGAAAGGGTGATCTTTTCTTCTTCGAAATCCAGGTAAGGAAAGTCGTGTTGAATTTGTTCGATTGCATACAGCATACCGGCTACAAATTTCTGATGGGCCTCACTGCCCGGATGGAACGGCCGGTGCGATGCGGCGTTCCGGATTTTCTCAATGGCTTTATTGAGCGTATGGGTATCATCATCAAAAAAACAGGCCCCCAGCTTTTCCCAGATGTATTGAATGGCCATGTCGGTCGGGTGGACAAGGTCTTCTTTGAAAAACCGGTAATCACGCAATTCATCCATTACCAGTTCGTAAGCCGGAAAATAGGTGCAATGGGGATGCTGTTCCACGAGGGTATTCACAGCAAGTAACAGGGTGCTTTTACTCAGGTTGTTTTCGTGCAGACCATCCCGGGTATGCCTCACCGGACTGACCGTAAAAATGATGTTTAGTTTTGGGTTAAAATGGGTCAAATCACCAATTAACTCCTCATAATAAGTCATAATCTCATTCACCGTAAGGAGGCGTTTGGCAAAGGTTTTTGCCGGGAGTTTATGGCAATTGGCCACGATACCCGCATCCGGGTATTCATACACCCAGGCCGATCCGAACGTGAGAAACAACGTGTGGCAGTCTTTCAGGTGATGGTGAGCCTCCGTGATGGATGCATTGATCTTTTCCAGAACCACCGATTGGTCCCGATCCGAAAAACTTCCGTGATGGTCAAAACTCAGCCATTTACCCGTTGATTCGTAAAGATCGTTTACCGTGTAGCATTCGCCTTTGGTGATTTTGCTCAGGGCTTTGCCTAGTGAAATGGGGTTGTAGATAATCCCAAATGGATTTTTAAGGGTGTTGAATTTATAGGCTTTAAGGCGATTGCCAATTGATTCGGCGAAACAGGAACCCATTAACATGACCGGGGAATCATGCCCGATTTTGAACGGTGATTCGGAGATGGATACGGGCGTTGTGAATTTCATAACTTAGATGTTAGAAGCAAGAAGTTGGATCAAAGCAAACTACTTTCCCCGTTATTTCCTGTAAATCCAATATTCCGGGTTCAACTTGGTCATGCCTTTCCAGATTTCCAGGTGGACCTGAGATTTACTTTTATCGGCGCTGTTTACCAATTTTCCGAGTTCCTGCTTGGTCGAAACTTTATCGCCTTTATTCACAAAAACCTCGGTCATGTATGAATACACACTCAGGTATTCTCCATGGCGCACCATCACTACTTTTCCTTCTCCCGGAATGATGGCTACCGAACTTACTTCTCCATCAAAGATGGCTCTGGCTGTCGAATTGCTCGTGGTGCTGATGTCGATACCGTTATTATTCAATACGATTCCTTCCAAAACCGGGTGCGGGTGTTTACCAAATTTACCGGTAATTACACCTTGCAAAACGGGCCATGGAAGCTGGCCTTTGTTGGATGCAAACGAGTTGGAGAGTTTTAAGGCCTCGGGAGTCAACGGGAACCCTTTCGAACTGGTTCCGGCTTTTTTCGCCGCTTCCCGTGCCTTGCGGATCTCTTCTTCGATGATCTTCTCGATGGCTTTTTGCAGCTTGCGGGCAGACTCTTCCTGTTTCTGTAGCTTACTCTTTAATTCCTGTTCTTTTCCTTGCAGTTGTTTCACCACCGTTTCCTGCTGGTTCTTTTCAACGGCCAGTTTCTCTTTCTCCTGTTCTTCCATGGATATTAATACGGTCTTTTCTTCTTTTACCCGTTTCAGGGTTTCGATCTCCGTTTTCAGTTTTTCCTGGGTCAGCACGATTTCTTCGGCCTGGGCTTTCCGGTATTCGGAATATTGCTGGATGTATTTTAACCGTTTGTAGGCCTGGTTAAAATCCCGCGAAGCAAAGACAAACATCATCTTATCGAACGAGCTTCGGTGTTTAAAGGCATAGTAAATGATCCGGGCGTATTCAACCTTTAAGGCAGCCAATTCGCTTTCCAGGTTAGTAATTTCCGAACTGCTTTTCTCGATTTCGCCGTTGATCAGTTTCATTTCACTGTTGATGGCGGAAATCAGGTTGCTCCGGGCATTGATCTTGCTTTTCAGGCTGAGCAATTCATCGAGCGAATGATCCTTGTTCTTTTTGGTTTCCTTGAGCAGCTGGTTCGTGTAATTGATCTCTTTCTGCAGCTTTTTTTTCTTCTCCTCAAGTTCTTTTTTGGTTTGAGTATGTGCAGGAAGAGCCATCAGGCAGATCACCAAAACACCAATAAAAGGGAGTATTTTACTGCGTAATCTGCTCATATTTGGATGGAATTTTAAAAGGGAAAGTTAAGGATTTACCCAAAGATAATTTACTGTACTCCACATTAATCACGACGGTGGATTTGGATTTTAAGGTAAAGTTCAGGCTGTACGGCAACAGTTGCGAACCGTGCTCTTCATAATCACTGTACACGCCGGTCAGTGTGTTTTCACTTTCGGCGGTCGATAACAGGATTTCCTTGATTTTGAATGTGATCGGATCTAACCACAATACCTGTGCCTGTTCGTTGATCTTCTCTTTTTCCTTCTCAAATTCTTTTTTGATCTTCCGTTTCTTGATCGTACTGAGGTAATAGAGGTCTTTTTTCCGGTCGACCTTGGCATAAATTTTATCGTCCATCTCAAACTCAAGGCTGTTTCCGATAATGAGTGCTTCGAGCATTTGATAGTCCAAATCGGATCCGAAGAGCTTGTTGATGTACTCAAAATCACCGATAAAATATTCGTTTTTGGTTCGGTTCATCAGTTTTACCGAATCTTTGGTGATCATAACCCGGGCCATTTCTATTCCCAGCAAGGGTGTAATCGACATCCAGATTGCGCTGTCCTGCTTCACCCGGATGTGTGTTTTAAAGGAGGTTTCTTTACCTGCGGTATCGGTCAGTTCTACCGTGGCCTTGGCACTCAGGTATTCGAATTTAAATTCATGCTGAAGTAATTTGTTTACCAGGAACTTGGAAGACCGCGGTTTGATTTTAACCTTCACATTTTCCTTTTCCTGCACTTTACAGGAATAAAAGAAAAGTATGGCAGTAATTACCATCAACCATTTTCCCAACGTAATCTTATTCATACAGCTTTTTATCCGCTATTTTCTTATTCAGCAAATCAGAAGCATCGCCCTTTTCATTTTCTTTGGCTTTGTTCCAAAATTCCAGTGCTTTCGTTATGTTATTTAGTTTGGCGTGGGTATCACCCAAATGCTCAAGAATCACGGCATTCGACCCGCCACCGTTTTCTACGGCCTTTTCCAGCCAATCCCTGGCTTGTAAAAATTTGCCCTGCTTATAAAGTATCCAGGCATAAGTATCCTGGTAGTTAGCCTGATCCGGTTCCAGTTCGTTGCATCGTGCGGATAGTTCTTCGGCACGTTCCAGGTTATCTCCCCGCAGCGACAAATAATAACTGTAATTATTCAGCACATAGATGTTTTTCGGATCAAGTTCCAGGGATTTTTCGTAGGCCTTATCTGATTTTTCATACGATTTTAAGCCGTTGTAGGCATCACCCAGACTGGCATAAAACTGAATGAGCAAAGGTGGATTATCAATCACGTAGTCTTTACCGATTTCAAGATATTCGGCGGCTTCAGTAAAATTCTTTTTCTGCAGGTTTACACTGCCGTAGAAAAAGTAGAAAATGGGTTGATTGGGGAATAAGGATACGGCCCGTTTGCTGTCTCTTAACAGCGCATCATTATCCATGAGTTCGGATTCGATGAACATGAGTTGACTCCAGATGGCGAATTTGGAGCTGTCATGATCAATGGCTTTCAGGTAATATTCCTGAGCACTCACCAGTTTCTTGTCGCGATACAGAAAATCGGCATACATGGTGTATGCTTTCGCATCGTTCGGATGGGCTTCGATCAGGATTTTATTCAGCTCCAAAGCGTCCTTTTTCAGCTCATTGGAAGTTTCAGTGGCGCTGTAATACGAAAGTAAGATTCGCATTTTGGTATCAATATCCAGGTCTTCACTGGCAAACGCTTTCTTCAGGGCTTCAAATGCTTTGGCATCATCTCCTTTCTGCTTGTAATAATCGTGCAGGGAGAGGTTGGCAAACGGATTGTTCGGATCCTGTTCGATGATCTTGTTATAGATTTCGAAAGCTTTTTCGGTCATGTCGTTGGCAAAATACAGCTCTGCCAGCATGCCCTGGTAGGCGGTCTCATCCGGATAGGCGTCAATCAGTTTTTGGATTTCGCGAGCCGCTTTGTCAATGTCACCCAATTTGATGTATATCTTCTCTTTTTGAACCGATACTTCTTCTGTGATACCGATGATTGCTTCCAGTTGATCAAAGGTGCTTATCGCATCTTTATACCGCCCCCCGTACAATTGAATACCTCCCAGATCGAAATACAAATCCGGATTCCCTCCGTTTTGTTCGATCAGAATCTGGTATTGCTTAATCGCTCCGTCATTATCACCGTTTCGTTGCAGTTCATGGGCATAAAGCACCCGGTACCAGTAGTTGTCCGGATCCAGTTTAATGGCTTTGGTAGCATATTCAAGGGATAGATCGAACTGATTGTTTACGTCATAGATGTGAGCCAGTTCATAGTATGGGTTGGCCTCTTTCGAAGCAATTTCGATACACTGCATGAACAAGGCGGCTGCATTTTGGTAATTTCCCAGAATACGTTCGGTGTTCGCATTGTGAAACACATATTTAAAATGAACCAGTTCTTTGTCGTCCAGGTCGGCCAACGACTTGTTGTTGCCTTTTTGAGGAGTGTCTTTTGGGGAAGATGCAACGGTTTCCTGTCCCGGTTTACAGGCACCCAGCAAGAGGGTCATTACAAATATGGATAGGACATGCCTCATTTTAATTTATACGATTTCGTTATAGTCGCCGATGCTCAGTTCTTGGGAAACCCCTTTAATTTTCACAAAATTACCCACCATAGAATCCTTTACGGTCGAATCTTCGATTACGCTATTGGTTTGAACGATGGAATTGCTTACGGTTGAATTTCTGATCACGGTATTTTCTCCTATGGATGCATGCGGACCAACTTTTGCATGAATCAGCTGAACATTTTTTCCAATGAAACAGGGAGGAATAATCTCAGCATGTTCCATTTTCACACTGGCATCCACGGTATTCTCATTTTTAATAAACTCCAATACGCGCTGGTTAGTGTATACGGTAGCTTTATAATTTCCGCAGTCTAACCACTCGATGACCTGTCCGGGAACAAATTTTGTTCCCTTTTTCTTCATGTTCTCCAAAGCGTCGGTCAACTGGAACTCACCTTTGTCTTTAATGTCATTGTCAATCAGGTATTGAAGCTCATTTTTCAGGTACTCTCCATCTTTGAAATAATAGATGCCGATGATCGCCAGGTCGGAAACAAATTCTTTCGGTTTTTCCACAAAGTCGGTGATCACGTTGTTGGTGTCCAGCTTAACCACGCCAAACGCACTCGGGTCATCGATTTGATTCACCCAAATGATGCCGTCTGCCTGATTATCGAGGGTAAAGTCGGCCTTAAACAAGGTGTCGGCAAAAGCCACAACCACATTACCCGTTAAACTTTCTTTGGCACATAAGATGGCATGAGCCGTACCTAATGCTTCTTCCTGGTAGTAAATGCTCCCTTTGGCGCCCAGGCTTTCGGCAACAGCTTTCAGGTCTTTTTCCACCTGGTCACCGAAATCACCAATGATGAAGGCAATTTCATCCACGGTCTCGCCGCACACCTTCGTAATATCTTCCACCAACCGTTGTACAATCGGTTTTCCGGCTACCGGCAATAAAGGTTTAGGGATTGTCAATGTGTGGGGTCTTAACCGGGACCCTCTTCCGGCCATTGGTACGATAATTTTCATATCTCTGTTTTAATTCACGCTCAGGCGGGAAGTTTCATTTATTTTTTTCCGGTGCTACCAAATCCTCCTGCTCCACGGGCGGTATCTGAAAGTTCTTCAACCAGCTCCCATTCGGCTTGTTCGTGTTTGGCAATCACCAGTTGAGCTACACGCTCACCATTCTCGATGGTAAAATCTTCATTGGATAAATTCACTAAAATTACCCCGATTTCGCCGCGATAATCGGCATCGATGGTTCCCGGAGTATTCAATACGGTTAAACCGTGTTTAAAGGCCAATCCGCTTCGGGGCCTCACCTGAGCCTCATAACCAACCGGCAGTTCGATGAATAGTCCTGTTTTAATCAGGGTTCTTTCCAGCGGTTTTAGTGTAATCGGACTCTCCAGGTTTGCCCGTAAGTCAACTCCCGCAGAAGCTTCGGTTCCATAGTGTGGCAGCGGATGACTGGAAGTGTTTACGATTTTAATTTTCATAATTCTCGATGCAATAAAGACAGGCTAAATTAGGACTTTTTTTGGTCTTTCCAGAAAGTAGGCCATCCCCAGGAAAGCAATGAATACCAGACTGTATATACTGTATTTCAAAAAGGTTGATGAAATGGGGAAATACTGACTCAATACGTAAATCCCGAAGGACAATCCCAGGTATAAAAACAAGCGAGGTAACTGGTAAGGAATAGGGTAATGTTTTCGGCTTAAAACAAACGACAAGAGCATCATCGACGAATAGCAGATCAGGGTTGCCCAGGCCGAACCCATATAGCCATAGATCGGTATCCAGATGTAATTCAGCACGATCGTTACAATAGCGCCAAACAGGCCGATGTAGGCTCCGTACTGGGTCTTGCCGCTCAATTTGTACCAGATCGATTGGTTGTAATAGATGCCGAGGCTGATGTTGGCCAGCAACAGAATCGGCACAACCCGCAGTCCCGCCCAGTAATCCTGATTTGGGATAAAATATTTAACGACATCGATAAATAGCATGACCCCTAAAAAAATGACGGCGCAAACAATCACGAAGTAAGTCATGACCCGGGCATATGTCTGCCGGGCATCCTTTTCTTTTTCCTGAGCAAAGAAAAAGGGTTCGGCAGCGTAGCGGAAAGCCTGAATGAAGAGGGTAATGATGATCGATACTTTGTAACAGGCGCCGTAAATGCCGAGTTGTGACAAGGTTTCTTTTTCGCCGAGGGTATCGAACAACATGCGCTTCAGCATGATGCGGTCGATGGTTTCGTTTACAATGCCGGCCAATCCGAAAATTAATAGCGGCAAGGCATAGATGAAAAGCTTTTTTAGAAGAGCCATTTCAAAACCATATCGGGCCTTGAAGATGTCCGGCAATAAAAGCACAAACTTCACGGCGCTTGCCATCAGATTGGCCAGGAAAATGTAGCCGACACCCATTTCCGGATTGTAAAAGGTATCGATGAGCCAGTTGTGTTCTCCGGCGTTGAATTTAGGAAGACAATAAACCAGGAAGAACAGGTTAAAACCAATGTTAACCCCTATCCAAACAAAGTTGATAAAGGCAAATTTTTTCGCTCGGTGTTCTGCCCGTAGCCGGGCCATCGGGATGGAGGAGAGGGCATCCAAACCGACGATGAGTGCGAACCAGGTGACGTATTCAGGGTGATCGGGATACTTCAGCCAATCGGCAATCGGCTGATTGAACAGGATGGAAATGGCAATGAACAATACCGAGGTGGTAAACAGGGAATAAATAACCGAAGTGTATACCTTTTTCGGGTCATACTCGTCCAACGTAGAATAGCGGAAATAGGCGGTTTCCATACCGTACGTGAGTAAGACAACCAAAAAGGCCACATAGGAATACATCTCCGTAACCACACCGTACTGGTCGGTACTGAATTTGGCTACCCCAATGTAAATCGGAACCAGGAACCAGTTCAGTAACCGGCCGACAATGCTGGTGAGCCCGTAAATTGCCGTTTGTCCGGCGAGTTTTTTGAGAGGGTTGGCCATGGTCTATTTTCCAGGAAACGCCGCTTTTCTTTTTTCGATGAATGCAGTAGTCCCTTCTTTAAAATCTTCGGTGCCGAAACAGGTTCCGAACTCGTCAATTTCAACCTGAAATCCGTTTACACCATCGGTATAACCGGCGTTGATGGCTTTTATTGCACTTTTGATGGCTACCGGCGAGTTTTTAACAATCTTTAACGCGATCTGTTTACAGGTGTCCAGCAATTCTTCCTGAGTGGTTACATGGTTTACCAGTCCGAAACGCAGTGCTTCTTCGGCCGAGATCATCTGTGCCGTCATGATCATTTCCATGGCCCTGCCTTTTCCAACCAGTTGGGCGAGGCGTTGTGTGCCACCATAACCCGGAATAACGCCCAATGTAACTTCCGGCAAGCCGAGCTTAGCATTGTCTGAGGCCAGTCGGAAGTGGCAACTCATGGCCAACTCCAAACCGCCACCCAGCGCAAAACCGTTCACAGCTGCAATAACCGGAGTAGTTAAATCCTGAACCAGGTTGAAAAGAGTTTCATGTCCCTTGGCTGCCAGTTCTTTTCCCTGAGCAACATCAAACTGATAAAATTCTTTGATGTCGGCTCCTGCAACGAAGGCTTTTTGTCCTGAACCGGTTACAATAATGGCTTTTATTTCCCCATCGTTTTCAAGGGCCTTAAAGGCAGTGCTTAATTCGGCAATCGTAGCGGAATTCAGAGCGTTCAATTGATCGGGTCTGTTGATGGTCAATACCGCCAGGTGATCGGCAGACTCAACTATAATGTTGTTGTAATTCATAGTAATAATTTTTAATGCTAACAAAGATAGCTGTTAGAACAACAGCATGGAATCCGCATGAGATTAGTTCTGAACGGAAGGTGTTGAAAACCTAGATGTCGGCTCTCAGGGTTATAATAAAATTACGTCCGGCACCACTTACACCGGAAGCGAAAGGGCGGTAGTGTACATCCATCATGTTTTCCAGAGCGGCCTGAAAGGAGAAGGATTTACTGAGCTGAAAGGCCACATTGATGTTGAAGGTCTGCCAGGCCGGAGTTCCGTTTACCGTAGCCTGATCTTCATTGTCTTCTCCGTAAGGTGAGTAATCGGAAATCCATTTCCACCCTTGATATTTCATGTAAACATCCACGGTTATCGGGTGTGATTTTAAAATAATATCCGTTCGGCCGTAAAATGGCGGAATGTGTGCCAGCGGAACATCAAAAGTGGTGCTTCTTCCAACGGTGTATGTGAATGAGTTTTTAATCATCACATCATTACTGAATTTCAGCCCCAAATTAACAGTAATACCATAAACCACGGCCTCTTCCACATTCTTGTTGGTTTGGACCTGAAGGGTGTCTCCATCATAAGCCAGTGAATCGGTTCCGTTCAGGGAATAGAAATCGCGAACAATCGCATCTTTCAGCAGGGTGTAAAACCCAACCGCATTGATCACCAAATCGTCATGGTCGCCAAAACTTTTTACAAAGCCCAACTCACCATTGTAGGAATATTCCGGTTTAACCTGGTTGTTCGGTACCATCACATAATCATCCTTAGCGAATACCTTTCCGACATCATCCACATTCGGGGCTCTGAATCCGGTGGAGATAGAAGTATAAACCCTGAATTTATCGGACGGATGGTAAGCGATACCGGCATTTCCGGTTACAGCGCCATTGTTGCTGGTGATTTCAGTAAAGGGTAACCGTACAAACGTCGTATCCGCAAAATTAGAAGACAGTACGGTTTGAGTATAGCGTGCTCCCAGGCTATAAGTGGCATGTTCGGTAAAGTTATTCTTAAAACTAACATAAGCAGCGGCACTGGAATAAGTACTTCCGTCGTCCGGATAACGGGTGGAAGCGGTGTAGCGTTGTCCGTCAAGAATATCTTCGGCATAAGCGGTAGAAGTTACCAGGTTGTGTGTTAATTCAATGCCGTAGTACCAATTGGAAGTCTGGTTATTCTTCACAAAGTCAACATTTAGCCCGAATACATTCACATCTTCTTCCCGAACTGTTCTCAGGCTGTCGCCGAATCGCCGTGTGATCCGGTCTTCATCGATCTTTTGAAAGTGAGGCAGGATTTCCACCTTGCTGAAGAAATTATTTTCAGAAATAATGCGTGCGGATAATGCGGTTAACAGCCTGTTTTGAGGGCCATAATGCCATTCGGCCCATTTCATGTTGCCATCGCTTTTCATGTCGGAAAGCTGATCGTACCGGGGCACGTCAGATGAGGTTGAATACTGGGTGTTCAGGGTCAATAGAAATTTATTGGAAGGTTTGAAACTGATTTTCTGGAGCAGGTCGGTCTGACTGTAAGCGGTACCGATTTGTTTGTAAAAATCACTTTTCCTGACCGTGGTGTCTTTGTTGTCGATGCGATCGGCATAATATTTCACCAGGCCGAAATCGGGATAGTCGTTATTCGGGGTCTGACCCATTTTCAGGTCTTCGAATTCACTGAAGGTAACACTGGTTACCGTAGCCAGTTTTTTCCATCCCAGGTTAAAATCAAAATGAGCCGTTTTCTCCCGGTTCGCGGTGGCGTATCGGGCATAGGCTTCGGCTCCGTTGTTGTTGATGGTATCGTTTTCTCCCCGGAACTGAGGTGTTTTGGTTTCGAAATGAACCACACCACCGATGGCATCACTCCCGTACACGATGGAATTGGAACCATAGATCACCTCGGTATTCTCGATGATGGAGTTGTCGATGGTAATGGCATTTTGGAGATGGCCGCTGCGGTAAATGGCATTATTCATCCGGACACCGTCTACAACGAGCAATACCCTGT
>JAGQZT010000075.1 GCA_020435335.1 Flavobacteriales bacterium | reverse complement strand
TTGCTGGTCCATGGTCCGGCATAAGGAGGAGCACCGGTCAGGTTGGTGCTGTTAAAGTTGTTACCGAAGCCAACCAGTCCGACAAAGCAAGGGTCGGTGGTAAAGGCTTGCTGCGGGAAGATGGTCGGCGGACAAGAATAGACCAGGTAACCAATTCCGGGGTTATAGCCGTTCGGAGCTCCGATCGGCGGGTTGTTTGCCTGAGCCGGAGGGGTATAGTTTCCGTTGCTGGTGAGGGAGAACTGATCGCCGAAGCAGACCTTATTGGTATTCAGCGTATTTCCGGTTGTAGTAGGTGAAAAAGTACCGATATTGGCTGTACAAGGACACGGAGGTACTTGAGGATAGTTGATGGACATGGTGCAATTCGGGTCGGCTGAGAATACGGCAGTAATATTACAATTGCTGTTTCCAGTAGGTAAGTTGTAGATACCCCATGTTTGAGGAGAGGTAAAAGGAGCATTAATAATCGTGTCTAGTCCGGAACAGCCATCTGTGATGGTTAGGGTTCCTGTAGCCGGTGGATTAGTAAAGTAAAGGGTTCCTGTTACATTATAGGTGTTATTGGAAAGGCAGGCGCTGGTACCCATGAAAAGGCTGTCAATACTGCATCCACATGCCAACTGATTAACGGTTACGGTGTCCATTCCTGTAGCGCAGCCGGTATTATCTGTAAATGTAACGATGTATGTGCCCGGGCAAAGTCCGGTAGCAGTTTGAGTGGTTTGTACCGGAGTCGTGTTCCAGGAATAAGTGTATGGTGCGGTTCCTCCGGCTGGAGTAACGGTAGCCGTACCATCACAAACTCCGCAATTGGCATCCGTTTGAGCCATCGTGCTGGTTAATGTAGGTGTAGTCGTTGTTGTTTCCCAACAATCAACTAAAGCATATCTGGAACCTGCACCGCAGCCATTATGTGTCAATACATAGGTTGTAGCTCCTGCAGGATTGCTTATGACGATCAGGTTACTGGTTGCTGCCGCACCGGTGTATAACAATCCGGTTCCCCCATTGATGGACGTCCAGCTGGTGTTGCATAACCCGGATACCTGTAAACAGCCGTTTGGTTGACCAGGACCTGTGTTGAAATAGAATTCCTCACAGTTGTTGGTTCCGTTTACGATAATGGCAAAACTGGTAACCGGAGCACTAAAAGTCAGTGTAATCGATTGTCCGGCATTGTTTAACCACCAGGCAGGGCTCTGGCAGTTGTAGGTAACACCTCCACAGGAGTAGGAGAAGTTATTCAGTGTAGATATCCCTCCGGCAGTTGTAGCCGTTACGGTAATACCCGTACCCGGACTGGTATAAGGATAATCATTGGCACTCAATACATAGGCACTCTGCCAGTTGGAAGAGGAGCAAGCTGATTGAGCCTGAGTAGTTAACGAAACTGCTACCAGTAAAGCCGTTAGCAGGTATTTTGTTTGGTTAGTTAAAGTTGAGATTTGCATACCTTTATTCTTGTACTATGTCGTCATAATGAAGACGGTTGAAAGCAAATATAGTTGCTTTTAAACTAAATTAACATAAATAACCCTTAATCTAAAGTTTATGAGGTTTTTGGTGTTAATAACTTTCAATGAGCTAATCCGGGGAAACACGTACGAAGTTGTAATTTGTGTTCATGAACTTTAAATCCCCAAAAAAGATGAATAGTTTAGTTACCGAAGTTTTAAGTAGAAATACCTTAATGTGTCCCGAATGTGGTTCCAAACAACAAGCTGAAATGCTTGATTCGGGTCATTCATATGCTTACCAATGTGATAGCTGTTCCGAGATCATCGAAAAGAAACAGGATAGTTGCTGTGTCTATTGCTCCTATGGGGAAGTCAAATGCCCGACTCAGCAAGTGCTCTGGAATTGAAAAAGCGTAGCTGAAACATCCGTTTTAAAATAACCGGTTCGGATTGTTCAGAAACTGTTAGTCATGGAGCCCGATCTTATTTTTTTATCCCTGTATTTTTGTTAATTTCGTTCACTAAATTCAGAGACAATTAAATAATCTTTTTGGAATGAAAATATTAGTTTGTATAAGTAAAGCTCCCGATACAACTGCTAAAATAGCATTCACCGACGGGAACTCTAAATTTGATGAAAACGGTGTTCAGTTTATTGTAAACCCTTACGACGAATGGTATGCCCTGGTTAGAGGACTGGAATTGAAAGAAGCTAACGGCGGTACGGTAACCGTCCTGAATGTTGGAAGGGCCGATAATGATCCGATCATCCGAAAAGCACTGGCGATCGGAGCCGATGATGCCGTTCGGATCGATGCAGACACCAACGATGCACTTTATGTTGCAAAACAAATTGCTCACTATGCGAAAGAACAAAGCTTCGATATGGTGCTTTGCGGTAAAGAAACCATCGATTATAATGGTTCCCAGGTTGCCGGAATGGTAGCCGAACTCATGGATGTACCCTACGTATCATTAGCTACGAAACTGGAGATGAGTGGCAATGTGGCTACCATCGAACGAGACATCGAAGGTGGTGTTGAAGTGGTGGAAACATCAACCCCATTCGTGTTGAGCGCCGCCAAAGGAATGGCAGAAGCCCGTATTCCTAATATGCGTGGCATCATGGCCGCCCGAACCAAACCGCTCAATGTCGTGGCCGCGGTTGATGCTCAGGAAGCAACGGCGATTGCCGGATTCTCATTGCCTCCTGCAAAATCAGGCTGTAAATATGTTGATGCAGCTAACGTAGAGGAATTAGTTCATTTATTACACAACGAAGCGAAAGCTATTTAAATATTTTTTAATGAGATGATGTGAAAATGAGATAATTAACGGATTGGAAATTCACATGAACAAATTATCTGATTATCTAAATTAACACATTATCCAATTAACTCATCAATAGTTATGTCAGTATTAGTATATGCAGATTCATCAAACGGATCATTAACAAAAAATGCTTTCGAAGCAGCCAATTATGGTGGACAATTCGCCAAAGCTCAGGGAACTACCGCGGTAGCCGTTGTTACAGGGAGTGCTTCTGGATTGGAAGAATTGGGGAAATACGGAATCTCAAAAGTACTCCACGCTTCGGATACAGCATTAGATCAATTCGACCCTAAAAAAGTGACTGCCGTAGTCGCTGCTGCGGCTCAACAGGAAGGAGCAACTACCGTGGTTTTTGCACATGATTATTCCGGAAAAGCCGTAGCGCCTCGATTAGCCGCTAAACTGGATGCCGGTATGGTTACCGGTGCCGTGGCCTTACCAAACGGTAATGTGATTAAAAAAGCGGTATTCTCAGGTAAAGCTTTCGCTGAAGTTGAAATCAAAACAGCAACCAAAATTATTGCAGTTCTTCCGAATTCACTCGATAAAGTGGAAACCGGTGGAAGTGCAAGCGTTGAACCCTTTTCTTGTACACTCCCGGATTCCGGATTAACGGTGAAGGAAGTCCGTAAAGAATCTGCCGAATTATCATTAACCGAAGCCGACATCGTTGTTTCTGCCGGCCGTGGTCTTAAAGGACCAGAGAACTGGGGAATGGTAGAAGAACTCGCCAAAGAACTGGGTGCTGCTACCGCTTGTTCCCGTCCTGTTGCCGATATCGGCTGGAGACCTCACCATGAGCACGTTGGACAAACAGGTATCGCGATTCGTCCGAATTTATACATCGCTATCGGTATTTCGGGAGCGATCCAGCATTTAGCCGGTGTAAACGGAAGTAAAGTGATCGTTGTCATCAATACCGATGCCGAAGCTCCTTTCTTTAAAGCTGCCGATTACGGTATCGTTGGAGATGCTTTTGAAGTGGTTCCGAAGTTAATTGAAGCGGTTAAAAAACTGAAAGCATAAAGAATATTGGTTATATTTATGGAGGTATTCGTTACCTCCTTTTTTGTTTTTAGATGGACAAGATAGAATTAGAAATAATCGGACTTTCATACAGTCAGACTCAAACCGGAGCCTACGCCCTGGTACTTGGAGAGAAGGGAGGTGCTAAACGCCGGTTGCCGATTATCATCGGAGGGTTTGAAGCTCAGGCAATCGCCATCGAGTTGGAATCCATGACTCCCAGCAGACCACTCACGCACGACCTGTTTAAGAGTTTTGCCGATATCTACGACATTCAACTTAAGGAGATTATTATCTATAACCTCATAGAAGGCATTTTCTACGCCAAACTCGTCGCCGAAAAAGATGGTGTAGAAACCGAGATTGACACCCGTACTTCAGATGCCATCGCATTAGCTGTCCGGTTTAAATGCCCGATTTTTACCCACGAATTTATTCTCGCCAGTGCCGGGATTATCCTGGAAGAGGGGCAGGAAGAAGACCTGACCAAAGAGTTGGATGCCATTGAAGAGGAACTGGAAGATGTGGATGATGAAAAGCCCAAAACATTAAGCTATGGCGATCTTACCATCGAAGAACTCAACAACAGGTTGCAGGAAGCCATTGAAAGTGAAAACTACGAAGAAGCTTCCAAAATCAAAAGTGAACTCGATAAACGTAACGCAAACTAATCCAGGTGCTCTTATCCATAAGCTTTATATCGTTAGCAAAGGGACTACTCGGAATGGTTACACTCCTTGCTATAGCCTGGATATTCAGCTCCAATAAAAAGAAGATCAACTGGAAACTGGTCAGTAAAGGCCTCTTTATTCAGGTCATTTTTGCCATTCTCGTACTCAAAGTACCCTTCGTTGAAGCCGGTTTTGAGTTTGTCGGAAAGATGTTCACGAAAGTAATCAGCTTCACGCAAGATGGGACGATGTTCCTTTTCAAAAGCTTCGTAACCAACGAGTTGGAATCTCCGCTCATCAATTTTGCCATCATGATCCTGCCGACGGTGATCTTCTTTTCAGCCTTAACCAGTCTGTTTTATTACTGGGGCATCCTGCAAAAGGTCGTGTATGCCTTCGCCTGGGTCATGAAAAAAGTCATGAAATTATCCGGAGCAGAAAGCCTGGCTGCTGCAGGAAATATCTTTTTGGGACAAACCGAAGCGCCACTACTGGTTCGACCTTACCTCGAAAAAATGACCAAATCGGAGATCATGTGCCTCATGAGCGGCGGAATGGCTACCATTGCCGGTGGTGTACTGGCGGCTTACATCGGTTTCCTTGGCGGGGATGACCCTGTCGAACAGGTGAAATTCGCGAAACACCTTCTGGCAGCTTCCGTGATGTCTGCTCCGGCTGCTGTGGTTGCTGCTAAAATGCTGGTTCCCGAAACGGAAGAGTTTGATAGTGAGCTAAAGTTAAATAAGGATAAAATTGGCAAGAATGCACTCGAAGCGATTGCGAACGGAACCACCGACGGGCTCAAACTTGCCGTAAATGTAGGAGCCATGCTGCTCGTGTTTACTGCATTGATGGCTATGGGAAATTACATCCTGTTCAAAGTGGGCGACTGGACTGCTCTGAATGATGTGATCGCGGCGAATACTTCCTACAAGGAACTTTCTTTTAATATGATCCTGGGCTACATCGGTGCCCCGATCGTCTGGTTGATGGGAGTCTGCCAGGAAGATATGCTGCTCGTCGGACAATTGCTGGGGGAGAAGACCATTCTGAATGAATTCTTTGCCTACGCCACACTGGGTGAACTGAAAACCTCCGGGGTTTTCCATGAGGAGAAGTCCATTGTGATGGCAACCTACATCTTGTGCGGTTTCGCGAATTTTGCGTCCATCGGCATCCAGATCGGAGGGATCGGCTCACTGGCACCGAACAAAAAAGGCATTTTATCGAAATTTGGATTTAAAGCACTGATTGCCGGCACATTAGCCTCGCTCTTTACGGCTGTGATCGTAGGTGCATTACTTTAATAAATTAACCATGAAAACAAAACTGTCATTATTAACACTGGTCGTGTCCGTGTTTTTTTCTTGTGAATTCAACAAATCGGTCAAGCTTGATTTACTAACCGGATTATCCACTCAGGGCGACGGCTTGTCGGCCGGAGATGTTTACCTGACCATCAACGAAGATGAACGAATCAAACGAAATACGTTCGTGTATGGCGAGATTTTTTACCTCAATTTTAACGATGTGAAAGGGTTTGTGAAGGAAGGTGAAAATGTGTTTCCGGGTATGGAGCTTACTATAGTCGGGGAAAAGGGCGATACGGCCATGCATTACGATGATATGTACGCCAATGAAACAGCCGGCGTGAACATTACTCCATTGTTATTGTATACCAATGTGACCGTAGCCAAACCGATGACCTCCAACCAGAAATACACCCTGCATGTTCACATCTGGGATAAAAAAGGAACGGGAACATACCGTGCTACGTTTAATTTCGACGTGGTTCCTAATGATCAAATTGCCATCACGAAGGATGCGGCCATTACATACAACAACATCTACCTTTTCTCGAAAGAAGACGGGACCATTACGGATAACAAGATCAAACCGAATCAGACGTATTTCATGTTGTTCGAAGGCCTTACCGGGTTTAAGGAGGAAGAAGGCCGGGTAAGTGTAGGATTGAGTGTGTTGGCGAAAAGTAATTCCGGCGAAATTTTACTGGACGAAAAAGACTTGCTTGGCGACGGTGAATGGGAACCCGGAACGGTTTATGAGCAGGTGTCCTCCGATATTATCTTCAGAGATCCGTCGATTCAAACACCGATTTCCTGTGAGTTTGTGATCTACGATAAAAAGAGTGAAGCCAGCATTTCGGCCAGTGTAAGCCTGGAATTCGAAAAATAGATCAGCTGAAATACGCCCGCATGGGAGTGAAGTAATGATCTTCCCACCCCTGAAGATACTGATCTCCGTGTTTCGGCAGGTTGGTGTGGGTAAGGGTTAACTGAGTACCTCCGTCAACTTCATCCAGGTTGATCTCAATCTGAGAATCCTCTTCATCGTCACTGAACTCCGTTGTACGCCACGACTGGATGATCGTATCGTTGGGAACCAATGCTAAATTTACCCCTTCAATGTATCCGTCCCAGGCCGTAAAGGAAGCACCCATCTGGTCGGAACAGTGTGCTTCACCACCGGTCATGGCTGTATGTTCCTCGCTGTTTAACCAGGTTTTGTAAAGGATTTCAGGTGTTACGGGGAGTATGGTGCTGATGGTGAATTCCATGGGGATCTATTTTCCGGTAATAACAAATTCGGTACGACGGTTTTTGGCTTTTCCTTCATCCGTAGCATTGCTCGCAATAGGCTTGGTTTCTCCAAAACCCTTGTAGGAGAGGCGAGAGGCTTCTATATCTTCAATCAGCAGGTAATCGTAAACTGCTTTCGCACGATTTTCAGAGAGTTGCATGTTTTCGGCCGGATCACCTACGTTATCGGTATGACCATGAATGGAGACTTTAACCGTCGGATTGTCTTTCAGGAAGGAAATGAATTCATTCAGCACCAGCAGGATCTTATCGTTCAGCTCAAACGAGTTGGTGGCGAAGTTGATGTTGTTAATCTTATAGGCTTCACCCACTTCAATCGGCTTGATCTCCAGTTTCTCGGTCTGGATCGGTTTGCCTACCACCACTTCATTGGATGAGATCAACTGGGAACTGAAGGCAAATCCCTTTTTCTTTGCGGTAAGCATGATGTCCTCGTTCTTGTCGACCGTAACAACACCAACATATTCCCCGGTTTCTTTATCGATTACGGCTTCCACTTCCTGATTGGTTTTGGTATTTTTCAGCAGAACCTGAGCACCATCCGGCACTTCACCCAGGTTGTTCTTGATTTCACCATTCACAAAAACAACGGACTTCGGACGGGCTTTTTCATAGAGTTCAAACGAATAGATGTCCAGATTCTTACCATCTTCCGAAGAACCGTAATAAGCTTTATCACCGTCGCGGCTTACAATAAAACCATGTTCATCTTTTGTCGTATTGATCGGGTATCCGATGTTGATCGGTTCTTGAAATTTGCCGGTTTCCTGATCCAGCTTCGCATAGAAGATGTCATAACCGCCCATGCCGATGTGATAATTGGATGAGAAATACAAAGTATAACTGTCCGAGTGCATAAAGGGTGATTTCTCATCGCCCGGCGTATTGATCGGTTCACCGAGATTAATCGGAGGTCCCCAACTGCCGTCAGGTTGCCGTTCTGTTTTCCAGATATCGATATCTCCACCAAAGGGATCAACTACCCGGCTGAAATACAGGGTTTTATTATCTGCTGAAATGGATGGCTGAGCCTCCCAGGTCGTCGAGGTATTGATGTGGCTGCCGATGGATTCCAGTTTGGACCATTTCCCATCGACAAATTCTGAAAAATAAATGTCGGCATTGTCAAACATCTGCCCGAATCCCGCTCTGTTCTTCCCGCGATAGGGAACAACCTCCACAATGGTAATGAATAGTAATTTATTGTTAACCGATACACTCACACCACCCTGGTATTGCCCCATGTTAAAAGGATCTCCCATAGGAATACCACCGCTGAAGCTGTTGCCCATGCGCCGGCTTTTGACGAAAAGTTCCTGATAGCCGGCATCGAATGAGCTTTTCTTTTGGTCGGGCATTTTACGGGTAAAGAACAGGTAGCGGTTGTCCGGAGATAACATCGGAAGGTATTCATCGTGTTCGGTAGAAGGGCCTTCAACGACTTTCGGATCGAAGGGAACCGGGTTGGCAATCAGGTTTTCGTAGGTTTCAATATCCTGAAGACGTTCATAAGCATATTTTTCATCTTTTTTATAAGCGTCGGGTGAGGCCAGAATCTTTTGAAAGTAAGGTTTGGCCAGATCGAACTTGCGTTGCCCGAAATAATAATCACCCAACTGAATGGTAAAATAAAAGTTCCGGTAAGCCGGGCAGATAGTGTTGATCTTGTTCCAGTAATTGATCTTATTCTTTTCTTCCTGATTAAATTTAGCGATGTTGCCGTCAAAAAAAGCGTGGTCGGCTGCTTTCTCAGCTAGCTGAGATAATTCGTCATAAGCTTCGAGGTAATTGGGGTCAATTTGCGTGGCTTCGTACAATAGCTTTTTCTTTTCGGCAGAAATGGCTCCCCGTGAAGCTTCGAGTAGTTTTACAGCTTTCTTTTTAGGTTCGGGGCAACTGGTTTCCTGTGCATAGGAGCTCAGATAAAGTAATGAGAATATAATGAGTGAGAAATTACGCAATGTTCACCTTTTTTCTTAGATGCATAAAAATGATGCCACACTTTGAATAACGCAGTGTGGCATCCGTTGTTTTACTTATTCAATTTAGCTTCGGCGTCGGAGATGAGTTTGTTCGCCTGCTCATCAGCTTTTGCTTCAATGCCATCGGCCTTTTTGTTGGCTTCATCTTCCACTTTTTGCGCTTTTTTATCAGCTTCTTCTCTTAACTTTTTGGCGGCTACCTGGTTGGCTTTTTTCTCCAGGAAATTTCCGCCTTTGCTTTCCAGTTTAGCCGCTTCATCTTCAGCTTTCGCGCGGATGTCATCAGCGGCCTTTTTACCTTCAGCCCGGACTTTATCCGCCTGGTTTTTAGCTTCCGCTCTTAATTTGTCTGCTTGTTTGCGGGCTTCTTCAAGGGCTTTATCTTTGGCCTCATCAATTTTTTCTTCTACTTGTTCCTTGATCTGCTCCTTTACATCTTCCACCAGGTTTCCGGCAACATCTTTCAGGTTAACCCCAACTTTCGGGTCGGTAGCTGTACCGGTAATGGTTACGTCAACATCCACATATTCGGCGGCTTTCAGGTTCATGCCAATCCCGGCAGCTTGCTGATTCAGCTTGTTCATGGCCTCGCCGGCACCGATCTCACTGCTAGGTACTTTGAGCTTCATCACGTAGTCCAGCGACTGGTCAAAACCATTCGATCCTGAAATAGTTCCGGATGTTTTACCCATTTTCACATCAAATGGTTCAACAAATACACGGCCGTCTTTAAACTCATAGTTTACTTTGGTGTCGTTCACATGAAGCGCGCGCAATTTGTCGTTTTTCAATACATCGGCCAGTTTATCCATCGCCTTAAAGCCTTCCACTTTAACACTGTGTGTTTGCATGCTTCCGTTTCCGGTTAGCGACATCAGATCCGGCATCATTTCCTTGTCTAACGTACCATCGAGTTTTAATGAGGTGTTAAAGGTTCCTTTAGCATGTTTGGCCATAGGAGCCATCTCCTGAACCACATCGAAAGTACTTACTACGGTCTCGATGTCGAAGTTCTTGATGTTCATGTCATAGTTGATTCCCGGTTTTTCAGGGTTCGTGGTTTCGTAGTAACCGCTCATCACCATGCTGCCTTTCAACAGGTTCATGGACAGGTTGTTCATACTCACTTTCTGGTCTTTGATCACCAACTGCCCGTTGATCTGATCAATGTCCATGTTGTCATAAACCACCTTATCGAATTTCGAATTCAGGGTGAAGAAAATGTTCTTGGGAATCTCAATCACCGAAAGCGGTTCTTCATCGGTGGTTTCCGTAGTTGTTGTTGATGCAGCTTCTTCGTCGCTCATGAATTCATTCAGATCGAGGAGCGTGGAGTTTACGTTAAATGTACCCGTAAGCTCTTCCACATCGCTAAATACGTAGGAAATGATGTTGTCGATTCTTCCGTTGGCATTGATATCGGACTTCCCGATCTTGGAGTCGAATTCGGCCAATTCAACATGTTGTGGAGAGAAATTAAGGGTAAATGCCTTGATGTACACATCATAGGGCAACGAGTCGCTTTTGTACAGCATTTCCGAAAGACCGAAACTTCCTTCGGCATTAAACTCCTCATACCGTTCCTGTTCAATGGCAGAAACACGTCCGGCTATACTCAGGTCGGAATGAACCTGACCGTTTAACTCGTCATTTCCTTCAGCAGGGATCACGTCTTTCAATGAGGCCAGGTTAAAGTTTGCCGTTAAACCGGCCTTTACGTTGGCGTCGGAGATCGGAGTGGTAACGTGCAGGTGGGCATCAATCGGATTACCTGCCAGTTCTACGTGGAATACTTTCATATCAACCACGGTTTTATCCAAATCACCATCCGGGTTATCCACTTTCAGATCAACCTGAATGTTATTAGCTGATTTTGGCAGGTCCGGATACTTGAACATCGCATCTTTGATCTGCAAGTTTACGCCGAAACCAGGTAGTTTGGTCTCATTATAAGTGCCTTTGGCATAGCCGTCCAGTGCCAGTTTACCGGCAGTTTTAACAGATGAAAAATCGGTCAGGTATACGGCAGGAACCATAGACAGGATATTCTTGAACTCGGTTTGTTTGGCACTGAAGGTCAAATCCATATCAATATCATCAGCAGGCATGGCTAACCATCCGTTCATGCCGAGTATCAGTTCGTTTATTTTCACCTCATTTTCTTTGAATGTATATTTTGAATTGGCCAGATCAGCTTCGATATCAGCATCGGCAACAATAACGGCTTTCTTCATGTAGCTCATCCCTTCCATGTCCAGGTTGAATGCGTCGATGGTTGTATGGGTGTTTAGGTTGGTCATGTCTGCGGTCATGTCACCGTTCAGGTTGAAGTTCAGACCGATAATTTCGGTAGACAGGTCCATGGTGGCGTCTTTGTATAACACATATCCGTCAATGATGGTAACATCTTTCAGGGAGAGTTTGAATGGAGCGCTTTCCTCTTCGGGAGCAGCCTCTTCTTCTTCTCCGGTTTCCTTCATGATGTCCCAGTTGGCCGTGGTATCGGCCAATACAATGGCCCGGATTTGAGGTTCGGTAATCTGTATGGACTTGATATCGATCTCATCGCCGCTGATCACACTCATCAGGTCGACTTTGAGGTATAAATTTTTAACTTCTGCCAATGAAATTCCCTCAAATTGGTCAACACCTTCTACTTTTACATCATTAATACTGAAATTGAAGTTCGGGAAAGTGGATAGGAGCCCCATGTCGAATTCACCAAAATCAACCTTTGCATTGAGCATGGAATTGGTTTCCTCTTTCACCATTTCTATAATCTTGCCTTTAAACATAAAGGGTAGGGCAATGATTAACAGGATCAGGACGAGTAAAGTAATGCCTAGGATTTTGAGAAATTTCTTCATAGCAGGGTTGTAAATTTTGGTTTAAATTATGGAAATAAAATTAGGAAAAGTATTTAGGAAAAATAAATGCGTGTGCCAGATAATTTTACGGCATGAAATCGATAAAAAAATAGCTGCGGTTTTTTTCGTAACTTTCAATGGAACAATATAGCTCTTTAATTGATTAGCAATGAAAAATAGTCTTTATATCCTCCTGATTGCGTTTGTAGCAGGTATAGCATCATTGAATGCACAAACAATAAGTGTCGATACGGATAGTGTTTCTTGTGTCCGGCAATACGTTACAACAGGAGACACAACGGGTACGATCCGGGTAACCAACCTTGCCGGATCCTCAGTGTTGCTGAAACTAGTCCTTAGCTATGAAAACGTGACCCCAAGCACAGCGGCTACGGAATTCTTCTATGGTTTTCAGCATTATATATACTCCAATATGGGAATCGGGTTTACAGACTCCGTAACTCTTAGCGGGAATGATTTTATTGACATGCGCGCCTGGTTTACATTAGCACCGACTCAGACTATTGATAAAATGAAAATTACCGTTTATGTGAAAGGAGATAGTATTAATACGTACCAGGTACTCACATTTGCCGCTTATAATTGCGATTCACCGGACCAGAATATTATCGTCAATCCTACGGGAAATTATTGCTCAAACGACAGTGTTACGTTGTCAGTAGCCGGAGGGTATGGTAATTATCAATGGTCTACCGGAGCAACGACACCTAGCGTTTATGTTCCGGCTACTCAGTTTGTTACATTGTCCGCTTATGATAGTCAGGGGTGCCTGGCAACAGATACGGCCGACATTCAGGTGACCATACCTTACGATGAGCAGATTTGTATGGTGACGGTCGATAGTTTTACGGGTAAGAACATGGTTGTTTGGGAAAAAACAGCCGGAGTGGGTACGGCACAAACCTACATCTACAAGGAAACGTTTGTTGCCGGTGTTTATAATATTATCGGAGCCGTACCTTATGATAGTCTAAGTGTTTTTGTTGATACGTTGTCAAACCCCTTGCAAAGTGCTTCACGATATAAAATCAGTATATTGGATAGTTGTGGCGTGGAATCGAATAAAAGTCCGGAGCATAAAACCATTCACCTGACCGCTAGTGTCGGAACCAGTAATGAGAATAATCTGGTTTGGGATGGATATCAGGGGTATAGTTTTGGTACCTACACCATTTATCGGGGAGCCTCTCCGTCCAGTATGAGTTTTTTAGCGTCTGTGGCCAGCACATTATTTACGTACACCGATTTAACGCCGCTCTCCGGATTGAATTATTATAAGATTGAAGCTGTTCGAACAACTCCTTGTTCACCCACGCAGAAAGCCAGTACTTATGTGTCGTCTGTATCCAATTATGTTAATTTAAATCCGAATGGCATTGCGGCTTATGAGCATGATCTGGTTGCGGTTTATCCTAATCCTGTTCGGGATAAATTAACGATTCAACTCGTGAAAACACATTCGGTAATCAGGTTGCGCGTATACAGCTTATTGGGAGAAGAGGTAGGCGAGTGGTCTGCAGTCAACACCAACAACATCCAATTGGATTTCGATCAGCTTCCCGGAGTGTATCTGTTGGCTGTTCAGTTGGATGGTCAAGCCGTTTCGTGGCAGAAACTGGTAAAAGAATAGCCTAGGATTGTTCGTGATCCGGGTGGTAATGATCATCCCAGTTCTTGACATGAGGGTCGGTTAATCTTCCTTCGGATTGAGCTACAATCATCGCTACCGCGGCATCACCGGTTACGTTAACCGTAGTCCGGCACATATCCAGAGGACGGTCGATGGCAAAGATCAAAGCCAGTCCTGCTTCGGGAATTCCAGCTTGCCCGAGTACGATCACCAGCATCACCATTCCGGCACCCGGAACCGCAGCAGAACCGATCGAGGCCAGCGTGGCCGTAGCTATAATGCCTAGTTGAGCTCCCAAACTGAGATCCATGCCAAAGGTTTGAGCAATAAAAACCGCGGCAACAGCCTGGTATAAACTGGTGCCATCCATGTTGATCGTTGCTCCGATAGGCAAAACAAAACTGGCAACTTCTTCTTCAACACCCAAATGTTCTTCAACGCGTTCCATCGTAACAGGCAGGGTGGCAGCACTAGAACTGGTGGAAAAAGCCAGCAATTGAGCGGGAGAGATTCCCTTGAAGAAAAAGCCCGGTGATTTCTTGGCGAACAGCTTTACCAACAAGGCATAAATACCAATCATGATAGCCAATCCTATGATAACTGATAATCCATACCACAACAGTGCCTGAAACAGGTCTATACTGGGCGATTCGGCGATGAGGGTGGCTAATAATGAGAATACGCCATAAGGGGCAGCCAGCATGATCAGGTCAATTAGCTTGAGAATCACTTCGTTAAAACCGTCAAAAAAGTCTTTTACCGGCTTGGATTTATCTTCGGGGATTAGGATCAGCCCGATTCCAAAGAAGATGGCAAATACAATAATCTGAAGCATATTCCGGTTGTCGCTGGCAGCACTTACAATGTTGTCGGGTATCAGGTCTTCCAGCGCCTGAAGCGGACCGGTTTCTTTCTGACGGGCTGCATCAGCCTGTTTTTTTGCGGCATCTTCTTTATAGTTGTCCAGTAGTTCGGTCCGGGTTTCTTCGGAAATGCTTTTCCCCGGTTGAACAACATTAACAACCAGTAAGCCGATACAAACTGCTAGAACGGTTGTGACTACGTAGGTCACGATGGTTTTGCCACCCATCTTGGATAGCCTGGAGATATCTTTCAGATCAGACACTCCTTTAATCAGGGATGCCAAGATCAGTGGTACGGCAATCAGTTTTAAGGCGCTGATGAACATCTTGCCAAGTGGTTTGATCCAGTCTTTGATAAAATCAGCTCCCCAGTCAAATTGAATCAGGATGAGGGCAAAAAGGCTCCCTAAAATCATTCCCAATAAGATTTTCCAGTGTAATGCTAATTTCTTCATAGTTGTGAGCTTCGGTTTCTTAAATAATGGTCGGCGAGTACGAGAGCAGCCATGCTTTCCACAATAACCACAGCTCGTGGCAATACGCACGGGTCGTGGCGGCCTTTTCCTGTAACGGTTACCTCTTCCAGCTTGCTGTTTACGGTTTGCTGTTGCTGCATGATGGTGGCAACAGGCTTGAATGCTACATTAAAATAGATGTCTTCACCGTTGCTGATTCCTCCCTGGATTCCACCGGAGTGGTTGGTGCGGGTGCCAATGGTCTGATCGTTTTTTACATAGAAGATGTCGTTGTGATCCGAACCTCTTTTGTTGGTGCCGCTAAAGCCCGATCCGATCTCAAATCCCTTGGACGCATTGATACTCAGCATGGCTTTTGCTAGGTCGGCTTCGAGCCGGTCAAATACCGGTTCACCGAGTCCTGCGGGAACTCCTTTGATGGCGCAGCTGATCGTGCCGCCAATGGTATCGCCTTCTTTTCGGACTTTGTCGATGTAGTTGTACATCATGTCGGCCAGTGTCGGATCCGGACAATGCACGGGATGGTCGAAGGTTTTGGATAAATCTAACTCATGGTAGTGCTTCAGTACTTTAATGTCACCAACCTGAGAGACATATCCCTGAATCTCGATTCCGGCATGGGCTAAAATTTGTTTTGCAATGGCCCCGCCAACCACTCTGCAGGCGGTTTCCCGGGCTGAGCTTCTTCCGCCACCCAGGTGATCGCGGTGGGCGTACTTGGCCTGATAGGTGAAGTCGGCATGAGAAGGTCGGTATGCATCTTTCAGATGGTTGTAATCTTCAGGCTTTTGGTTGGTATTCCGGATCATGAATCCGATGGGTGTTCCCGTTGTTTTTCCTTCAAAGATTCCCGACAGGAATTCAACCTGATCGGGTTCTTTTCGTTGTGTCGTGATTTTAGACTGACCGGGTTTTCGTTTGGCCAGTTCGGATTGGATCAGGTCGAGGTCGATCAGGAGGCCGGCCGGACAACCGTCAATGACTCCGCCGATTGCCTCGCCGTGCGACTCTCCGAAGGTGGTGAGTCTGAAGATATTTCCAAAACTGTTGCCAGCCATAAGCTACAAATTAACACAACTTTTCGATAGGGAATGAAAATCCCCCTAATTTCTAACCGTTAACTTTATTACTTTTGCGGTAAGAACAATTCATTATGCAGAAGATTATCATCAAGAACATCAAGGAACTGATTCAGGTAGAAGACAATCCTCAACCGAAGAAAAGGGGAAAGGAGATGGCGGAACTACGTACGATCAAGGATGCCTGGGTAGCGATTGAAGACGGAATTATCGTCGGTTATGGTGAAATGTTCGATTTCCCGGAAATTTTGGATTGGAATGCCTTGGAAGTTATCGATGTGGAAGGACAAATGGTGATGCCTGCTTTTTGCGACTCCCATACCCATCTGGTCTTCGCTGCGAGCAGGGAAGAGGAATTCGTAGACCGCATCAACGGGTTGACCTATGAGGAGATTGCCAAAAAGGGAGGAGGGATATTGAATTCTGCCAGGAAATTGCAAATGACATCCGAAGAACACTTGTTTCAGGATGCGATGAAACGGCTGGAAGAAATCCGGTCGACCGGAACAGGGGCAGTAGAGATTAAAAGCGGGTACGGGTTAACCGTGGAAGCCGAACTTAAAATGCTTCGTGTGATCAAGCGGTTGAAAGAAGCTAGTGATTTGACAATCAAAGCGACTTTTCTGGGCGCTCATGCCATACCGGCAGAGTACAAGGAAAACAGGAGTGTATACATCGATCTTATTCTGAACGAGATGTTACCTGTTATTGAGAAGGAAGGATTGGCGGATTATATCGATGTGTTTTGTGAGTCTAATTATTACACCGTTGAAGAAACGGAAAAAATCATGCAGGCGGGAATTGCTGCCGGCTTAATTCCTAAGATTCATGTTAATCAGTTCACCTCGATCGGGGGACTGCAGGCAGGTATCCGGAACAATGCATTGTCTGTCGATCACCTGGAAGTGATGACGGATCAGGATATTGAAGATTTAGGACAATCCGATGTGATGCCGACCGTTTTGCCTTCCTGTTCGTTCTTTCTGTCAATTCCCTATGCGCCGGCCAGAAAACTAATAGACAAAGCATTGCCATTGTGTCTGGCAACAGATTTTAATCCCGGTTCAACGCCGTCAGGGAATATGCCCTTCGTGCTCTCATTAGCCTGCATCAACATGAAACTGACCCCGGAAGAAGCTATCAATGCATCTACCATCAACGGAGCATACGCTATGGGGTTGTCCGATGAGTTGGGAAGTATTACGTTGGGCAAGAAAGCCAACCTGATCATTACCAAGCCGATTCCTTCGTACGCATACATTCCCTACGCCTTTGGAAGTAATGTGATTGATCAGGTCGTATTGAATGGGAAAATATTCTAAAATAGCATTCCAACCGTTCCTGAAATCTGTTTTGAAATTCGAGTAAAATAACTTAAATTTAGGGCTTACTAACTATAACTTATATATAAGCTCTAATGAAAAAAGTATTGTTACTAATTGCTGTGGCCGCGTATTTCAACGTAAGTGCCGCAGTAGAGTCCACTGTTTTATACGGCAAAGAAGCTCATGAAATTGCGAAGAACAGCGAGGTTGTTCGACTTAAAAATTTCACAAAAGTTCCGAATTACGTTAAGTTCAGAAATGGAAATGAACTACCGTTTATGAAATTGGAAAGCTGGTTAAACAGCTATTATGAAACCGATTTGAATTTCGGGCTGAAACTCATAAAAGTTGAAACCGGGAAGTTGGGGCTCCAGCATTATCGGTATCAGCAAACCGTTAACAACGTGCCCGTGGAACTGTCTATGTACATTGCTCACGTAAACAACGGGCAGATTGTATCGGTTAACGGGGAGTTGTTCAGTAGTATAAATGTGAACACCACACCTGCACTTTCAGTTCACAGTGCTTTAAACAAGGCCTTGGATCATGTTGGTGCGAGCGTTTACAAATGGGAGGTTCCGGCAGAAGAAGCTCACTTGAAATGGAGAGAAGGCAACCCTGCTGCTACATACTACCCGAAAGGAGAATTGGTTGTCGTTAATAAAGGAGGCGTAATCGATAACGAACTGGTTTTGGCCTACAAATTTAATATTTATGCTCAGGAGCCTTTCGGCAGATCCGAAATCTTTGTTGATGCCTCTACAGGTCATGTGGTGTGGGAAAGAGAATGGATTCATGAGGTTGATGTAACCGGAACAGCCAATACCGTTTACAGTGGTACCCAAACGATTACATCCGATAACAATGCAGGTTCCAACCACCGGTTGAGAGAAACAGGAAGAGGGAACGGGGTACGAACATTCGATTGTGGTCATACAACCAACTATACCAATACTGATTTTACGAACAACTCCAACAACTGGACTACTGCTGAAGCAGGCCTGGATGCGCATTGGGGAGCAGAAAAAACATACGACTATTATCTGAACGAACATGGAAGAAACAGCATCGACGGAGCAGGTTTCCGGTTGGATAGCTATGTACACTACGATAACAATTTCTCCAATGCTTTCTGGGATGGAGCCGTTATGACCTATGGCGACGGAAGCGGAAATGCCAATCCGTTTACAGCCATCGATATTGCCGGTCACGAGGTTACTCACGGATTAACAACCAATACAGCCAATCTGGTTTATCAGGCCGAATCCGGAGCGTTGAACGAATCGTTCAGTGATATCTTCGGTATTTCCATCGACTTCATCAACCGTCCCGGTGTAGCTGACTGGGTATTGGGAGATGACCTCGGATTTGTGATCAGAAACATGGCCAATCCGAATTCAGCAGGTGACCCGGATACTTACTTCGGAACAAACTGGGCTTCTCTGACGGGAGGAGATAACGGAGGTGTTCACACGAACAGTGGTGTTCAGAACTTCTGGTTCGTATTGTTGGTTGACGGAGGTTCCGGAACCAATGATAATAATGATGCTTACACCGTAAACAGCATCGGTTTAACCAAAGCCGGACAGGTAGCATTCAGGAACTTGACAGTTTACCTGACTCAATCTTCCGAATATGCTGATGCCCGGTTCTATGGGATTCAGTCTGCCGTAGATTTATTCGGAGGATGTACCCCGGAAGTACAGGAAGTGACCAATGCCTGGTATGCAGTAGGTGTGGGGCAGCCATACTCGCCTAATACCGTGAGTGATTTTGATGCACCGACCTTAACGTCTTGTAGCGCTCCGTTTACAGTTAACTTCAATAATTTAAGTGTGAATGGTGTTACGTACAGCTGGGATTTCGGTGACGGAGGAACCAGCACGCAAACAACACCTTCGTACACGTATACAACCACCGGTACTTTTACGGTTCAGTTAATTGCCGATGGTGGAGCTTCATGCGGAAAAGACACAACGACCAAATTAGCTTACATTACAGTGGATACGAACTTACCATGTATTACCATCCTTCCGACTACCGGAACAGCTCAAACACAAACCAGTTGTACCGGAACCATTTATGATAGTGGAGGGTCTACAGGTCAATATGGTCCGGATGAAGATGCTCAGATTACCTTATCTCCAACCGGAGCATCTACGGTAGATATCAATTTTGTGATGTTCGACGTGGAAGCCGGTTCTTCCGGAACACAATGTGATTACGATTACATTGAAGTTTACGATGGACCGACAACGGCTTCAACCCTGATCGGAAGATACTGTAATAACAATACCCCACCGGCAACGATTTCTTCAACCGGCGGATCGATGACTATCGTATTCCATTCCGATCCGGGAGTAGAGAAAAACGGATTTGAGATCACCTGGCAGTGTCAATTGCCTAATCAGGCTCCTACGGCTGATTTTACAGCTGATGTGGATACAACTTGTACCGGTCTGGTTACATTTACGGATCTTTCTAACAACGGTCCGTTAAGCTGGCAGTGGAATTTCGGTGATGGGAATTCTTCATCCCAGCAAAATCCGACTCATCAGTACACAGCCAATGGTTTGTATACGGTTGATCTGACCGCTACGAATGGCATTGGGCCGGATACGGAAACCAAGAACAATTACATTTTTGTAGATATGCCTGCGGCTCCGACAACCACCGGCGATATTATTTGCGAGAATGCAACGGCTTCGCTTTCTGCTTCCGGTTCAGGTACATTGAACTGGTATGCCGCTGCTACCGGAGGAACAATCATCAACACGGGAAATACCTACGTAACCCCTGCCTTATCAACAACAACAACGTATTATGTGCAGGATGTGATCGCTCAGCCAACAGCCAATATGGGGAAACCAAACAATACCGGAGGGGGAGCTAATTTCAACAACTTCCAGTACCTGATCTTCGATGTATTCAAATCGATGGAATTGGTGTCTGTAGAGGTTTATTCCGGCGCTGCGGGTAACCGTACCATTGAGTTAAGAGATAATCTGGGAACAGTGCTTCAGTCGGCTACGGTAAACATTCCTACCGGTCAGCAAACCGTTAATCTGAACTTCCTGGTTTCACCGGGTGTGGATTATCAGTTAGGGGTTTCTACCACTTCGGCGATTGATCTGTACCGAAACAATGCAGGAACCAATTACCCCTACACGCTACCTGGAATTGCATCCATCACCAAAAGTAGTGCGGGAACGAACCCGACAGGATTCTATTACTTCTTCTACAACTGGTTAGTGAAGGAACAGGATTGTATGAGCCCTCGTGCGGCTGTTACTGCTACCGTCAATATTTGTACCGGCCTGGATGAAGTGAACGGCACTCCCGTATTTAACGCTTATTACAACACCGGTAACAACATCGAACTGAGCATGAACAACTTTGAGAAAGGAAGTTACCAGGTAACGGTTCACAATGCCATCGGTCAGCTCGTAATGGAAGAGCAGATTCAGGTTAACAGTGCATCGCAACGGGAAGAGTTAAACATGAATAACCAATCCAATGGTATGTACGTAGTTAACGTATTTAATGATAAGAGTTATTACACAGTTAAACTGATTAAATAAGTTTCTTAGTTCACACAAAAAAAGCCGCTCATGAAATTGAGCGGCTTTTTTTATAAGATCTTTTTAATGAGGCGAAGGCGGTGGGAATAATCTCCGGTGTCTACATTGAAAATGCCCTGATGGTCAATCTTATCGATTCTAACCTTACCGGAGGCATGTATGATGCAATTGTTTTCCAACATAATACCCACATGAATAATGTTGCCATCTTCATTGTCGAAGAATGCCAGGTCACCGCTTTCGGATTCCTCGATAAAGCTGAGGGTTTGTCCGATCTCAGCTTGTTGAGAGGCATCGCGTGGCAACTTAACACCATTCAGCTTGTAAACCACTTGCGTAAACCCGGAGCAATCGATTCCAAAAGGAGAACGACCTCCCCATAAATACGGAGAGTTCAGATACATCATGGCATGTTGTACCAGTTGTTCTTTCGCAATGGGTTTGGAGGTGTCTATGGTATGTCCGGAAAAATGAAACGGCTGTTCACCAACCCGGATGTTTCCCTTTTTGAATTCCGGCAGGCTGCTTCCCAGAGTTACGGGGGTAATCAGTCCGTTTTCCTTATTTTCAACTACATGAACGAGTTCTCCACTAACCGTTGCGAGGTTTATACGGTCAAACTCCTCCTGTGAGATGAAAGTAATTTGTTTCTGATCAATCCAGCATTCATAGTCGTCGTATGCCGTACGAGCCCTGCGCCAGTCTTTCTTTCTTTCTTCGTAAATCTTAACGGTTTCACCAAAAAGCAATTGCGTCACCATCTCACTGGTATCGAAAGGCTCGAACCGACAGGGGACTACACTTAAATGACAAATACCGTATTTCAAAATGAGTGAAAGTAAAAGTTAAAAGTGAAAAGTTGTTTGTGTCATACTGAGTTTCTTAAAATAAGAACAACAACTTTTTTGATTAAACATTCTCAATGACCATGGCAGAAGCTCCGCCACCACCGTTACAAATACCGGCAGCACCGTATTTTCCGCCATTTTGTTTCAACACATTGATCAGGGTTACGATGATTCGTGATCCTGAATTACCCAGTGGGTGTCCAAGGGCTACAGCGCCACCGTTTACATCCACTTTGGCAGGATCCAATCCCAATTCCTTGGTATTGGCAATTCCGACTACGGAGAAGGCCTGATTCAGTTCCCAGTAATCAATATCTGAAACATTTAAACCGGCTTTATCGAGTGCCTTTGGAATAGCCAGAGAAGGTGCCGTGGTAAACCATTCGGGAGCCTGAGCAGCATCGGCATAACTTACCAGTTTAGCCAACGGAGTTAATCCGAGAGCATCCATTTTCTCTTTGCTCATCAATACCAGTGCAGAAGCACCGTCATTCAGCGTGGATGCGTTGGCAGCAGTAACAGTCCCTTCCGCATCAAATACAGGCCGCAATGCAGGAATTTTTTCCATCATCACATTGGTGTATTCCTCATCTTTGGAAACGATAACCGGATCGCCTTTTCGTTGCGGCACTTCTACCGGTACGATCTCAGCGTCAAATTTGCCGGCATCCCAGGCAGCAGCAGCTCTTTTATAGGATTCGATGGCAAAAGCATCCTGTTCTTCCCGGCTGATGTTTTTCTCCGTAGCACATTTTTCAGCGCAAACACCCATGTGTACCCGGTTGTATACATCAGTCAGACCGTCTTTTACCATGCCGTCAAACATTTTCACATCTCCTAATTTTACGGCATTCCGTGCATCGTAATAGTGAGGAACCTGACTCATGTTCTCCATGCCGCCAACAACCACACAGTCATTATCACCAGCGATAATGGATTGTGCACCGATAGAAATAGCTTTCATACCGGAAGCACAAACTTTATTGATGGTTGTACAAGGAACATGTTCGCTGATGCCTGCAAAGATCGCTGCTTGTCTGGCAGGAGCCTGTCCAACATTAGCCTGCAACACGTTTCCCATAAACACTTCCTGTACTTCACTGGCAGCAATTCCTGCTTTATTTAATGCGCCCTTAATGGCGGCAGCGCCTAATTTCGGAGCCGGAACGGAGGATAAACTTCCCATGAAGCTTCCCATCGGAGTTCTTACGGCTGATACGATATATACTTCTTTCATGATTTTATGATTAGGTTTTACATTCGAATTTCGACCACGAAGTTAACTATTTCGTTTTAAAATCGGAGGCTTTGAGTTGTTAAAGTCCAATTCCGTATTTTTGTCACAATTTAACGGGTTAAATTGAAGAACTCCATCCTCAATAACATCAGAAACCGGCACGATATGATCTTCAAGGTGATCGTGTTTCTAAGCGCGTCCTTGCTGATAATCTACCTGCTGCCGAAAGCGGGAAAGTTTAAATATGAGTTTAAGAAAAACAAACCCTGGGTTCACGAGAATTTGCTGGCTCCTTTCGATTTTGCCATCAACAAGACGGATGAAGAGCTCAAGGCAGAGCGGGATAAATTGATTGAAAACCGTTTTTTTTATTTTGATATTGATCCCGATGTAAAACCGGTTCAAACGGCAAAATTTGAAAACCTGATTCCCGATTCGATTTCTGACAAGGAACAATATCTCCAGATAGGTCGAAATTATCTCGATACCATCTATACCAATGGCGTTATCGAACTGATCGATGATCTGGAAGGGAAATCGGAAGATGATCTGATTTTACTCAGAAGAGACGGAAATGTTGCAGAAGAGATGGAACTGGGGCGTTTTTACACCATTAAAACCGCGTATGATTTTCTTGCCCGGGCAATTCACGCCAGAAACTTACCGCAAGGCCAGGTGCTAATCGATGCGTTGGAACAAGTTCTGGGCCAGAATATCCGATATAATAAGGTGATGAGCGACAAGGAACTGGATGAGAAACTGGCCAATATTTCTCTGGTTAAAGGTGAAAAATAAAAAAAAGAGAAGATCATTT
>JAGQZT010000074.1 GCA_020435335.1 Flavobacteriales bacterium | reverse complement strand
TGTTCTTATGCTTCATCCAGGTGTAAAACGTGCCGGACGAGAGACTTCTTACTTCGGGACAGGCCAAGATCATATCATGATACCGCTTCGCCTCATAGTCCGAATTGAGCCGCTTAAGTTCCCCATCTAAAATTACCGAGAATTGTTCCATATCTGCAGGAACCTGATCAAATTCGATCAACCATTGATGTTTCCCTGTTGTCCGATCCACAAAATACTGAGGCGCCACCGTATATTCGTTAATTATCGCGTTGGTTTGCTTACAGGTCTCCATCAAAGCCTGATCGGCATTCTCTACAATCAGTTCCTCGCCAAATGCATTGATGAAATGCTGAATCCGTCCGCTAACCTTAATCCTGAATGGATTTAATGAAGTAAACTGAACCGTATCTCCAATCAGGTAACGCCACAATCCGGCATTGGTAGAAATAACCAGCGCATATTGCTTGCCCAATTGCACCGATTCGAGTGAGATCGCCTTCGGTTGTTCCTTCGACAACTCCGACTTCTCGATAAACTCATAAAAGATACCGTAATCGAGCATTAACAGCATCTCTTCCACCCCGGATTGATCCTGTAACCCGAAAAATCCTTCTGAAGCATTGTAATTCTCGTAATAATTCATCTGATCCGACGGAATCAACTTCCGGAACTGTTCCTTGTAAGGTAAAAAACTGACTCCTCCGTGCATATATAATTCCAGATTGGGCCAAACTTCCAGGATATTCTCCTTTCCGGTAATTTCCAGGATACGATTTAACAGGTACAAGGTCCAGGACGGAACACCCGAGATGTTCGAGACATCTTCGTGAATGGTGGATTGAGCCATTTGCTCGATCTTATCTTCCCAGTTATCCATCAGAGCGATCGACAATTTTGGTACGCGGCGCTGCTCCACCCACAGCGGAAAATTCTTCATGATGATGGCCGATAAATCGCCATAGTACGAATTGTTCCCAAAAGCATTGATCTCGCTGCTCCCTCCTACTACCAACACTTTCCCCCTGATCAATTTGGTTTCCGGATGATTGTGATGATAAATAGCCAGGAGATCTTTTCCTCCTTTGTAATGACAATCGATCAGTGACTCTTTACTTACCGGAATGAATTTACTTTTACCGGTTGCCGTGCCGGATGACTTAGCGAACCACTTGATCTGCCCGGGCCATAGTACATCTTCCGCACCATGCTTGATACGGATGATCTGGTCTTTCAGCGATTCGTAGGATTGCAAAGGAACCCGCTCCCGGTAATCTTCATAACTTTTTATGGAAGCATATCCATAGCGTTTTCCCCATTCGGTATTCCGTGCCGTTTGCAACAACTGGAACAACAACTCATGCTGCACATCCACAGGGTATTTCATAAAAAGCTCCATCTGATGGATTCTTTTCTTGATGATCCAGGAAAATACCGAGTTAATGAGTTCCACTTGAGTTGAAAGTTTAAAGTCTAAAGTTAAATGTAATAATTCTAAATCTGGTCGCACATATGATTAATAAACTTGTAACTTTATGAACTTTCTACTCTTTACTTATGGAATATACAGGCCAGATTAAAAAAATGCACACCCAACTCGGGAATGAAGTACAATATGAATTACCTATCGGCGAGGAATTGGTGAACATGAACCAGTTTATCGGAAAGGAAATCAACTTGCGCTACCAAAATCAGATCCTTTGCATCAAATGCGGACGGGAAACGGTCAAATCCTTCAATCAGGGTTTTTGCTACCCCTGCTTCAAAAATGCACCGGAGGCCGCCGACTGGTTTATTCACCCCGAGAAATCGAAAGCTCATTTGGGTATTGAAGAACGCGATCTGGCCTATGAGGAATCCGTTCAGTTACAACCGCATGTGGTGTATTTATCATTAACCAGCGACATAAAAGTAGGTGTGACCCGCGCTACGCAGATTCCTACCCGCTGGATCGATCAGGGAGCCACTCAGGCCATTCGCCTGGCCCAAACACCCAATCGTTACCTGGCCGGCATGATCGAGGTGAGCCTGAAGGACCACATGGCCGACAAAACCAACTGGCGTAACATGCTGATGAATATACATCCGAATGTGGACCTCATCGAACGTAAAGCCTTTACCAAAACACTGGTTCCGGAAGAATACCATCAGTACATCGATAAAGTGGACGAAGTAATAGACATCCATTATCCGGTAACAACCTATCCGGTTAAAGTAACCACCATCGGTTTTGATAAAGTACCGGAATATACCGGTGTGCTGAAAGGCATCAAGGGGCAATACCTCCTCTTTGCCAACGGCATCGTGCTTAACATTCGAAAACATGGCGGATATGTAGTATCTTTAGAAGACTAAACCTCTTGTTATGAAACAACTTATTATCTCCTTAGTCATTCTTTTCAAGACGGCAACCCTTTGTAATGCCCAATTTTTAGTTGCTTCCGAACTGGCGAACCTGCCGGAACCTGTTTCCAACAATGCCGTTGTAGAGGGCTGGGCCAACGACACCGCCTATGTGTATTCGTTCGGAGGGATCGACAGTACGAAACTCTGGTCGGGCATCCACCTGAAAAGTTGGCGTTACAATACCATAACCGACGTGTGGGATACGATTCCTTCCCTGCCGGATACGCTGGGAAAAATTGCCATGGCAGCCAGCTGGGTAGACAGTATCATCTACATCATCGGTGGTTACCATGTCTATGCGAACTCCAACGAAGCTTCGTCGGCTAAAGTACATCGATTTGACCCCAAAACCAATACATATTTGCCTGATGGTGCAGACATTCCTGTCCCCATCGACGATCATGTACAAGCAGTCTGGAACGACAGTTTGATCTATGTGATCACCGGCTGGAGCAATACGGGAAATGTACCCAATGTGCAGATTTATGATCCGGCAAACGACCAATGGCTGGCAGGAACACCTGTTCCGAACAACAACAGTTACAAGGCATTCGGAGCTTCCGGAACCATAAAGGGTGACACGATCTACTACCACGGAGGTGCAAGCAACGGGTTTAACTTTCCCGGACAATCTTCATTAAGGATGGGGATAATTAATCCAAACGATCCGACTCAAATTACCTGGAGCATTCATACCGGCTTAAATCCACAGGTCAGTTACCGTTCGGTTCTACTTTTTGACTATTATGTAAATGCATTATATTGTTTAGGAGGTGCTTCAAAAACCTATAATTATGATGGAATAGCCTACAATGGTTCGGGAGGGGTTAACCCCAGAGATTCAGCATTGCTTTGTGATACAAGCGGAACCAATTCGGTTTACATTTACGACAATTTTTTTAACATTACAAAATTACCGATGGATTTAAGAGGTTATGGCCAATTGCCCTATGGTGAATTGATCATCGCAGGAGGCATGCTGGACAATCAGGTGGTCAGTAACAAAACCTATGTCATTTCTTTTCTCTATTCGGGTATCGAAGAACAAGAAAATGCTTTATTTACATATTTCCCAAACCCTGCTTCAGATCAGGTTACAATTCAATTCAAAACGAGCGAAAACCGGCGTATCCAGTTCCTTGATGCCCTTGGAAAAGAGTTGTTGCAATTCACCTCATCAAAAACAACTGAGGAAATTAACTCATCCAACTACCCCAAAGGCCTCTACTTCTTAAGGGTCACAACAGAACAAGGAAGTTCTACGCAAAAAATCATCATTCAATAAAAAAGGAGCCTCTCGGCTCCTTTTACTTATTTCAAATACCTGAAATCGTGCTTGTTCTTAATGTTCTGCAGCGATTCGTAGATCAGCTTGATCACGTTCTCCACATCTTCTTTGTGAACCATTTCCACCGTGGTATGCATGTAACGCAATGGCAAGGAGATCAGCGCCGAAGCTACCCCTCCTGTCGCATAGGCGAATGCATCGGTATCGGTACCGGTTGCCCGGCTGGCCGCAGCCCGCTGGAAGGGCACCTTCTTCTTGTTGGCCGTATCGATAATGAGTTTCAACAGGTTGTTCTGTACGGCAGGTCCAACGGTTAGAACCGGACCTTTCCCTGCATGGTTATCGCCTTGCTCAATCTTACTGATCATGGGGGTTTGAGTATCATGGCACACATCGGTCACAATCGCCACATCCGGTTTGATGTTCTGCACCATCATCTCAGCGCCACGCAAACCAACTTCCTCTTGTACCGAGTTGGTAATGTATAAGCCGAAAGGCAATTTCACTTTGTTTTCTTTGAGTAAACGAGCTACCTCGGCGATCATGAAACCACCTATGCGGTTATCCAAAGCTCTGCCTACGTAATAACGATTGTTCAGGATGATGAATTCATCTTCATAAGTGATCACACAACCCACATGCACGCCCAATTTCTCAACCTCATCCCTGGAGGTGCAACCGCAATCCAGAAAGATGTTATTCAACTGCGGACTTTCTTCTTTTCCTGCCGAACGGGTGTGGATCGCCGGCCACCCAAAAACAGCCTTTACAATTCCTTTATCCGTATGTATATTTACGCGTTTGGAAGGTGCGATCTGATGATCGGAGCCCCCGTTTCGGCGTACGTAAATAAACCCTTTCTCGTCAATGTAGTGTACAAACCAGGAGATCTCATCGGCATGTGCCTCAATCACCACTTTGTATTCGGCTTTAGGGTTGATAACTGCAGCTACGGAGCCATAAGTATCCACAAAATACTCATCCACATAGGGTTTGATGTAATCGAGCCACAATTGTTGGCCCGGAGCCTCAAATCCTGTCGGTGAAGCATTATTCAGGTATTTTTCCAGAAATTTCTCCGATTTTGAGGTGATAATCGATTTTTTTGCCATGCCTTTAAATTTTATGTTTTGAAGAAAACGAAGTTAAACATTTACACTCGCTTTCCCAATAAAAAGGCTACTTTTGGTAGCATGACCACGGATGAGAAATACATGAGTCAATGCATTGCCCTCGCCCAAAAAGGAATGGGCGATGTAGCGCCTAATCCTATGGTTGGCTGTGTCATTGTCCATCAAAACAAAATAATCGGTCAGGGCTACCACGAACGCTATGGCGAGGCTCACGCTGAAGTGAATGCCATCCGAAGCGTAGAAGACTCGTCCTTACTCAACGACAGCACACTCTACGTGAGCCTGGAACCCTGTGCACATTATGGAAAAACGCCTCCCTGCTCCGACCTCATCATTGAAAAAAAGATTCCCCGTGTCGTGATCGGCTGCATCGACAGCTACGCCGAAGTGGCCGGTAAAGGCATCCAGAACATGATGATGGCCGGTATCGACGTTCGGGTAGGCATCCTCGAGAAAAAAGCCCTTGAACTGAACAAGCGATTCTTTACCTTTCATGCTAAGAAACGTCCGTACATTACGCTAAAATGGGCGCAAACGCAGGATGGTTTTATTGATGTTGATCGTTCTCAAAATACACAACAAGATAACTGGATCACCTCACCTACTTCAAAAAAACTCGTTCACCAATGGCGCAGTGAAGAACAGGCCATCCTGATCGGAACCAATACGGCGCTGAATGATAACCCTCAGCTAACCGTGCGTGAAGTGGAAGGGAAAAATCCACTACGAATTGTAATAGACCTGTCGCTAAGGCTCCCGGGCACTTTACATGTTTTTGATGGTTCCACTCCAACCTGGATCGTCAACGGTATCAGGAACGAATCTCAGCCAAACCTGGAATACGTTAAAATCGATCCGGAAAAAGAGCTGATTCCGCAATTGCTACACTTGTTATACGAACACAACATCCTGTCGCTTTTCGTGGAAGGCGGAGCTACCTTACTGCAAGCTTTTCTGGATGCCGACCTGTGGGATGAAGCCAAAGTCTTTACCGGTGAAATATCATTCGGAAACGGCTTACCCGCTCCAATCATTGAACAGCCTCCGTTTCAAGCCCTTCAGTTTGATAGCGACCGATTAAACATCTACGTCAATGCTTGACATCCTCTATACCATCATCGCCTTTAATGTACTCATCATCTTGTTTAAGTTCTTTGACAAGCTGGGCATCGATAATTTGCAGGCTTTGATCGTGAACTATTTCGTTGCCGGATTCTGCGGATTGTTTTTTTCCGGACAGGAATTCTCCCTGCAATACGTTCTGCAAGCCGACTGGATCTACCATGCGGCAGTAATCGGCATATTGTTCGTCGTCACTTTTAACCTCTACGCCATCGGTACGCAAAAAGTAGGCATTGCGATCACTACGATTGCCAACAAGCTTTCCCTTTTCGTACCCGTAGGCATGGCTTTGATCATCTACCCCGGAGAGCAACTCACCTGGGTAAAGGTTGTCGGGTTTATTTTGGCTGTGATCGGTATTTACCTCTCCTCCACCAAAAAGAAAAAACTCAGCTTCGACAAGAGCTTTTTATGGCTGATCATCCTCGTATTTATCGGGCAGGGTATCGCCGACACCGTTTTTAACCATGCTCAGCGAACTGTAGTGAACGACACGGATAAAGGGCTTTTCTTTATGTGTTTGTTATTCATCGCCGGCATCAGTGGCGTGTTGATCTTACTGGGAAAATCGATCCGTAAAAAACCCCGGATCAAGCTGAAAAGTTTGTTGGGAGGATTGATCTTCGGGCTTCCCAACTTTGCCTCACTCATCTTCTTCTTCAATGCTCTGGAGAGTTCCGGACTGGAAGCCTCGCAAGTATTCCCGGTTGTAAGCATGGGTGTGGTGATCGGATCGGCTTTGGTTGGCTTACTCCTTTTCAAAGAAAAACTATCCGGCGCCAACTGGCTGGGACTCTTATTTGCCGTGCTTTCCATTTTCATGATCACCTTTATCCGATGACAGACGGCTACAGAACCATAGCCGAACCCAGCGAAGGCCTTTACAAAGAAAAAGGCAGTAAATTTCTGGCTTTTGCCTATCCGGTTTTCAATGAAGAGGAATTCAAGGAGAAACTGACCGAACTGAAAAAGCAGTATCACGACGCCCGCCATCATTGTTACGCCTTTAAGTTCGGTTTAACCGACAACGAGTACCGCTACAGCGATGATGGTGAACCGAACAACTCCGCCGGAGCTCCGATCTTCGGGCAAATTCAGTCGTTTGAGTTGACCAACATCGCGATTATCGTGGTTCGCTATTTCGGTGGCACCAAACT
>JAGQZT010000073.1 GCA_020435335.1 Flavobacteriales bacterium | reverse complement strand
GTCATCAAAAACCTTTCGGATGTATCTGTTGTATAATGCTAAACGCACGTTTTTATTTTTTTCTTTTTCCTTTTCGCTTTGCTCTCCGGTGTACTCAAATAGATTGATGTTCGGATGTTCGTGTTTATACTTACGTACAACTTCAACAATGGTTGCCATCACGCGATAAACTTCTCCTTTGTTGGTTATGCTGTATTCCTCCCCATCGTATTCTTCATTGGTCACACCAAAAACGATTGTTGCATTCAAAATATTGTCCTGCTTTCTGCCAAAACGCACCTCATAAACCACACCGCTATCCGTTTCAAAAGAATATACCGTTCCGCTTTTAATGGCAGGAGGGACAACTTCATATGGCAATACACTGGAACTCAATCTTTTTTTGTGCGAATATTCAAAAAAAATAAGCAATAAAAAAAATAAATTTTATACGAATTTTGTAAGGCTAGGTCTGAGGGATCAAAGTAAATGGAATTATGATAAAATTTTGGAAATGGATAGCAGCAGGAGTCGGTTTGATCGCATTTGGACCAATTGGAGCTTTTTTAGGTTTTTTAATCGGATCTATCGTAGATAAGCTCTTGCATGGGGATGAAGAACAAGCCGGAAGAGGAACGGGATATAGCAGCAAACCCGGAGAATTTGGATATAATCTGCTGGTTCTGGTGGCTGCTGTCATGAAAGCTGATGGTAAAGTACTGAAGTCGGAGTTGGCTTATGTGAAGAATTTTTTTTACAAGCAATTTGGATCGGAACGTACCCGGCAGCATCTTTTGTTGCTGAGAGACCTTTTAAAACAAGATATCCGTGTTGAAGAGGTTTGCTTCCAGATCAGAACCTACACCTTATATCCGGCTCGTCTGCAATTGTTGCATCTGCTTTTCGGTGTGGCCAATGCGGATGGGCAAATCCATCATGCCGAATTGCAGGTGATCTCCAGGATTTCAGGATTACTGGGGATTGAAAAGAGAGACTATGAATCCATCAAAGCCATGTTTTTTAAAGAGGTGGACAGCGATTACAAAATTCTGGAGATTGAGACCAATGCAACGGAAGAGGAGATTAAAAGGGCATATCGAAGAATGGCGGTAAAATACCATCCTGACAAAATATCACACATGGGAGAGGAATATCAGGAAGCTGCCAAGCAAAAATTCCAGAAAGTACAGGAAGCTTACGAAAATATTAAGAAAGCAAAGGGAATTAAATAGCCAGAATTAACTTCTTCTTATTGTACACCGGCTGAGTAGAGCTAAAAGTAAAGAAGCTCTTTTGCTGGGTGTTGTTTGAAGGCTTCAAGGAATCCACCTGAGGTAACGGGATCGAAAAAAACTTAAAGATGTTGAAGTCATATTTCGGTTTAACAGTCTTTTTCTGTTCCTGTTGCTGTTTCGGATCATTGTTGGTGTTGCCGGCGTTGGCACTTAGCCCGACAGCACACACTAAAAGAAAAACTATGAAAAAATGACTCTTCATGCTCAATACTTAAACTCATCAAATATAATTAAACATTTTTACAAAATGCATTTCGTTAACAACATTTAACATCAAATAATCTGCCATATTTTCATTGGCATGGTATTCGACCGGGAGTATTCAGATGGAAAAACAGGAAAAGTTAAAAATAGGTAATGCATTAATCATTCCCTTGTTGTTCGTTGCTACTATTGGATTTATTCATTTTGTGTCTTACGCACTGGATGTTTCATTTGTCAGATTTGGGGTGTTGCCAAGGCAGTTTAGCGGACTTATTGGCATACTTTGCTCACCATTGATTCATGCCAATTTCGGACACTTATTTAATAATTCCGTTCCGTTGCTGATCCTTGGGTCTGCATTGTTTTATTTCTACAAGGAAATTGCCCTTAAAGTGAGTGTATGGATTTACCTGATGGTCGGTATTTGGACCTGGGTTTCTGCCCGTGAAGCCTATCACATCGGTGCCAGCGGATTTTTATACGGGTTGTTTTCTTTTCTGCTGGTTAGCGGTTTTATCCGGAGAAACAAGCAACTAATTGCACTTTCTTTTGTCGTTATATTCATATACGGTAGTTTGGTCTGGGGAATTTTTCCCGTTGACCTGACCGTTTCTTTCGAAGGGCATTTCTGGGGATTTGTGGCAGGGGTGATCCTCGCGATATATTACAGGAATCAGGGACCTCAAAAAATTGAGTTCGAATGGGAGGAAGAGGAGGAGGATGAAAACGAAACCGATCTTCCCTGGTCTGACGAACAGGAAATACAACAGGGGTTTCGGTATGAGTTTAAACCGAAAAACAATAAAAACTAAAGTAAATCATTTTTAGAGCGGGATAATAATGATTACTTTGACTAAAATGACTACTATGAAAAAAATACTCGTTTACTTATTCTTTGCCGGAATTCATGTGGGACACGCATCTGCCCAGGAAAAGCTTACGGCCAAAGAGATCATCCAGAAATCAGATCAGATTATGAAGGGGATAGAAACAACGAAAGCCAGCTTAATCATTAAAACAGTCCGGCCGAAATGGACCAAAGAAATGCAATTGAAAACCTGGGCAAAGGGAACCGAGTTGAGCATGATATTGGTTACTTCGCCTGTAAAAGATAAGGGAACGGTTTTTTTAATGAAAGATAAAGAAGTCTGGAATTGGATGCCTTCGATTGAGCGCATCATTAAAATGCCGCCATCCATGATGATGCAAAACTGGATGGGAACCGATTTTACAAATGATGACCTGGTGAAAGAGTCATCCATTGTGGAGGATTATCACCAAAAGGTGATCGGAGAGAAAATGGTAAACGGACAACTTTGTTATCAGATCGAATTGATTCCGAAGGAGGATGCAGCCGTGGTTTGGGGTAAGATCGTCAGCTACATCGATAAGGTTAATTTTTTTCAGCTAAAAGCAGAGTTTTATGATGAAGACGAGGAACTGGTGAATCTGATGGAAGCGTCTGATATAAAGGTGTTGGGAGGAAGAAAGCTCCCTTCCAAACTGGAAATGATTCCGGTAGACAAGGAAGGGCATAAGACGGTGATGATTTACACCGATATTACATTTAATGAACCCATCCAAGCTGGGTTTTTCAGTACCCAAAACATGAAAAAACTCAAATAATGTACTTTAAGCTGGCCTGGCGAAATATATGGCGTAATAAATCAAGAACCTTCATTACGTTGATTGCAGTGTCCATTGCTGTGGTCCTGTCTGTTTTGATGATGAGTGCCAAAAACGGAGTCTATGAAAACATGATTAAATCGCTCATCGGGGACTTTACCGGATTTGCCCAGATTCAATCCAAGGCATATGTTGATGATAGTTCCATAGATAATGTATTGGTCTTTAATGATGATCTAAAGGCTGCATTGCAAGGCATTTCAGCAATTGATGGGTTTTCTCCCCGGATTGAAAATTTTGCCTTAGCCGTTTCAGACAGTTCCAATAAAGGAGTACTGATCATAGGCGTGGATGTAGAGAAGGAGCAAAAATACATCGGGTTAAAGGACCGATTGTCGGATGGAGAACTAATCGATCTCTCTGATGATCAGGTTATGATCGGGTCCGGGCTATCCGAAAGATTACAGGCGGGAGTGGGGGATACTGTTGTATTGCTCAGTCAGGGATATCATGGTTCAACTGCCGCCGGGAAATACCGGGTTAAGGCAATTGTAAATTTCGGTTCCCCGGAGCTAAGTAATCAACTGGTTTTTTTACCGATCCAAGAGGCGCAGACATTCTACGGTTTAGAGAACATGTATACGAACATCATTCTGCATTTTAAGGATAATGACGACGTTAGGCAAGGCGTGAATAAGCTTAACTCAGTACTTGGTCAGGAACTCGTAGCCAGAGATTGGGAGGAACTGGCTCCTGAACTGAAGAATATGATTGAAACGGATAAAATGGAGGGGTATGTATTCATGTTTATCCTCTATATGGTTATTACATTTGGGTTGTTCGGTACTATGCTAATGATGCTGTCGGAACGTAAACACGAGTTTGGTGTTTTGGTAGCCATAGGTATGAAACGAGTAAAATTAGCGGTTATGGTATGGCTTGAACTCATTATCCTTTCTATTCTGGGAGTTATTTTGGGAAGTGTGATCTCCTTACCGATTTGCACTTATTTTCATGAGAATCCCATTTATTTCGGAGAAGAAATGGCAGATGTTTATGAAGATTATGGGTTAGAAGCTATGATTAAGTTTTCTTTGGATCCATCCATTTTTACACAACAAGCGATTATTATTTTATTGATATCCAGTATGATTGCGATTTTTCCGTTTATAAGATTATTACAGGTTAAGGCCATTCAACAAATGAAAGCATAGCATGATATTTAAAGTTGCCTGGAGAAATATTTGGAGACATAAAGTTAGGAGTACAGTTGTCTTTATTGCTATAGCCCTGGGGCTATGGGCAGGTCTGTTTACATCGGCTTTTACCCATGGAATGATGAATCAAAAAATAGACAGTGTCATTAAAATGGAAATGTCTCATTTTCAAATTCATAAGCCGGGATTTAGAGAAGAGTTGCAGGTGAAACTCCTGATGAACGATGGAGAAAACATAGTTCAAGCCATTCAAGAAGAAAAAGAGGTGATCGGTGTTTCCGGCCGGATCGTTACGATGGCTATGCTGGGTTCGGCTAATAAGAACGGATCTGTCAGGTTAAATGGGATTAATCCGGATGATGAATCCATTGTGACCGGCATCAATGAGAAACTTGTTGAAGGAGAATACTTTCGTGGAGTTGAACGTAATCCGATTCTCATCAGCAGGAAAATCGCTGAAAAATACAAAGTGAAAATCAAGTCGAAGGTAGTGCTTACCATGCAGGATATGGAAGGGAATATTGTTGCTGGAGCATTTAAGGTTGTAGGCCTTTTCGATACTCAAAATGGCATGTACGATGAGTTGAACGTATTTGTAAGGCGAGATGACATGGCCCGGCTCTTAGGTGTTGGAAACAGCCTGCATGAGATTGCCGTATTACTGGGCAGGCATGACATGGCAGAAAGCATGGCTGATAAATACCAGCATGTTTATCCTAAACTGGAAGTGCTTCCATGGATGGATTTATCTACAGGCATGCGCATGATGATCGAAATGATGGATACCTACACCTTTATCATTGTGGGAATCATCTTGGTGGCACTCTTGTTTAGTATCGTGAATACCATGCTCATGGCTGTTTTGGAGCGGGTTAAAGAAATCGGCATGTTGATGTCTATCGGTATGTCAAAAACCAGGGTTTTTATGATGATTGTTGTTGAAACAATTTGTTTAACCTTTCTTGGAGCTCCTCTTGGAATCTTGCTTTCCTATGGTTCGATTAGCTACTTTGGAACCCATGGCATTAATTTAGGAGACGCAGCTTATGCGGATATGGGGTTTTCAAATGTCATTTATCCGAGTTTAGAATACATGGATTACCTGGTTGTTTCTATGATGGTAATCATTATGGCTGTTCTGGCTGCAATCTATCCGGCAATAAAAGCATTACGATTAAAACCTGTTGAGGCAATAAGAAAAATATAATCAGATGAAAGTAATTGAAACCATAAACCTGTCCAAAATATTCGAAGGTGTTGTACCTGTTCATGCTGTCAATCAAGTTAATTTAAGCATTGAAGACAATGAATTTACAGCAATCGTCGGGCCTTCCGGAAGCGGAAAAACAACACTGCTGAACATGATTGGTGGGTTAGACAGGCCAACTTCCGGTACGATTAAAGTAAATCAAATTGCCTTAAATGAACTGTCGGAGAATGAACTGATTAATTTTCGGCTTAAGCATATCGGTTTTGTTTTTCAAAGTTATAACCTGATACCCGTACTAAGTGCAAAGGAGAATGCAGAGTTTGTAATGTTGTTGCAAAATATACCGGCTAAAGATCGGATAGCTCGTGTCGAGGCTTTACTAAAAGAAGTCGGACTTGAAGATAAAATGAACAACAGACCATCTCAACTGAGTGGCGGGCAGCAGCAACGTGTAGCTGTAGCAAGGGCATTAGCGTCAAAACCGGATTTTGTCCTGGCTGATGAACCTACAGCCAACCTGGACTCCAAATCCGCCGAAAATTTATTAGACATCATGCATCGGTTGAATAAAGAAGAGGGCATCACCTTTGTCTTCTCTACTCACGATCAGCGGGTGATCGACAGGGCACGCCGAGTTATAACATTAGAGGACGGTAAGATTATTTCAGATGTTATCCAGCATGAAAATTAAACTGTTTATAGTTTTTATGATCAACTGGATGGCAATTGCTGTTGTTGCCCAGGACGACTCCAAATGGACGGATAAGTTTTCATTACACGGTTACGTCAAATACATGCCATCGGTTAGTTTTCAAAAAGGTTCGGACACTCAGTTTGATCATTTAATTCATAACCGAATCAATTTCAGGGGAGATTTTACCGATCAGTTGGTGTTACGAATCGAATTGAGAAATAGGCTTTTTTTCGGTAATACGGTTTCCAGTTCCCAACCCTTCTATGGCAACTACATCGGCCAGGATAACGGGGAAGTGGATTTGTCCTTTTTACCTGTAAATAATAATAATCTGATCTTCAGCACGGTCATCGATCGGGCGTACTTCAATTATACACGCAAGAAGCTGGAAATTTCAGCCGGTCGCCAACGAATCAACTGGGGGATCAATTTGCTGTGGAATACCAACGACCTTTTTAATGCCTATAATTTTGTTGATTTCGACTATCAGGAACGGCCGGGATCCGATGCGTTGAGGGTGCAATATTTTACAGGAAACTTCTCGAGTGTAGAAGCTGCTTATCGTCCCGGTGAAGATTTGGATCATTCGATCATTGCCGGACTGGTGAAATTCAATAAATGGAAGTATGATTTCCAATTGTTGGGGGCTAACTATTACACGGATCTTGCTTTGGGAGGAGGATGGGCCGGAAATCTGAAAAACGCGGGATTTAAAGGGGAGCTTACGTATTTTTATCCCAAGGAGGATGTCGCAGGAAATACCAGGGCATTCTTGTCATCCTTTTCCGTTGACTACTCGTTTAAAAACGGAATTTACATCAATGGTTCCTTTTTGTTAAATTCCAATGGAATGAATCAGGTCATGAATAACCCGACTCAACAAAGCCTGCTTGCTGGTAATTTGTCGGCCAAAAGCCTCATGCCGACTAAATTTTCCTACTTTGGCCAGGTATCGGGTTCTTTTAATCCGAAATGGGGAGGTAGCATGGCTGTGATTTACGGTCAGGGCATGAATATCCTCTTTATCATGCCGTCCATTTCACACTCAGTAAGTGATAATATCGATACGGATCTTACCGGACAGATTTATTTCGGTGAATCGGCCGATGGTTTTGAAAACCTGGCGAATGCCATCTTTCTTCGTGCCCGGTACAGTTTTTAATGGCCGAAACATTCCTTTTCCAACCATTCTTTCATTAACAGGATCATTTCACGTTGAAGAGTTTGACCTTTGTCCTGCGCATACCATTTTTGAAACTCAACTTTCAGGGTGCTCATTTCCATAGTCGGATCATTCTTTTCACGGTAAAGCCAATCCTGCAGGTACGAGGGGCGGGGCCCCCAGGTTCCCAAAACCTGATAATTCTCGTCGATGGCAATTAATTTGGGAATGGATCGGCTTCCTTTGGTCAGGAATCGGTCCATAATATCCGGATTTTCATCGCGTAATATAATTCGGACTTCGATATTAGGATTCGCTTCGGCGATTTTTTCCAAAACCGGTATGTTTTGAGCCGCGTCCCCACACCAACTTTCGGCAAGAACCAACCAGGTGAGTTTTTCTGTGAAACAGTGAACAGTGTCAATCACTTCCGGGGCAATCGGAGTCGTTTTCAGGATGCGTTTCATCCGTGAATAATTCAGTTTGGTATATTCGATCAACGATTCATTCTGATCCAGGCCGGTAGTTCCTCCTTTCCCGGCTAATTCTTCTACCAATTGGTAGTATGCCTGAAATGACATACTTTTGTCGACATCCTCTTTATAGATCATAGCTTGAATTTTTTCACAAATTTACGCACGATGGTTTACATGAGCAGATCGGATAAGCTAAATGTCGACAAATGGACAAATACGTGATCAAACAAACATCAGACGGTTCCAACACCATCTACCTTCCTGAACTGGATGAAACCTATCACTCCGTTCATGGAGCCATTCAGGAAGCACGTCACGTGTTTTTGCGTCATGGGTTAAATCATTTCGCCGGGCAAACGGATTTGAACATTTTAGAGGTTGGGCTGGGCACGGGACTGAATGCGCTTCTGACCCTGCTGGAGGCTCAAAAGATCAACCAAATGATTCATTATACAGCCATTGAAGCCAAGCCTTTGGATGAGCAAACGATTGCTTTGTTGAATTATCAGGAAGCGATAGGATTAACTGAGGAAGAGTGTGGTTATTTTAACAGGATTCATCAAAGTCCGTGGGAAGATGACAACCGGCTTACTTCGTTTTTCAATTTCAGGAAGCATCATGTCAGCATTCAGGATTTTAAAACCGATGACTCTGTAAACCTCATTTTTTTCGATGCTTTCGGGCCTCGTGTCCAGCCGGAAATGTGGGAAGAAGGTATTTTTAGAAAATTGTATCAGATTTTAACCCCAGGAGGTGTGCTGGTTACTTATTGTGCCAAGGGGAGTGTAAAAAGAACCCTGAAGGCAGTAGGGTTTGATGTGGAGGCTTTGCCTGGTCCTCCGGGGAAACGGGAAATGACAAGAGCAATGAAGTGATGAAAGAAGATTTGCGTTCAAAAATAGATGCGGCCCGTAACAACCGGCAAGAGAATCAGGCATTGGTGAAGAAGCTGAAACGATCCAAGCCGAAGAATCTGGATGATCAGGTTCATGGGATGCATCATAAAGCATTCGAGACCATTGATTGTCTGGAGTGTGCCAATTGCTGCAAGACAACCAGTCCGACCTTTTATGAGCGGGATATTGATCGTTTAGCCAGGCACCTTAAAATGAAGCCTTCCGTGTTTATTGAACAGTATCTGGTTATTGACGAAGATGGGGATTATGTGTATCCGGAAGCTCCCTGTCCGTTTCTGGATCATGAAAATTATTGCATGGTGTATGATAGCAGACCTACAGCATGCCGGGAGTATCCACATACCGACAGGAAACGATTCCATCAGATTCTGAATCTGTCGCTGAAAAATACGGAAATATGCCCGGCAGTTGCGGGCATATTTGAAAAACTCCGTGAGAATTATTAGTTACTTGATTCCGCTAAACCATTTTTGGTAATGCGCTCCGAGAATCGGTAATTCCTTGCGCTCAGCATTGATGGCAGCAATCAATCCCATGATCCAGAATATAAAGATTCCGATGTACGCAATGTTGATCAGGAGCGAGATGATCCATCCGATAAACGGAATGAACATGAAAATAAAGCTGATGATCATCATCGAGAAACTGGTCACAAAAATGCCTAGCGATTGGCGAATGTGAAATACGCCCAGTTCCGATTTGTTTTTATCATCGCCGTTCATAACCAGGGCGATGATGAATCCGATCAGTGTACAGTAGCTCAGAATGGCTACGGTTTTACCCGGATCGTTTTGTTGTGTTTGATTTTCCATAGTATAGTTTTTTCCAAATGTATCAATTAATATTGAAAGAAATCAATTGAATGAGGTCCTCTTTTTGATCGGGATGATACCAGTGATAATCTTCATCCTTTTTGAACCAGGTTAATTGTTTTTTGGCATACCTTCTCGAGTTTACTTTTATTTTTTCCACGGCATCTCCGAACGAACAACGGCCGTCAAAATAATCAAATAATTCCCGGTAGCCCACGGTTTTCAGTGCATTCTTGTCCCGGTAAGGTAAAACGCCCCGGACTTCCTTTTCAAGTCCCTGTTCTATCATCAGGTCAACTCGTTGATTGATCCTGCCGTACAATTCTTCGCGATCACGGTTAAGAACAATTTTTAGGATTTTGAACGGTCTTTTTTGCCTTTCACCTTTTCGGATTTCGGAATACGGTTTGTCTGAAAGCAGGCAGACTTCAATGGCACGATATAATCGTTTTACATTGTCGAGATCAATTTCCTGATAGAAATAGGGGTCGAGTTGTTTGAGTTTTTCCTGCAGAATGGTAATGCCGTATTTTTCGTACAGGGCTTCCAATTCGTTTCGGATGGTATCATCGCCTGCGGGCAGGTCTTCGTCGAAACCGTGACATAGCGCATCGATAAAGAGACCGGAGCCACCCGTCAGGATGAGGATGTTTTGGTCTTCAAATCGGCGTTGGATCAGCCGGATGGCTTCCTGTTCAAAATCGTTGACCGTGTAGGTGTCACTGATGGAAAGATGATCGATGAAGTGGTGAGGTACGCCCTGCATCTCTTCGGGAGAGGGTTTTGCGGTACCGATCGAAAGTTCTCGATAGAACTGCCTGGAATCTGCTGAAATGATTTCCGTGTTAAAATGTTTGGCCAGCTCTACGCAGAGGGCTGTTTTTCCAACAGCGGTAGGGCCGGTTATCACAACCAGTAACGGAAGCATTATTGAAAGTTTTCGAAGTCGTCGAAATCCTCGAACAGGTCATCGTTAAAGAGATCGTCATCGTCGTCCTCAAAGCCGGATTCGCGCAACAGTTGATCGGCAATTTCTTCTTCAGACATCATGCTTTGATCTGCTTCAGCGAGAGGAGGTTCTCCCTGACTGTAAACCACTTTAGGGTAAAATGCGGTCTCATCTTCTTTTACTTTGCTTTCGATGAGTTCGATAAAGAAATTACGCATGTTTAAAAAATCGTAGCTATACAGCAAATGAGCCCCGACACAGGTGATCTGCGTGTTGATCTTGGTTTGTTCCATCACGAGAATCCTGGAATCATCACCTTCCAGATTCATGTCGAACAAGGCGATTTCCTGTCCGCGGTTCCACCCCTCATCACTCAGGTAAAAAGAAGCCATCTGCGAATTGTCAAAACCGAATGACGCCACGATGATCTCATGCAGATCGAAGAAGGTTTGGGTGCTTTTAATTTCCACATCCCGGAAAATCGAATCATTTGAATCGACATCCAATAACACCCTGAACTTGTAAATACTCATAACCCCTTTAGTTTGGTTCAATAAAATTACGATTTTATCGCTTTCAATCCGATTTCCTCGGCTTGTTTCATCATGTAGGCATGAGCAGCCTCATAATTATTTTCAATATCACCCTCCAGGATCGCTTCGCGGATGGCATCTTTAATGATCCCGACTTCCCGGCATGGCTTCAGGTTGAAGGTCTCCATGATCTGCTCTCCTGATATCGGCGGTTGCCAGTTTCTCAATTTGTCTTTTTCTTCAACTTCTTTTAGTTTGATTTCAACTTTCTTGAAGTTAGCGAGGTATTTTTTGACTTTCTCTTCGTTGTTGGAAGTAATGTCCGCATTGCAAAGTGTCATCAGGTCTTCCACATCATCTCCGGCTTCAAACAAGAGTCGTCTCACTGCACTATCGGTCACTTCTTCCTTGACCAGTGCAATCGGACGGAGGTGGAGGCGGACCAGTTTCTGCACGTATTTCATTTTGCTGTCGAGCGGCAATTTCAGATTCTTAAAAATACCCGGAACCATTCGTGCTCCTTTATCTTCATGACCATGAAAAGTCCAACCTTGTTGGTTGTCGAACCGCTTTGTAGCCGGTTTGGCAATGTCATGCATGATGGCAGCCCAACGAAGCCACAGGTTATCGGTATGCTCACAGATGTTGTCCAACACTTTGATGGTATGGTAAAAATTGTCCTTATGTCCCCGTTTTCCGATAAATTCAACCCCGTGCAGAGCTGCCATTTCCGGGAAAATGATTTCCAGTAGTCCGGTATTGAACAAGTGCTTGAATCCTACCGAGGGCACGGGTGATAGAACGATCTTGTTGAGTTCGTCAATAATACGTTCTTTGCTGACAATCCGGATGCGTTGCCGATTCTTGCGAATGGCTTGTAATGAATCGTGTTCAATTTCAAATCCCAGTTGAGCGGAGAACCGAATCGCACGCATCATGCGCAGGGGATCGTCG
>JAGQZT010000072.1 GCA_020435335.1 Flavobacteriales bacterium | reverse complement strand
CTCGACCGCTTCTTCCTCGAAGACGACCACCCATGGATGCACGACTTCGAAGTGAAGATCAAAGGCTGTGGTGAGGAGGAAACGGCTGTGGAAAACCCTGAAAATGTGGAGGATACGGCAGCAGAAGTACAGGGAGACAGCACTGCTGTTGAGCATGTTGCAGAAACCCCTGTTGCTCCTGCAAATCATGAGACTATTCAGGAAAAGAAGGATGAGGAAAGTGGAGATCGCTCCATCTGGACCATCTTCTTTCTGGCCTTCGGTAGTGGGCTGGCAGCCCTCTTAACACCTTGTGTGTTCCCGATGATCCCGATGACGGTGAGTTTCTTTACCAAACAAAGTAAATCCAAATCACAAGGCATCCGGAATGCTGTTTTCTACGGCGCGTCCATCATTGTGATTTATGTGATCCTGGGTTCTGTAGTGACGCTATTCGTGCCGCCGGATGTGATCAATGAAATTTCTACCGGAGTAGGCATGAACATTTTCTTCTTTATCCTGCTGGTTGTTTTCGCCATTTCCTTTTTGGGAGCATTCGAAATAACTTTGCCCAGTTCCTGGGTTAACAAAGCCGATAAAGCTTCAGACCGTGGTGGATTGGTTGGCATCTTCTTTATGGCGCTCGTACTGGCCCTGGTTTCATTTTCCTGTACCGGACCGATTGTCGGAACCTTGTTGGTCGAATCAGCAACTGTCGGCGGAATTGTTCCGGTGATCGGAATGTTAGGTTTTTCGGCAGCCCTTGCTTTACCTTTTGGGTTGTTTGCTGCTTTTCCGGGATGGTTGAACTCCCTACCCAAATCCGGTGGCTGGTTAACTTCGGTTAAAGTGTTTCTTGGATTCCTGGAATTGGCTTTTGCGTTTAAATTCTTATCCAATGCCGACCTGGTTGTGCAAGGGCATTACCTCGAAAGAGAATTGTTCCTGGCTATCTGGATCGGAATATTTGCCATCTTAGCCGTGTACCTGTTCGGATTGATCCGCCTGCCTCACGACAGTCCGGTTCAAAACCTGTCGGTAGGTAGAACCTTGTTGGGTACCGCTACCGTTATTTTTGTGATCTATTTAATTCCCGGACTTTGGGGTGCCCCGCTAAAATTGATCAGCGGATTCCCACCACCGATGTCTTACAGCGAATCACCTCATGGTGTAGGCGCTACCGGTGGGGCAACGTCTGGTGCTCAGGAACATGGTCCCGAAGGAACCCACCTGGGAGCTCAGGGATTGTATTTGTTCCACGACCTCGACGAAGGACTGGCTTATGCCAAAAAGGAGGGCAAACCGGCTTTCCTCGATTTTACCGGGTGGGCCTGTGTGAACTGCCGTAAAATGGAAGAGAATGTGTGGGGAGAGCCCGGAGTGATCGACATCATGCGCGACGATGTGGTAATCATTTCACTTTATGTGGATGAAAAAGCCGAACTGCCTCTGGAAGAACAAGTGGAGGTGGAATTTGCACCAGGTAAAAAACGAGTGCTTAAAACCGTCGGGAATAAATGGAGTGCCTACCAAACAACTCATTATCAAACCAATACACAGCCTTATTACCGGATGTTAGGACCAAATGGTGAAGATTTAACCAACGGTTCCGCCGATTACGAACATCACGGGAATCCGGAAGATTTCAAAGCGTGGCTGGAAGAAGGATTGAAGCTGTACGACGCGGCTAAATGATCAGTGCATAAAACGGCTCATGAGTACATAAGTGATCATGATCGCTACGAGGGTGATCAGGATCCAGACCGTTCCCTTAAACAGTTGTTTATTCCGTTTCTGATCCTTGTAAAACTGATAACCGATCACCACCACAAAACAAATGATGAAGCAAAGGGCGAATATTTTCTGTCCGGTACTGAACATGCTTAATGCTTAAAGTGGACGAAGATACGCCCAAAATTTTTGCTGTCCTTGTCGATGCGGTGATATTTATTCTTGATGTGAGGTAACTGCAGGAATCGCAGTACTTTCTTCTTGAGCTGCCCCGAACCCTTGCCGGGAATGATCTCCACCAGCTTAATGCGATTATTCAAAGCCTCCTCGATCACCTCGTTCAGAGCCTCATCAATTTTTTTTGAATTGTTGTAAATGTCGTGAAGGTCGAGCTTGAGTTTGCTCATCTTACCCGGCTGAAGATTCGGTGATCGTCCAATCGCGGTCTTGCTTCTTCATGCTTACGTTGATCGCAATTTTCTCGTTTTTGCGGAAAGTAGCTTTAATGGTAACCACATCATCTTTAAACTCCATCACCTCAAATACAAAGTAACTGTCGAGGTTGCCCTTGTAGATCGATTTGAATGTTTCCAGCTCATCATAGGTCATGATTTTAACACGCTTGTTGAACTTGAAAACAATCAGGTTGTTAGGGATTTTATCATCGTTGATGATGATCAGCGGAGTCTCTCCGGCTTCTTCAGACTCGTTGTAAAACTTTTTTAAAGCATGCAGGTCAATGGTCTTTTGGATCACCATGTTGATGTCTCGGGAAGTTTGAGCCATCATAACAGCAGGCACGACAAAGGCTAGTATCAGGACAAACTTTTTCATAATGTTCAAGGTTTATTTCTCTCAAATTTACGTAAAATGACCAAATTTGTTTCCAGAATTCGTCTAAAGCTGTAATATGTACGACTAATTTTTTAGTTAAGCTATGGTATAATTTTTGTAATTTTAGGCTGTAAAATTTTTGTTATGAAAAAGTCCAACCTCCTGATCCTTGCTGTAATAGCACTATTTGTTACCCTTCAAAGTTGTAAACGAGACAATGATACACCACTGGATACAGGAACAACTTCGGCGCGTGATAACGGTGCGGCAGAAAACCTGTTTGCCGATATTAAACGGGTAGTTGAGGAAGCAGCTGATGACGAAGGTCAGAGTGCCAAATATGCCGGAGACAAATCCGGAGCCTATTCTTTCGGAAGCTGTGCCACCGTTACGATTAATCCGGCCTGGGTAGACACAACCTGGCCCAAAGTAATGGAAATCGATTTCGGAACAACCAACTGCACCGGGTCCTATGGCATAAAACGAAGAGGGAAGTTAGTGGTTACGCTAACCGACCGGTACCGCAATGCCGGAAGTATTTTAACCATTCAGCCGCAGAATTATTTCGTGAATGATGTTAAAGTAGAAGGAACAAAAACCATTACCAACATGGGATTAAATGCGAATAACAACCTGGAATTCGATGTGGATGTGGTAAACGGAAAGATCACCTATACCGATAATTCTACCATCACATGGGCATCCAACAGGACCAACGAATGGATTGAAGGAGATTCCACAACGTTCTTTTCGCATGGCCTTGCCGGTGTTTGTGATGATGTTTACCTGATCACCGGTTCAGCGAACGGATTGGACAGAAACGGGCTGAGTTATACGGTGAACATCACTTCTCCGCTCAGGAAAGAGATTTGCTGCCGCTGGTTGGTAAGTGGTAAACTGGAACTGTCGCCTAACGGGAAAGCCACCCGGTATGTTGATTTTGGTGCCGGCGATTGCGATAATAAAGCTACGGTTACCATCAATGGGAATACCTATATTGTCCCCATGTTTTAGTACGTAAAGAAGCTACTCAAGGGGCTTTGGCCCCTTTTTTTATTTACAGGCACATTTTGCCTTTAATACAGTTAATCCGCCATTGATGTAATATTCAATGCGAAGCATAGAAGAACAATTAAATTTGTAGGGGTAAAACTAGAACTATGAAGAAATTATTTGGGTTGATTTTCGTTTTGGCAGCATTTAACCTCGTTGCACAAAATAAGTATGAATTTTTTGTGGATTTGAACAAGGTCAGCAGCGACCTGATCCAGGTTGAATTAAAAACGCCCGAGATCAAAGAGGATGTGATCATTTATAACATGCCTAAAATTGTGCCCGGAACCTACCATATTTATGATTTCGGACAATATGCGATGGATTTCGAAGCATTTGACAAGCAAGGCAATGCCATGAGTGTGAACCGTTTGGATCAGAACCGCTGGGAAATCAGTAATGCCAGCCAATTGGATAAGATCAGCTACTGGGTGGAAGATACCTGGGATGCTGAAGTGAGTGAACTGGTTTTTGAGCCGGCAGGGACTAATTTCGAGAAAGACCTTAATATCGTGATGAACAATCATGGCTTGTTCGGCTACTTTGACGGCATGAAGAGAGTACCATACGAAGTGCACGTTACACACCCGGAAGGATTTTACGGCTCTACCGGGTTAAGCGATATTGTATCAAATGGCAATACGGATACTTACAAAACAGACAATTACATGGATCTGGTTGATTCGCCGATCATGTACAATGAGCCTGATACCACGTTCATTAAGGTCGGTGATACCGATGTGCTGATTTCGGTGTATTCCAGAAATAAGGCAGCTTCATCCGAAGAACTGGCGAAAGACATCAAAGAAATTCTGGAATTGCAAAAGGATTATCTGGGTGGAAAACTACCCGTTGACAAATATGCCTTTATCATTTATTTATATGCCGGACAAAGCGGATCCGGAGGAAGTGGTGCCCTGGAACATTCGTATTCCTCATTCTACTACCTGCCTGAGATGCCTTCGGAACAGCTTTCCGGGTTTGTGGTGGATGTGGCTGCTCATGAGTTTTTCCACATTGTTACGCCATTGAACATTCACTCCAAAGAGATCGGTGATTTTGATTACATCAACCCGAAGATGTCGAGGCATTTATGGATGTACGAAGGAGTTACGGAATATTTTGCCGGGCACGTTCAGGTTTACGGTGGCATGCAATCGCCCGAAGAGTATCTGGATGTTGTCGAATCGAAAATGAATGGAGCCAACGGATTTAAAGATGACTTGCCTTTCACTGAAATGAGCCTGGAATGCCTGGATGAGCATAAGAGTCAGTACGCCAATGTGTACCAGAAAGGTGCTTTGATCGGCATGTGCCTCGATATCCTGCTGAGGGAGAAAACCGACGGGAAGATCGGCGTTAAAGATATGATGAATAAACTGTCACAAGCCTATGGAAAAGAGGTGTCATTCACAGATGATCAGTTGTTTGATAAGATTGCCGAATTAACCGTTCCCGAAACCCGCGAGTTCTTTAAAAGATATGTGGAAGGCAAAGAAGAGCTTCCTTTTGGAGAATACCTGGCCAAGGTCGGCGTAAATTACCAGAAGGATGCCGTTGTGAAAGAGATCAGCCTGGGTAGTGTTATGCTGAGCTTTAACCCGGAAACGGGCCGGTTGTTTGTGGCCGACATGGGGAATGCCGACGAGTTCGGGAAAGCACTGGGCTACAAAACAAACGATGAACTGGTAGCGATCAACGGAGAGGTTCTAAACATCACCAAAGTGCAGGAGCAAATGGCCAATTATCGGAAAAATACAAAACCGGGAGATAAGGTGGAAGTTGAAGTAGCCCGAAGAGAAGGGGATGGGTTTAAGAACAAGACCTTAAAAGCAAAAGCCGTGTTGGTCGAAAAGAATAAAAAGTTCCTCGTCGAATTTAATCCCGATGCCACTCCGGAACAATTGAAACTGAGAAAAGCCTGGTTGGGCCGGGAATAATGAAAGAATAACATGCTGCTGAACAAAAAAAAACTTTACTGGTTTTTTCAGGTATCCGGATGGTTAGCGTATGTTGTCATTGTCGGACTATTCAACATTCTGACAGGTAATCCGATCACCACGGAATTGATCTATAGCCTGCTTGCTATTTTTCTGATCGTGCTACTGGTAGCTCATGCATACCGAAGCCTGGTGGTGGGGTTAAACTGGATGCGGTTTAACATCCCGTTGCTCATCCCCTGTATCCTTATTGCCACGATCGTTTCCGGTATAGTGGTTTATGTGCTCAAATCGGTAGTGATCGAGTGGCTGATCGTGGGGAATGATTATGTGTTCAACTTCCAGGATGCCTTTCCTTCGGTGATTAGCTGGACCTTATTGTACCTGATCTGGTCTCTGCTTTATTTCCTGTTTCACTACGTGAACAATTATAAAAAAGAAGAGATCAAGAACCTGAGGTGGCAGGCTGCAAAAAATGAAATGGAATTGAATAAACTCAAATCCCAGCTTAATCCGCATTTCATCTTCAACTCGATGAATAGCATCCGGGCGCTGGTTGATGAAAATCCGCTGCTGGCCAAAGATGCGATCACCCAATTGTCGAATGTGCTCAGAAATTCCCTGTTAATGGGAAAACAAAAGCTGATCCCGCTCGAAGACGAAATGAAGCTGGTCAATGATTACCTCAGCCTGGAAAAAACACGATTTGAAGAACGGCTGATGATCGAAGAACACATTGCCGACGATTCCCGGAAATTCCTGCTGCCTCCCTTAATGGTTCAAACGTTGGTGGAAAACGGGATCAAACACGGAACGTCTAAATTGCCGAAAGGCGGAACGATCCGGATCAACAGTTCGGTTGAAAACGATAAACTGATCATTACCATTTTTAATAGCGGTACGTACGATAAGGAGAAACAATCGGAAACCGGTTTTGGTATTTTGAATACGGTTCAACGCCTGCAGTTGCTGTATGGCGATAAAGCGCTTTTTTCGATCGAAAACAGTAACGGAGAGGTGAAGACGAAATTGATCATCCCCAAAGAAACAATCCTTTAAAATGAAGCCTATGAAAGCAGTTATAGTTGATGATGAACGTTTGGCCAGACAGGAATTAAAGAACCTCTTATCCGCCTTTAGTGATGTGGAAGTCGTAGCCGAATGCGACAGTGCGGATGATGCCATCATTGAAGTAGACCGGTTAAAACCGGATGTGGTATTCCTCGATATCCACATGCCCGGGAAAGACGGGTTCGGTGTTCTGGAAGAACTGGATTACACGCCCCATGTGATCTTTGTAACGGCCTACGATGAATACGCGATCAAAGCGTTTGAAGTGAATGCCCTCGACTACCTCCTGAAGCCGATTCAGCCGGAGCGCCTGAAAGAAGCTGTCGGGAAAATCAAGGTGGAGCGTGAGGATTTTGTAAACGATTCCGACAAGTTGGGATTGAATGATCAGGTATTTGTGAAGGATGGTGAAAAATGCTGGTTTGTGAAGCTGGCCAATGTGCCTCTGTTCGAATCCGAAGGGAACTATGTTAGGGTCTATTTTGATTCCAATAAACCGCTGATCTTAAAATCGCTGAATAACCTGGCGGTGAAACTGAATGAAGATGTGTTTTTCCGGGCCAACCGAAAGCACATCATCAACCTCGAATGGATCGACACCATCGAAAGTTGGTTTAACGGTGGATTAATGGTTAAACTGAAGAATGGCAAGCAGGTAGAGATATCCAGACGGCAGGCCAGCAAGCTCAAGGAGATGAAAAGCCTTTGAAATCGTCAGTTGGTCTATAATTAGCCGCGATTTATCTTAAAATTCAGTAAATACGTATAAAATTTCCCGGCGAGTATTGATTTTATTCAGATATTGTATATCCAATTTATAAGAAAATGGAAATATTAAAGATAGCAGCAACCGACGTGTCTCCTGAGGTTATTTTCGATCTCAGTACCAATACCTTCCTGGTTAAAGGGAAATCGGTGGTTACTGAAGTTGATAGTTTTTATGCTCCGCTCATCGACTGGTTGGAACAGGCTGATGGTAACATCGGAAATCAAAGGATCGATTTTGTGTTCGATCTGGAATATTTCAACATCTTTTCATCCAAAAGAATCTTATTCATGCTGTATCGCCTCAGCGATCTCCGTCAATCAGGTGCGGACGTGAATGTGATCTGGCATTTCTCCGTGGAAGATGATGATATGAAGGAAGTAGGTGAAGACTTCGCCTGCATGGTTAACCTGCCTTTTGAATTCATCAACAACACCTTACAACCGGAATTATATTAAACGCAAGTACTTAATTCTTAATTATATTGCTCACCTTTGCAGCACCAACTGTATTGGTGAGTTTTTGTTTTAAATCGAATTATTATGAAAAACCTGTCATTAGCATTGAATGCTGTACTTACAATTGCTGTTATTATCTTGTTTTACCTGCACTTTTCCGGGCAGCCGTCTACAGAAACGGCTGAAACCGCTCAAGAAACAGAAGTTGCGGAAACAGCAGTATCGGAAGAACCCCCCGCGAGGGACATGACCGGAGCGATCGGTTACATCAATGTGGATTCGTTACAGACCAATTACAAATTGTATAAGGAACTGATCGATCAGTTAAAAGCCCGTGAAAGCCGCTATGAAAAAGAACTCAATGCGAAGTCGGCGGCATTGGAGAAAAAATTCATCGAATTCCAGAAAGCGGCACCGACCATGACCCAGTTCGAAGGTCAGACCAAACAAAAAGAACTGATGGAAGAAGAGCAAAAACTCTATAAAATGCGCGATGAATTTGCTGTCAAGTTCCAGGAAGAGGAGGCTAAGCTGAATGAGAAGTTCCAAAAGAAAGTAAAGGATTTCATTAAAAATTTCAACCAGGAAAAAGGGTTCGATATTGTGATCGGAGCCTCCCGGTTAGGGAATGTAGTCCTGGATTACAACGAAACCATCGACATCTCCAATGATGTGATCAGTGGTCTGAATAAGTTGTATGATGAGGAAAACGCTCCTGCCGCACCAAAAGAAAACAAATAATGCTTATTGCCCAGGAAAAAGAACGTTCCAACATTGCCGAATATATTCTTTATATGTGGCAGATAGAGGATATTATTCGTTCCAATGAATTTGACCTGGAGCAGATTCAGGATCTGGTGATCAATAAATTTGAGGTTTCGGAAGAACTTCGCTCGGAAATGAAATTGTGGTATCAAAACCTGATCGAGCAGATGTTGAAACAAGGACTTTCGGAAAAGGGACATCTTCGGTCCAACCTCAGCTACCTGGAAGAGCTGAACAACCTGCACAATTCATTGCTTACAACGGTTCAGGATCAGGAATATCAGCAGCAGTATCTGAAGTCGCGACAAAATATTGAGAATTTCATAAAAAAAATGGGTGATACTGCCGGAAACGAAATTTATAGCTGTTTTACAGCATTGTATGCCCTGTTTTTGTTGAAATTGAATAAGAGTGATGTCAGCACCGAAACCAAGGAAGCCATGCGAACCTTCAGTGACTTGCTGGCGCTTTTGGCCGACCGATATCATAAAATCCAAAAAGGAGCATTAACTTTGTCAAAAGAAAAAAGCAACTAATACAACAAATAAGAGTCTTATACGTAGTATTGTTGCTGACTATTTCTGTTTTGAGAAAACTGTTTTTGTTTATATTGCTCTTAGCCTTTGCCGCTGCATCCAAGGCCAATTGCGGATCCGGTCTGGTTTCCGTGCCTGTGGTGGATAGTATTACCGTGGATACTGCCGGAAATGTGACCATCTGTTGGCAAAGTGTTCCCGATCCGGACATCGATTACTACATCATTTTTATGTACAATCCCGTTACCGGAGCCAACGACAGCATCAATATGGTTAATTCGGGAGGTAATTGCTTTACCTTGCCCGCCGGACAAAACAACTCCGACTTCGAAACCGTAGAGCTCAGTGTGGTTGGTGTTGATGTTTGTGACAATGCCAGTACCTCCGGCGTCAATTATCACAACACCATTCTGCTGGAATATACCGTGAATATCTGTTCGGCCACCATTAACCTCAATTGGAGTCCGTACGACGATTTTAATTCGGGGCTGAATGTGGATTACAAGGTTTATGTGAGTAAGGATGGCGCTCCGTATAGTTTTATCGGGAATACCACCACCACCAATTTTTCGTATGCCGGAATTACGCAGGGATCTACCTATAACTTCTATGTTCGGGGTTATGAGAATAACGGTGCCGGACCGGCCAGTTCTTCTTCCAACGATGTGAAGATCAATACCATCAACTTCCTGAAAGATCCGCAATTTAACTACCTCTATACAGCAACTGTGGTTGATTCTCAGGATATTATGGTTCAGTTTTATGTAGATACCGCTGCCGATGTGAGCCACTATAACATCAAGCGAAAAGAAGCGGACGGAGATGCCTTTACCTTGATTTCAACAGTTCCGGCATACACCGGCATGAATCCTATG
>JAGQZT010000071.1 GCA_020435335.1 Flavobacteriales bacterium | reverse complement strand
TTCCGAAAAACGATAATCACCATTAAAATCGGTTTGTTTTAAGCGGTAATAAGCAGTTGTATTCAGCGGTTTTTCATCCCTCCATTCGTATTGTACCGTTGACGAACTGTTACCGGAACCTGCAACCTGCGCCAGGGTTTCCCAGTTGATGGCATCGTAGCTGCGTTGAATGTTGAAATGATCGTTATTGATTTCCGAGAAGGTGGTCCAGGTAACGGCCACCGCTTCATTTTCGCACTGCGCTCCGAATTCACCCAGAGTAACAGGCAATACGAAAGCCGGTGCCAGACAGGCCGATTGCTGGTTATTCAACCCTCCGGTAGACCCGGTAAACCCGAAATATGGCGCATTGGTACCGAATACAACCATCGGGTCGAGTGGACTGTATGATACGCTTCCGTAGCTTACTGTTGCCGATGCATCCATAATGGTTGCGGTGAATGTTTGGGTAGCAGACACATAGGATACCCGCAGCGTATGATTCAATCCGTTTTCGATGTTGTAATTAGCTCCTCCGCTGGTGAGGGCAACGGCGTTGGGTATGTATCGCGTACCACCGATCCCCGGACAGCCGGTGCTTCCCCCCGGATTTACGTTACCATTTAACCAGATATCCAGATGATCCGGATCGGGCCCGCCGGAACAAAGCACCCCGGTAATGCCGTCGTTACGATCTTCAGTATTCAGGTAGGTATCGATCTCTACGATCAGGGAATTGGAAATGCCACCGGCTCCCATCGCACCTCCGGATGTTCCCGAAGCACTCAAACCGGCAGGATCGTTCTGCATCACGAAACAAATACCATCGGCACCACCGTCGTTATTTCCGAGGTTCACCACAAAATCATAGGTCCAGTCGCTCGTGAAATCCAACTTATCATCCGCATCCCAGATGGATCCCAACTGATTGTTCGAGGCCGAGGTGAGCTGAGCACAGCCATTCCCCTGATCGGTTCCGTTTCCGGTTACACAATAGTTCGAACTCAAGTCAACCGCATCAATATGGAAAGTACCCGACTGGTTGTTGTTATTATCCCAGATCTTCACATAAAGGGTATTTCCCGGAGTGAGGCCGTTCAAAACGATCTTGGGCATATTCCCGAATCCGCTGTTATCATCACAAGCTAATTGAGTAAATGTACTGGAACAAGCACCCGAAACACTGTATATCGCCATGGCCATATCCGTTAATCCGAGTTCATAAGCCTCTACCTGAAGACTCCCTGAAGCAGGAACCGTTAACACATACCAAACATCACCACCTGCATAACTTCCACAGGTCGGAGCTCCTATTCCCGAATTGGTCATCCCGGTATTATCACCCAACAAACGTGTTCCTCCGCAACCTACAACAAGCGTTTGAGCGCTACACGGATCGTCGGGCGAAGGCATGATGTGAGTAACCGCTGTTGTGCGGCATGAACTCTGTGTTCCACAAGACGAGTTGGTATTGACATGGGCATAATAGGTTCCCGCAACGGTAGAAGTCCAGCTTAAAGGTGTTGTACCGAAAGCAATCACCGTCCCGCCGGGGGTTCCCTGGCGAATGGTAATGAAATCCGTTGCAATGCTGCTGGTCGACTGATAGTTGGTTCCTGCGGCCACACCGTTGATCGGGCTGTATTCACCGGCATAGGCACACGTCGTTAAGGTTGTTGAACCGCCATTGGTCGGAGCCGTTCCGGAACCGTAACTGGAACTGTTGTTACATTGTGAAAAAGAAATGGAATTGATTCCCAGGCACAAAACCATAAATCCGACAACTTGCTTCAGGTTGATTTTTCTTGCTTTCATTTTCAGTTTAATTTAATCTAAATCGTTTTAGGTCTAATTTAAAAAAATATAAACAGCTTATTTTTAGGTGTTTATACTTTTTTCTACAACTTCAAATGTATGAATTGATTAACATTAAATAAAACATTAAACAAATTAATTTTGGCTTTAAACATTTGATTTATCGAATGTTACATTATTTAAACGTTTTAGGTAAACAAAAAAAATTGAGACTAAAATGCTTGTATGATATGCCTCAATTGTGTGTGGTTCTGTCGGAAAACAATGGAAATCACATCAAACCGGCACTCATTGTCCAAACCGTATTTTTCCAGGTAATATTCTGCTCCTTCCTGCAAGTGTTGCTGCTTCCTATCACCGACGGCTTCTTCGGGATTGCCAAAAGCTCCGGTACTTCTGGTCTTGACTTCGACAAACACCAATTGCTCCTGATCCAGAGCAACAATATCCAGCTCATACTTCTGATCCCGCCAGTTAACGGCAACAACTTTATACCCCAGATCAAGTAAAAACTCAAGAGCCAATTCTTCTCCCCTTTTACCGGTTTTCATGTGCTTCACCATGAAATCAACACGTTGTGAAAAAGTATTTATTACTTAAGAATCGTTTTTAGGTTATTCAAATCAAGTTTTAGTATCCTTGCCTTGTTAAATTTGTGTATTATGAAACAATTCAGCATCCTTATTTTACTTCTGTTCTTTACTGCAGGACTTTTCGCTCAGGGCTTTGAGGGTACCATCAAATTCAGCCGGAAAAATTATTTCGACCAAACGGATTACATGTACACGATCAGTCATGGTAAAGTGAAGATCGACGAATACAACCAGGAGGGAAAGGTTGTCGGCACCATGCTGGTAGACCTGAAATCCAAAGAAGTGATAGCCATTAACCACGACCGCAAAATGTATATGGATGTGGAGGCTAATGAAAGCGCTAAAGACCTGAGCAAATGTGAATCCTTTAAAACGACCGAAAAGAAAGACATCCAGGGATACAGTTGCACCAAATGGACAGTGAAGAACGATGACTTTAAAACCACCGGTGAGTACTGGGTGGTCGATCAGCCCAACTACTTCTTTTTCAAAGACCTGATGGATGCTTTAAAGCGGAAAGACCGCATCGCGCTTTATTTCATGCAAATTCCTGACAACGCCGGCTACTTCCCGATCATGGGCAAAGAAGTGGGGTATGATGGTAAAGTAAAAGCGGAACTGATCACCGAAAAGATGACCCGTAAAAAGGTCAGCGAAAGCGAATTTTCCATTCCGAAAGGCTACACGAAATTCAATTAAACTCGAGCCTGCATTGCCCGGAAACAGTTAGTTTAATCTTTGCTCCCATCAATAACGCCCGGTTATCGTCGAGATGCCCGGCCGGAAAATCAAAACAGACCGGATAATCGTATTTGTTTACTACTTCCCGAATGATCTGTTTGGCATCTAATCCATAAGGAACCGCATTGTCATTCATATCCGTCATACCTCCAACTACCATCCCGGCCAGATCTTTTAACATCCCTGCACGATCCAGATTCATCATCATCCGGTCGATGTGATACAGGTACTCATCCAGATCTTCCAGAAACAAAATCCTGCCCTTCGTGTTCAGCTGTGAGGCAGTACCTGTTAGGCTGTACAGGATCGACAAATTTCCTCCGACCAACTCCCCTTCGGCCTGTCCGGCTCTATTCAGCTCATGGCCATCGAAATTATAATGCAGCGACTCCCCAAACAACGCTGCACGCATGGATTCCAGCGCTTCATCCGTATTATTCGGAAAATTGATCGGCATACTCGCATGCAAAGTTCCGATATTCAGATTTTGATTGATGTGATTGTGCAACACCGTCACATCACTATACCCCACAACCCATTTCGGATTGTTTCGGAATGCCGAAAAATCGATCTGATCGATCAGTTGAACGGTTCCGTATCCTCCCCGGGCACAGATTACGGCTCCGATCTCCGGATCATCCAAAGCCCATTGCAAATCATGCAATCGCTGAGCTACGGTCCCGCTGAACTGGTGATCGGACTGAAAGAGGTGCTTCCCAAAAACAACCCTTAATCCCCATGATTCCAAAACGCCTACCGCCGGCTGAATTTCCTGTTCAGAGATTTTTCGAGCAGTAGAAATAATAGCTACCGTAGAACCACGTTGTAATTTGGGTGCTTTTTGCATTTATAAACGTTATAAAATGTACATTTGCGACTTTGAAATAACAATGACATTCCGAGCCGAAATGTGGAATTTTCAAGATTCCCCGTAACAAAGTAAGAAGATTTCTCCACAAGGCCGAAATGACGAGACAACAATTTATGAACAACAAACGATATACCGTTACCGCTGCTTTGCCCTACGCCAATGGCCCGCTTCACCTGGGACACATTGCCGGCTGTTATTTACCTTCGGATATCTATGTTCGTTATTTAAAGGCAAAAGGTGCCGATGTGGCCTTCGTTTGCGGTTCCGATGAGCACGGCGCCGCCATCACCTTAAGAGCCAAAAAAGAGAATACCACGCCTCAACACATTGTGGATACCAACCACCGGATCATCCAAAAAGCATTCGAAGATTTCGGGATCGATTTCGACATCTACCACCGGACTTCTTCCCCGCTTCACCACGAAACAGCAGCTCAATTCTTCAAAGACCTGAACGAGCAGGGTTCCTTTATCCAGGAAACTTCCGAACAGTTCTTCGACGAGGAACACCAACAGTTCTTAGCCGACCGCTACGTAACCGGAACCTGTCCGAAGTGTAGCTACGACAACGCTTATGGTGATCAGTGCGAAAAGTGTGGCAGCAGTTTAAGTCCGACCGACCTCATCAACCCCAAATCGACCTTAAGTGGCAAAACACCGGTACTCCGGGAGACTTCCCACTGGTACCTGCCTATGAACCAACATGAGGGCTGGCTAAAGACGTGGATCGAAACCGGAAAACTGGACAACAAACAACAACATGACCCGAACGATTGGCGTAAACAGGTAATCGGTCAGTGTAAAAGCTGGATCGATAACGGCTTACAACCCCGCTCCATTACCCGCGACCTCAACTGGGGTGTGAAAGTACCCGTTGATGGTGCAGATGGAAAAGTGTTGTATGTGTGGTTCGATGCCCCGATCGGATACATTTCCGCTACCAAGCAATGGGCCGCTGATAACGGCAAGAACTGGGAAGATTACTGGAAAGATGAGAACACCGAGCTGATCCACTTTATCGGCAAGGACAACATCGTGTTCCACTGCATCATTTTCCCGATCATTTTAAAAGAACACGGCGATTACATTCTGCCGACCAACGTGCCGGCCAACGAATTTCTGAACCTGGAAGGCGACAAGATTTCGACCTCCCGAAACTGGGCGGTTTGGCTGCATGAATATTTAGAAGATTTTCCAGGTAAGCAAGACGAGCTGCGATATGTACTCACCTCCATTGCACCGGAAACCAAAGACAGTGAATTTACCTGGAAGGATTACCAGGCACGCATCAACAACGAGTTGGTGGCCATCCTCGGCAACTTCGTGAACCGGTCCATCGTGCTCACACACAAATATTTCGACGGAAAAATTCCTGAAAACAACAACCAGGAAATCAACATTTCGCACCGGATAACCTACAACCAAATTCTGGTTATTAAAAAGAAACTGGAAGAATTACTGGAAGAGTTTAAGTTTAAGGATGCCTTGATAGAAGCCATGAGTTTAGCCAGACTGGGCAATAAATTTTTAGCCGATGCCGAACCCTGGAAACTGATTAAAGATGACTCTAAACGTGATGAAGTGAAGACCATCCTGAACTTTTCATTACAGATTTGTGCTAACCTGGCAATCGCCATACAGCCATTTTTGCCACACACCTCCAGGAAATTAATTGATTTACTTAATTTACCTGATATCACCTGGAATGATTTGGGGAACGTGAATTTATTGCAACCCGGTCACCAAATCAACCCGGCCGAACTGCTCTTCCCGAAAATAGAAGACGAAGCCATTGACGCCCAGATCGCCAAACTGGAAGCGACCAAGGTAAAACAATCCAACCCAAAAGCAAAACCGATGAAAGACGAGATTACATTCGACGACTTTACCAAAATGGACATCCGGGTAGCGACCATTACCGCTGCCGAGAAACACCCGAATGCCGACAAACTGCTGAAGCTGACACTGGACACCGGCATTGACGTCAGAACCGTTGTTTCCGGGATTGCCGAACATTATTCACCTGAAGAAGTGATCGGTAAGCAGGTTTCTGTACTGGTGAACCTGGCTCCCCGAAAAATCCGGGGCATCGAATCGCAGGGCATGATCCTGATGGCTGAGAATAACGAAGGGAACCTGGCCTTTGTCTCTCCGGAAAAAGCGACGGATAACGGTGGGGAAGTGAGGTAAGGAGTTAGTAAGTTGGAAAGTTGAAAGTTTTAAAGAAAGCCTACTAACCATTTCAATTCACCAGAAGCGCGGGAAAACTCAAGAACGGGGTGGAATACACTACCGATTATACCAAAATAACTAATACATGAAGAAAGTAGTATCCATTTTAGGTTTCTTGATAACGGTTATGCTTTTAGCAGGCATCATCTTCAAGATACTCCATTGGCCAGGTGCCGGAGTCCTGATCATTGTTTCAACCTCCTCCTTATCCTTATACCTGATCCCCGTAGCAATCAGCAACATCTTGAATTATGAAAAGAAAGTATTCATTGCCATTTGCAATGGCGTCGGTGCCTTTGGTGGGATGATACTCTCTACCGGCATGTTATTCAAGATCATGCATTGGCCTGGTTCCGGATCGATGACCGTCATCGGTTTGTTTTTTAGCGTTATTGTTTTGTTTCTTTTCATGATCTTTTATTTCACCTCCAAGGAAAAGATTTACCTCAGTCCAGGAACATTTTATACCGTAGCTTGTTTTGGGTTGCTAACTTACGGCATTGGTGTGGGTGGATCCACTAAGTCACTACTAGATAATGTTGTAGTTAATGCTGAAAATATCGAAGACAATGCCAATAATCTGAGACTCTACAATACGAAACTCAACGTTACACAATTTCACAAAGACAACCTAAGAATTTATAATACTACCGAGGACCTAAATGTGTATCTCATCAACTTAAAAAGCAAACTATATGAAGTTGTTGATAAATACCCAAAAGAAGTGGCCGATACCATCTCTTTAAAATACATTCAAAGTAAAGATAATTGTGACATTCCTACCTGGTTAATGGGATTGGGAGACCCCGTAAATCCAACAAAAACTCCTGGATTGGAGGAATACAGTGCGATTACTTTGAGGGAAAAGCTAGATGAGTTTAATACAATTGCTAAAGAATTTAATCCAGATGGCTTGGTTTTCTCAACCAACAATTATAAAAATTACAATGGAGGATATGATTCCTGGGAGACACACATGTTTTATCATTATACCCTATCACAGGTTATCCTGACACTTAACGAAATTCAATTGCAGGCAAACATCACCTGTAATACAATTATGACAAACAATTTACTGAATAAGAATACTTTACAAACAGACACCATTAACTGATGACTGACAAAAAACGAAATAGCAAATCCGACAAACCGCAACGTAAGGCCGGTTCCTATACCCGAAAACCTTTACGTAAGGCTACTCCGGGTGCTGCCAAACCTGCCGGTGCCAAGAAGAACAACCCGCACACCAAAGCCGACGACGGCAAAGTGCGCCTGAATAAATACCTCGCCAATGCCGGGATTTGCTCCCGCCGGGAAGCCGATGTGCTGATCCAGTCGGGTGCCGTATCGGTAAACGGTAAAGTGGTGACCGAACTCGGAGCGAAAATCTCTCCCGGCGACAAAGTGAACTTTGGTGGCGAAACCATCCACAGCGAACGTAAAGTCTACCTGGTGATGAACAAACCCAAGGATTTTATCACGACCGTTGATGATCCTTTCGGCCGCAGAACCGTATTGCAACTCCTCGGTAAACTGAAACAACGCGTTTATCCGGTGGGGCGACTCGACCGGGCCACGACCGGTGTTTTGATGTTTACAAACGACGGCGAACTGACCAAAAAACTGACCCATCCGAAATACGGCGTGAAAAAGATTTACCACGTAACCCTGAACAAGAACGTCACGGAAAACCACCTTAAGCACTTGTGCGACGGATTCGAACTGGAAGACGGATTCACGAAAGCCGATGTGGCTGTTTACATTGGTGATGGCTCCAAAAAGAAAGAAGTGGGCATGGAATTGCATTCCGGCAAGAATCGCATCATCCGCCGGATGTTCGAACATTTGGGCTATGAAGTGGTGAAACTCGACCGGGTGTATTTTGCAGGGCTCACCAAAAAGAACCTCGCCCGCGGACAATGGCGCTTCCTCTCCGAAAAGGAAGTGAACGGGCTGAAGATGTTACAATCTTAATCCAAAACAGCTATTTCTTGATCCCATGATTCGGGTTTTCACATACATCAGCTTTAGCCTCATCTTCTTGACCGGCTGTGGCGATAGTAACCAACAGATACAAGAAGACGATGACGTGGAAAACTTTATCCGGGAAAGTGAAAACTACATGAAAAACAGGGATTTTGACGGAGATAACATCAGCGACGACTTGTTGTTTACCTACACGGAAGGTGCGCACTGCTGTTATATCATGAGCCTTAAATTATCTTCCAAACAAGATACGATCCATTACCCGTTCGAAATGGATGGAGGCTATGAATTCGGGATCGTTGATGGCAGCCAACACAATCAATTTGAAATCGGCGACTTGGATGGCGATGGATTACCTGAAATATTCATGACTATTTCCACGTATAACGGCGAAGAATATTCTATCGATTCCAATTGGACAATCCAATATGGAATTACGAGCAATTACATCATTTTTGACTACCGCAACGGCGAAATTGTTCTGGACGACTACGATCCGGAAAAGTATCCGGTAAAAAAGAAGTGAAGGCATTTTAATGCTTCAGAACTACTCAAGACATCCCTTAATTTTAGTAAATTGGCTCCATGCGATTTTGTTTTATTGTCTTCTGTTTTATTCCCGCTTTCTGTTTAGCTCAACTTGACAGTACATGTGTCAAGCCTTTTTTTGATAAGACCGAGTTTCCAAATGTTGTAAAAATCTACTACGAGCAAAACAAACATTTAAATGGTAAATTAAAATCTGAAGGATGGATAATTGAAGAATTAGGCGGAAGGAATTCAAGTATTCTTAAAGTAGAAGGATTAACTGAAGAAACCACCATGTACCATAAAATTGGCGTTTGGAAATACTATTA
>JAGQZT010000070.1 GCA_020435335.1 Flavobacteriales bacterium | reverse complement strand
TCAAAGGGGAGACATGAATATGGTAAAATTTATGCTTTTATAGAAAATAATGCTGTTCACGTTGCATCTATTCCAAACTTTTATAAAATTCATGATAGGTCTGGTAGGTCAAACATATTTAGGATTACTTCATTAGAAAAGTTAAAGGATTTTAAAAATCAATTTCAAAGACTATCAGGGATTTATGAAAAGTTATATTTTATTGATTCGAAAGAATCATTAATATCAACCGATGTGTATGAACATGTTGATCAAAAAGAAATATCGATTCTAAACAAAACTTTTTCGAATAAAATTTATGGAGTAATACAAGATAAATATTATGATGTAGATAGAGGTCTAAAACTATTGGTAATGCTAGATAGAAAGATAACAGGGGTTACTTTAGGAGGAAGACCGTATAAAAAAGTTTCGTTTGTTATGATTACAGTCTACCCAAAGTTGGTTAAACATTTTTGCTCAAGGAACCCTGCATTATCAAATATGTCATATTATGATCAAGATTTGTCAACGAGATATAATGATAAATTGTATTTAAATTCAAAAGGAGAGTTAAGAACTGACGAAACAGTAATTTCAATGGATGCTATAATTCAATTAGTATAATCACAATATCTCAACAAATTTCCCCTATCTTTAAACACTCAATCTAAACCAAAAAACAATGAAAAAATTAATAGTACCTGCATTGGTATTGTCTGTGAGCCTGTTTGCTTGTGGTGGTGCCGTTCAAGCCGAAGAAATCGATGCGTTGAACAACGATCTGATGTCGGCTGTTGAAGAACTGGCTGATGAAGTGGAAGAAGAAGCTGAGGAAGAGTCGGAACTGTATCACTCCGAGGATGGAAGATTCAACATCAACTTTTTGGGAGAGCCTACCGTGAAATCGGAAATGGTTCCTACCGTGGTTGGCAACATCGAAATGACTTATTTCCTCTATGAGCACAGTGTAACGGAAGCTTACATGGTGGCTTACAGCGATTATCCGTCAGAACTGGTTAAACAATCATCGGTAGCTGAGATTCTGGCCGGAGCCAAGAAAGGTTCCAGTACGAATATGGGAATTACGTCGTTCGATCTGGAAGAAGATATTGAGATTAACGGAAATCCGGGCTTGTATTTTAAAGGGAGAACCGGAACCATCCATGCCGAATACAAGCTGTACATGGTGGAAAACCGACTGTATCAGGTTGCTATCCTGAGAGATGGCGGGTATTCGCTTCCGGAGCGTTCGGATGATTTCTTCAACTCCTTCGAGTTGATAGAAGAAGCCGCTGAGTAATTACAGGTAGCGCTCTCGAATCACATTGACATGGTGCTTTTCGTGGCCTGCGGCAATGTAACCGATGGCTAGTACCGACACCAATGCATCATTCGCTTTTCCGGTTTGCTCCAGCATCTCCGGTGTAAATCCTTCAAATAAAGCAATGGTTGCTAACCTTACCGCATTAAATTCGGCAAGTATCGATTCAAAACTCCTCGCATCAGCTGAGGAGTTTTTTACATATTCATCATGGTCAAAACCGGGGAGGCCAGTCTCATCCATCCGGGCAAACCGCAAAGCCCGGTTACAAAAGATGCGTTCCGCATCACTCAGGTGTAAAATCAATTCCTTGATCGTCCATTTTCCGGGAGCATAAGCCGAAGAAGCTTTCGATTCATCAATGCCCGACAACAACTCCTTCGTTTCCCGAAGCGTTTCTTTTAATGCGTCAACAACAGATGGATACTGATCAACAAGTGCAATGTATGATTTGTGATACGGAGCACATGGCAAGCTTTGGAGTTCTTTTTTCATGAATATCAAGATTTGGATTTTAAGTAAAAGTAACGGTTTTATAATTTTAAGTCTTATGAATTAATCATAAATTTACCTCCTTTGAAATTAGAGGATATGGTAAAGATAAAATTTGGAACCGATGGCTGGAGAGCCATCATAGCGAAAGAATTCACAACGGATAACGTGGCCCGGGTTACGCTCGGTGCTGCCGCATGGCTTAAGGCTAATTTTGAACAACCTGGCGTGGTTATCGGCCACGACTGCCGTTTTGCCGGTGAGTTGTTTGCGGAAACTACCGCTAAGGTATTTGCTGCTCATGGCATCAAGGTCTATCTCGCTAAAGGACCCGTATCTACTCCCATGGTGTCGTTAGGAACTCTTCGCTTAAAAGCATCGCTGGGAATTGTGCTGACGGCATCGCATAATCCGCCGAGTTACAACGGATATAAACTGAAGGGCCATTTTGGTGGACCCTTATTGCCGAAAGAGATCCAGGAAGTGGAAGACCTGATCCCGGATACCAATTCCGTTGATCTGGATGCGTTGAGCTTGGATGATTTTCAGTCGAAAGGAATGTTGGAATATGTTGATCTGGAAACCATGTACTTCGATCATGTGGAGGCTAATTTCGATATGGAGGCCATCCGGAATTCGAGCATGAACTTTGCCTACGATGCGATGTATGGAGCCGGGCAGGATGTGATGAGGCGCTTGTTGCCCGAGATCGATTTTTTACATGCCGAGCATAACCCTGGTTTTGGGGGGACAGCTCCGGAACCGATCCATAGAAACCTGCAGGAATTTTCCGAGATGATCCGGCTGGCAGAAGGGGAGATCGATTGTGGTTTGGCTACCGACGGAGATGCCGACCGGATCGGGTTGTACGACAGCAAAGGAAATTTTGTGGATTCACATCACATTATCCTGCTGCTGATCAAGTATCTCGTGGAGGAAAAAGGATATACGGGTAAAGTGGTGAACGCATTCTCCGTTACGCCAAAAGTGAAGAAAATGTGCGAACACTACGGTCTGGAATACCAGGTAGTACAAATCGGATTCAAAAACATTGCCGGAATCATTCTTGAAGATGATGTGCTGTTGGGTGGAGAGGAATCCGGAGGTATTGCCATTAAAGGGCATATTCCGGAACGGGATGGCATCTGGATGGGACTGACCATCTGGGAATACATGGTGAAATCGGGTAAAACATTGGAAGAATTGATTCAGGGAGTGTATGACATTGTCGGCGAATTCAAGTTCGAACGCATCGATCTGCACCTGACAGAAGCTAAAAAGCAGGCCATCATCGCGAATTGCGAATCCGGTAATTATCAACGTTTCGGCGACCTCGAAGTCAGAGAGGTGCAAACCGTTGATGGCTTTAAGTATTTCTTCGATAACGATGAATGGGTGATGATTCGTCCTTCCGGAACAGAGCCGGTATTGCGAACCTATGCCGAATCTTCAACTACGGAAGGTGCTTTTAAAGTGCTGGAGAAAACACATGCAGCCTTCAAGAATTCATGACGCATGAGGTATCATATCATTTCCTGAAATCGGCACTTACCGTCGAGAACCCCTTGATGAGTACCGACCGGTTCATGGCTTGGCTGGAAGAGAAGAAGAAAGCAACCCATCATCAGGTTACGCAGATACCGTTCAATGACCTGAAGAACTGGAGTTTTGATCCTGAAACAGGGAACCTGCTTCACGATTCACGGAAGTTCTTTTCCATTGAGGGAATTCACATCCGGACGAATTGGGGAAAAGTAACCGAATGGTCGCAACCGATTATCAATCAACCCGAAATAGGATTTTTAGGGATCATCACCAAGAAAATAGACGGAATCCTGTACTTTCTGATGCAGGCCAAAATTGAGCCGGGAAACATCAATGCCGTTCAGATTTCGCCCACGCTTCAGGCAACCAAAAGCAATTACACGAAGGTTCATCAGGGTAATGCCCCACAATATCTGGAGTATTTTATGGATGACCGTAAAGATGTAAAAGTGTTGCTGGATCAGCTGCAATCGGAACAGGGAGCCCGCTTTCTGAAAAAGAGAAACCGGAACATCATCATCGAAGTGCTGTCCGATATTGAGATTAAAGAAGAGTTCTGTTGGTTAACACTCGGTCAGATCAAGCAGTTGCTGACCTATGACAACATCATCAACATGGATACACGAACCGTTATTTCGGGAATCCCTTACGGTGATTTATCTACCTTACAAAGAATAGATCATTATCAGCCGGGGAATGCGTACGAAAAAGACGTATTGCGTTCCGAACTGGATGAAGACCATGCCCGGTACAGCATCGAAGATGTGATTTCCTGGATTACCCGCTTGAAAGCATTTGCAGAGCTCGATGTGGAGCGTATTCCGTTAAATGAAGTGGCCGATTGGACGAAAGACGAAAACAGCATCTTTCATAGAGATCACAAATATTTCGAGGTGATCGCCGTGCAGGCCGAGATCGGTAACCGGGAAGTGGCATCCTGGACACAGCCTCTGGTCAAATCGGCCCAGGAAGGGCTGATCGCCTTTATCATCAAGAAAATCAATGGGGTTTATCATTTTCTCGTACAAGCTAAAATGGAATCTGGAAATTTCGACATCATCGAGTTGGCACCAACGGTTCAGTGTTTAACCGGAAACTACCGGAAAGGATTGAATGAATACGATGTCGATTTCATCGATTATGTGCTGGAACCTGGTAAGCATGGAGCGGTAGTGCATTATTCGGCCTTTCAATCCGAAGAAGGCGGACGTTTTTTCAAAGAACAAAACAAAAACATGATCGTAGAGGTGGGAGAGGATTTTCCGGTAGAATTGCCGGAAAAATTCATCTGGATGACGCTCCATCAGATCAAAACCTTTATTAAATTCAATAACTACTTAAACATTCAGTCGAGAAGTTTGTTGTCGGCTGTAAAATTTACATAAATGGATCGTTTACGAATTGGCGTTTTAGGATGTGCAAACATTGCCGGCCGATCGGTCATTCCGGCTATAAAACAAGTGGAATCACTTGAACTGGTTGCCGTAGCCAGCAGAACACGCTCTAAAGCTGAAGAATATGCCCAGTTGTTTGATTGTGAGGCGATTGAAGGTTATCAGGCTTTGCTCGATCGCGATGACATTGATGTGATTTACATGCCGCTTCCTACGGGATTGCATGAAGAATGGGTGATGAAGGCCTTGCAGGCCAGAAAGCATGTACACATCGAAAAGTCGTTGGCCATGAATTACGATGAAGCACAACGCATGGTAGACATGGCCCGATCCAAAGGGTTGCTGATCATGGAAAACTTCATGTTTCTGTATCACCGGCAACATGATTTTGTGAAGGAATTGATTGCAAAAGGAGAAATCGGGGAGCTGAGATGTTTTAGGAGTTCTTTCGGCTTTCCGCCGTTAGATAAGGATAATTTCAGATACGATAAAGCCCTGGGCGGAGGAGCATTGCTCGATGCAGCCGCATACACCGTAAGAGTCAGTCAGCTTTTTCTCGGGAACGACCTTTGGGTAGAAGCAGCCACGCTGAACAATCATGGAGCGGAAGTCGACATTTACGGCGGAGCCTTCTTGAAATCGGACAACGGATTATTTTCCGAAGTCGCTTTCGGGTTCGATAATTTCTATCAGTGTAACTACGAAATCTGGGGAAGTCATGGTAAAATTACGGCTCAGCGCTCCTTTACTCCAGGTCCTGATTTTAAGCCTGTAATTACGCTTGAAAAGCAAGGCGGAACCGAACATTTTGAAGTAGAAGCAGAGAATCATTTTATAAATATCCTGAAGGAATTTGTACGAAGTGTCTCCGAAAATGAACTGGAACCCAAGTACGAGGAGATTCTGAATCAAGCCAGGTTACTTCAGGAATTAAAGGATAAAAGCAACAAACATGGCTGAACAACGCGATTTCGATAATTTCGATGAATTTGCCAAGGATTACAGGCATACACACGACCAGTCCGTTAAGATGAGTGGTGCAAGTAGTGATTATTTCAGTGAATACAAGATCGTTGAGTTGTTGCGTCATGAAAACGCTCAGGCTGAAATGACCATCCTTGATTTCGGTTGTGGTGACGGGAACAGCTCGGTTTACATCAGAAAATATTTTCCTCATGCATCAATCCACGGGATAGATGTTTCCGGAAAGAGTATAGAAGAAGCTAACGCAAAAGCCATTAAGAACGCTTCGTTTCAAGCTTTTGACGGTAAACAAATTCCCTTTCAGGATGACCTGTTTGACGTCGTATTTACATCGATGGTTTTTCATCACATCGATCATCAATTGCACGAGGGGATTCTAAAAGAAATCCATCGGATTTTAAAACCAGGCGGACGATTCTACAATTTTGAACATAATCCGAACAATCCGTTAACACGCAAGGTGGTTCGTGAGTGCCCCTTTGATGAGGACGCAGTCTTGCTGAAGCCGTCCTATCATAAACACCTGATCAATAACAGTGCGCTTCGACTGGAAAAAGTGAAATATACCCTGTTCTTTCCGAGACATAAACTATTCAAACCCTTTTTAACTCTCGAAAATTTACTATCTTGGTGTCCGGTTGGAGCCCAATATTATATGAAAGCCATCAAGTGAGTGATCAAGTTGAAATATCTGTTATTAGTCCGGTTTATCGCGCCGAGAATCTGGTCGACAAACTGGTTGAACGCATTGTGGCATCGGTTTCCCGGATTACGCCCGATTATGAATTGATCCTCGTCGAAGATTGTGGCCCGGATAATTCCTGGGAAAAGATCAAAGCAAATTGTGCCAGAAATCCGCAAGTAAAAGGGATAAAACTGAGTAAGAATTCCGGCCAGCAACACGCCATTCAAGCCGGGCTGGATGCGTCCAGAGGAAAATACATTATTACCATGGATTGCGATCTGCAGGATCGGCCCGAGGAAATTGAGAAACTGTTGAATAAATCAAAAGAAGGGTACGAGATCGTGGTTGCCAGTCGCAAGAACAGAAAAGACCCGTTCTTAAAAAAATTATTCTCCCGGTTGTTTTACACCACCTTGAGTTATTTGTCTGAAACCAAACAAGACCGCTCAGTGGCTAATTTTGTTTGCTATCAACGAAAAGCGGTCGATGCTATGGCCATGATCAGGGATCATAACCGGTACTACCCGATGTTGCAGCAACTGATCGGATTTAATTACGCAAAAGTGGAGATCGAACATGCCGAACGGGAAGACGGTAAATCATCGTATTCATTTAGCAAACGCCTCAGGCTGGCGATGGATACCATCTTAACGTTTTCCGATAAACCCCTGCGGCTGACAGTTAAATTCGGGATATTATTATCTTTCTTATCCATCTGTGTAGCCATTGTGATGGTGGTACTTTATTTTTTCAGAGACGTAAAAGTAGAAGGGTGGGCGAGTTTGGCCTTGTTGATCAGTTTTCTTTCCGGTGCGATCATTTCCGTGCTGGGTATGGTCGGACTGTATGTCGGCCGTACGTTTGAAAGCGTGAAACAACGTCCCACCTATATTGTTCAAGAAAGCATTAACTGATTTGCTGAAATTAAAAATCATAGGGATCGCCTTGATTGGGGTGTTGCCGTTGTGTGGGCAGCAATACGCCGACCCATCCAAATACCTGGTTGATTCTCTGCCGCTTACGTCAATCAGTGAGCAGGACAAACACGCACTTGATTCACTGCTGCCAATCTATCACCGGGCTCAATCGGATACCGGAAGGTTATCCATCCTGAATAAGATCATAGAAACAAGCATCGGGGATGATGTTTGGCCCCTGTACAACCAATTGCTTTACGACCAGTCCAGGGAAGTGCTCAGCAATCCGATGCTCAGCAAACAAGAGAAAAACTTCGTGAAAAAATGCATGGCAGCGGCCATTAACAACTATGGCTACCTGGCATACAATTCAGGCCAACCGGATCAGGCCATCAACTACTATAAGCAAAGCCTGAAATACTATCAGGAGTTGTTGGATAAAGACGGTATGGCAACATGCTTCAATAACCTGGCTGCATTGTTCGATGATCAGGGAATGCAGGCCGAAGCCTTGAAATACTACAACCAAAGCCTTCAATTCGCAGAACAGATCGACGACAAGCAATCCATTGCTTTTGCCTTGAATAATATTGGATATATCTATAATGATCAGGGGCAGATCCAAAAAGCGCTGGAGTATTACAGGAAATGTGTGAAGATACAGGAGGAGATCAACGACAAGCAAACGCTGGCAATCACCTTAAACAACATCGGTTACATCTATAAAATGCAGGGACAGGATGAGCAATGTCTCGACTACTACAAGAGAAGCATTAAGATCTTTGAAGAAATTGGAGATCAGCAAGGGCTTGCAGGGATGTATAACAACATGGGGATCATCTACAATCAACATCCCGAAACGTATGACCTGGCATTGGACTACTATGAGAAAAGCCTGAAAATAGAACGTGAGATCAATCATCAGAAAGGAATTGCGGATGCTTTAAATAATATCGGGGTAGTCTTCGAAAACAAAGGTGCTACAGCAGATGCTCTTGCCCGGTATGAGGAAAGTTTGAAAATCAGGGAACAGATCAATGAAAAGGAAGGGATGGCCAGTTCGTATTTGTCTATAGGCCGGCTAAATAACAACATCGGACAAATTGAAGAAGGAATTCGGTATGGATTAAAAAGCCTGGCTCTGGCCGAAGAAATAGCTTCTCCCTATAACATGCAAAAGGCTGCGGAATTTCTTTACCAGGTTTATGATAAAAAGCATGACCTTGTTAATGGTTACAAGATGTATAAGCTTCACATCGAAATGCGTGATAGTTTACTGAATGAGGCCAATAAGAAGGCAGCGATTAAAGATGATATTCAGTATCAATTTCAAAAGCAGGCACTCAAGGATAGTCTGGAACGTGCAGAGGTTCAGAAGCTGAAAGACCTGGAGCATACCCGCGAGATTGAACAGCAAAAAACGTATGTCGTAATCGGAATTGCCGCTTGTGTGGTTTTGGTGTTAATCGTTATGGTCGTCCTGCGAGGCTACCAACAGAAAAGAAAGACCAATGCGGAACTGGAAGAGAAAAATGAAGTGATTGAACAAAAAAATCATGAGATTACCGACAGCATCAATTACGCCAAACGGATTCAGCAGGCAATTGTGCCCAGTAAGAATGAACTGAATCAGCAATTAGGTGATTGCTTTGTCCTGTACCGTCCGAAGGATATCGTGGCAGGGGATTTCTACTGGTTGCAGCAGGTTGGCGACGAGGTGCTGTACGCCGTTGCCGATTGCACGGGACATGGTGTTCCCGGAGCGATGGTGAGTGTGGTCTGCAACAATGCCTTGAATAGGGCCATTAAAGAATTCAGGCTTCAGGAACCTGCCGGTATTCTGGATAAAACCAGGGAACTGGTCAAAGAAACGTTTTTGAGGGATGGGGAAGATGAAAAGATGATTAAGGATGGAATGGATATCGCATTATGTGCCATCAACTTCAAGACCCAAACCCTGAAATATGCGGGAGCCAATAACCCGCTGTGGATCATTCGACCAACCGTAAACTGTCACCCTGAGCCGAGCCGAGGGGACTTCATGGATGATAGTAAAAACACAGAATTAGAGGACTATTTGTCACAGACTACTGATAACTACCTACTATACGAAATCAAGCCCGACAAGCAACCGGTCGGAAAGCATCATCAGGAAACACCCTTTACCGGTCATGAGGTCATCTTGCTTCCCGGCGACCGTATTTATACTTTTTCAGACGGATTCCCGGATCAGTTCGGAGGACCGAAAGGGAAGAAGTATATGTATAAACGGTTTAAAGAAACCTTGCTGGAGGTGGCTGACCTGCCGATGAGTCAGCAGGCACTGAAACTGGACGAACTGTTCGATAACTGGCGCGGACAAATCGAACAAATTGACGATGTTTGCATCCTGGGAGTTATGATATGAAAAAGGTCTTGATCATAGGAGCAAACGGCTACATCGGAAGGCACATCGCTTATTTCCTGAAGCAACAACAGGTCGAATTTGTACCTGCAGACAAAGCAGAAGCTTCAGTAGATGGTTATGAGAACTACATTTCGGTGGATGTTACAAGCCGTGAAGCGTTAAGTGCGCTCGATTTTCAGGTGGATACGGTGTTCATGTTTGCCGGTTTAACCGGAACTCAAAACGATGAAGAATCCGTGAAACGGTATACGGAAGTGAATGAAGGAGGATTGAAAAATGTGCTGGAATGCTGCAGAACCAATCGGCCCCGCGTTGTTTTCCCTTCGTCCAGGTTGGTCTATAAAGGTCAAAAAGAGGTCTTTCTGAAAGAAGACGCCGAAAAAGAAGCTAAAACCGTTTATGCTCAGAATAAGATCAATTGCGAAGCGATGCTGGAACACTACGATCGGGAATACAACATTCCGTACACCATTTTCAGGGTTTGTGTACCCTACGGGAACCTGATCGACGACACCTATTCTTATGGAACATTAGGTTTTTTCTTGTCAAAAGCTATGGCGGGACAGAACATCACCTTATACGGTTCGGGTGAGCAAAAACGGACATTTACACATGTTTCGGACATTGTTCACCTGATGTTAAGAACCCTCGAGAACAATCCGAATTCGAATGATGTTTATAATATCGGCAGCCCGGATGCGAAAAGTTTGCTGGAAGTGGCTAACTTAGTGGCAGCAAAATTCCTCGTTCAAGTCGATCACATTGAATGGCCGGCAGAAGCATTGAAAATAGAGAGTGGAGACACGATATTTGACGATACCAGGATTTTAGCAGCAACAAACTACAATTACCAATTCACCCTGAAACGGTGGATCGAAGCAATAGATTTATGAGTAAAAAGAAACCACAAAAGCACCAGGAACCAAAAAAAGAAGAACCCGTTGTTCAGCCACTGGAAGAGCAGGGGAAGGGATTAAGCAATAAATTGTTGTTGGGATTAACCTTCCTGTTAGCCGTTGTGTACTTCATTTTCTCCTCCTTTTCCGATGGGTTTTACATGCACGATGAAGTTAGTAACTTCATTAACGCTCAGAACATTTGGTACGACGGGTTTCTGGATATCGTCGGAGCCAACATGAAGGGCGGGTACAGGATCCTGTATGCCATTCCCAGCCTGGGAGGTTTTACCTTCATGAAATTTTTCAACAGCCTTACCGCTGCTTTCACAGTGTATTTTTCCTATAAAATCCTGGAAAAAATTGGCAGCAGACATAAGCTGTTGATCTTTTTTGTTCTCGGATTGCAACCGCTTTGGTTCATGCTTTCATTCAGGAATTATACCGAATTAACGGTAGCTTTCTTGCTAACGTTGAGTGTGTTACAGTTTGTCAATAAAAAATACATCTGGGCAGCACTGCTGATCTCTTATGTGGCGTTCATCCGGAGCGAATACCATTTGATCTCCGGCCTGTTGTTCCTGGTGCTGTTGTTTAGGAAAGAGTGGATTGCCGCTCTGCTAACCGGCACGTTTACGGCCCTGCAGAACCTGCTGGGGTATATTGAAACGGGAGATATACTGTACCTGCCGCATGCCATGTCGTCTTTCTCCGAACGGATAAAGGATGCCTGGCCTAAGCAAGGGTTCGACCATTACTTTTTAATGGCAACGGTAATCTTTGGCGCTCTGGCAGTGACGCTTTTTATAGCCTACATCGGCATTGTGGTGATCAAAAAGAAAAGGCCCAATTGGTACCTGCTCGTTCCGGCGCTTTTGATTTTCCTCCTCAATTGCGCGATAAATTCCCAGTCGATGGATTTTGGCCCTGGAAATGGCGGAAATCTCCGCTACCTCATTACCATTTCACCTTTAGTCGGGATGATCGGGGTGCTGGCTGTCGATGAGATCAGCGGCTTTGTGAAGAAATACCTTCTACTGGTGTTTCTTATCCCTTTGATGATGGCCGTTGGGATTTATCAGACCTATGAGCATAATTTCATCAAATTTACGGAGGTGGAAGACTGGAAGCCCTTAATATTCACGATCCTGACCGCAGTGGTACTGCTGCTTCCGCTAAAAGCCAAACACTACACGTATCTTATTAGCGCACTGGCCATTATGGTTAGTGTTTCCACCATAAGTGTGAGAAAAATCCAGCCCGAGGAACTGACCGTGAAAAAAGCTGCTAAATGGTATACCAAACAACTCAAGCAGGGCCAGCTGTTTACGGAAGATAACCGCATTGTCTGCGGACATTCCCTGTTTTTCTTCTACCTGGAAAAGAATAAGAATCAATTTAAGAAGCGCCCTGAAAACCTCCTGATGAAGGAAGTAACGGATACCTTATCCAAAGGCGATCTCGTGATCTGGGAATCGCATTACGGTTATCGTCCTAAGCTCCGTCCGACCAGCCAGCCCTACGAATTCTACGAGAAATCACCCGATTTCCAGAAGATTCAATATTACCAGTCTTCGGACAGGCGTTTTACAATCGTTTTCTTCCAAAAGACGAATTAGTAATTTTTAACGTTTATCTGTTTTAAAACCAGGATTGTAATCCTATATTTGCCGGATGTTTAAAAGACCTTATCTCATTATCATGTTGTTGGCCGTTGTGGCTTTCGGATGCAGCAAGTACCAGAAGCTGCTCAAGAGTTCCGACATGAACCTGAAGTACGATGCCGCCATGATGTACTACGAACAGGAAAAATACGATAAGGCCATGCCGCTCCTGGAAGAGCTGATTCCGCTTTTCAGGGGAAGTGAAAAGGCAGAAAGGGTTTATTTTTGCTATTGCTACTGCAATTACCAGTTGGATCTGCTATATGCGTCAGCCTATCATTTCAAGAAATTTGCCGAAACCTATCCGCTGAGCGAACACGCCCAACAGATGTTGTTTATGCATGCCTATTCCAATTACCTGCTGTCGCCGATTTCATCACTCGATGATACCGATACGAAAAAAGCCATCAATGCTTTCCAGCTCTTCATCAATACCTATCCGGAACACGAATTGGTGGACTCCAGTAACGTGATGATGGATAAATTGCGGGTTAAACTCGAAGAGAAATCATTCGCTAACGCCAAGCAGTACTACCGCATCTATCAGTTCAAGGCAGCCATCATCGCGCTGAATAATACGTTACTCGATTATCCTGAAACGAATCACCGGGAAGAAATCCTGTACCTGATCCTTAAATCAAACTTCCTGCTGGCAGAGAACAGCATCGAGAAAAAAAAGTTGCAAAGAATTAACGATACTATCGAAGCTTATTATACCTTTGTGGATTCCTTTAAGGAAAGTAAATATTTAAAAGAGGCTCAGACCATCTTTGCTAAAGCGAGCGAAATGAGGGATGAGTACAAATTAAAAAATTCTTGACGATGAACTTTAAAAACACAAATGCAGAAATTACTACTGTTACCAGAAACATGGATGAAATTGAAGCCGTAACAGGAAATATTTACAAATCATGTGTTATTATCGCCGAAAGATCTGATCAGATCGCTGTGGACCTGAAAGAGGAGTTGGTATCCAAGATCAATGAGTTTGCCTCAACGACTGATAACCTGGAAGAGATTTTTGAGAACAGAGAGCAGATCGAAATCTCAAGATTTTACGAAAGATTGCCAAAAACCAACGCCATTGCCCTGAAAGAATTCCTGGATGGCAAGATCTACTACAGAGACGCTGGTCAGGTTGAAGAACAAGCCTAATTCCGGATGTAATGCTTAATGGAAAGAATATTCTTCTTGGTGTAACAGGAGGGATAGCAGCATACAAAACAGCCACCTTAATTCGTTTATTCAAAAAGTCGGGAGCCCACGTCAAAGTGATCATGACTCCCGAAGCGAAGGAATTTATTACTCCGCTTACCCTTTCTACTTTAGCTGAAAACCCGGTAATCTCATCTTTTACCGACGAAGAAACCGGTTTATGGGAAAACCATGTGGAACATGCTTTGTGGGCAGACCTCTTTGTGGTGGCACCCGCAACCGCAAATACCATCGCGAAAATGACTCAGGGAATCTGCGATAATTTCCTGATGGCGACATACCTCTCGGCGAAATGCCCCGTTTATGTTTGTCCTGCCATGGATCTCGACATGTACAAACATCCGACCACTCAGGAAAACCTGAAACAACTTGTGAAGAATGGAAACAGAGTGATTGATGCAGCGGAAGGGGAACTGGCCAGTGGTTTGGTAGGCAAAGGCAGAATGGAAGAGCCTGAAAATATATTCGCCTTTATTGAAAACGACTTGCGCAGCGGACTAAAACTCTACGGTAAAAAAGTACTCGTAACGGCTGGTCCGACCCATGAAAAAATCGATGCGGTCCGGTTTATCGGGAACAATTCCTCCGGAAAAATGGGTTTTGAACTGGCCGAACGGGCTGCAGCTCTCGGAGCAGATGTGTGCCTGGTCGCAGGACCGGTAAAGCTCGCTTTAAACGATCAATCCATTCGCCGAATCAATATCGAATCGGCAAACGAAATGCATCAGGCAGTGATGCAGGAACAGGCCGATGCCGATATCATCGTGATGGCAGCAGCCGTAGCGGATTATACCCCCGAAGAAGCCTTCAGCCATAAGCTTAAGAAAAAAGAGGCGGAGTTGTCCATCAGGTTAAAACCGACTCAGGATATCCTGGCTGCCCTGGGTAGGGATAAGAAAAATAACCAGTTGCTGGTAGGGTTTGCTCTGGAAACAGATAATGAGCTGGAGCATGCGAAGGAAAAACTTGCCAAAAAGAACCTTGATTTCATTGTGTTAAACTCATTGAAAGATGTTGGCGCAGGATTTGATTACGATACGAACAAAATAACCATCATCGATCGGGACAATAAAACCGAAGAATTTGAGTTAAAATCAAAATCCGAAGTAGCCCGGGATATTCTCAATAAAATCATATCTTTACTCGGGTGACCAGGAACATGGGATTATTTAAGAAAATAACAGTTATATGCCTGCTTGTTCTGTTAAGCAGTTCGTCCTTTGCTCAGGAACTGGATTGTAGCGTGGAGGTCAATTCCACTCAGATTCAGGGTTCCGACAAGAG
>JAGQZT010000069.1 GCA_020435335.1 Flavobacteriales bacterium | reverse complement strand
GTTTAGTCCCCCGGAGCTGAACGACCAGGCCGTTCTTCTGAATTCCCAGAAGCTGGCATACATGATCTCAGGATTCTTCGGATCCATCACCAGGTCTGAACAACCGGTTCCGGTATTGATGTAAAAAATCTTTTCCCAGGTCTTACCGCCATCGGTTGTTTTATACACACCCCTCTCATCACTATCGCCCCACAAGGCGCCTAAAACGCCAACATACACTTCGTCGGAGTTATTCGGATTAACGATAATGCTTGAGATGCGGTCGGAATTTTCCAATCCCATTTTTTGCCAATTGTTTCCTCCGTCAACCGACTTATAGATTCCGTCACCCACCGATGTACTGTTTCGGGTCCAGACTTCGCCGGTTCCCACCCATACAACGTTATCCGGTTGGTTCGGGTCGACGGTAACACAACCGATCGATTGGCAGTAATCGTCGAATACGGAGTTAAACATCACTCCGCCGTCGTTCGATTTCCATACACCACCACCGGCTGTTCCGATGTAAATAACTTTATTATTCGTCGGGTGTCCTTCGATGTCGCTTACCCGTCCGCTCATCAGAGCCGGGCCGATATGGCGTGCCCGCAGGTCGCCGAACAATTCTTTTCCTTTCAATGGAATAGCTTGCTGAGCGTTAGCAACAGCAAGCGTACCCAACATTATCGCTAATGTGAATTTTTTCATGTGTAAGAAATTTATATGATTCTTATTTGGTTCCTTCTTCAGCTGACGGTGCTTCCACAAATTTGAACATGGCTTCGTCGATTTCCGGGTTAACCTCCACTTTTTCGATCACAACCGGTTGTCCCTGTCCGCTGTCTTTCAAACGTTGATCGATAGAGAACGGGAAATAAACACCGTTAACTTCCTGATAATCACTGTAAACTGTTTGAGAAATGCTTCCTTTCATTTGCCCGCTTTTGATCTCAGCTTCCACAACGATCGGAATAAAGTTTTCCGTATCGAAATAATAGAAGTTTACATTCTCCACTTCTTCGCCATCAGCCAGCATCGGCTTTTTGGTCAATTTTACTTTGAAACATTCCGTCCCTTCTACCGTTTCTTTCCCCATTAATTCGATGGTGTATCCTTTTTTGGTATAATCCAGAAATACATCCGGATAATCACCAATCTGGCGCTTGATGTTTTCAGTATCTTCGGCATCGGATTTTTCCGCTTTTTGGGTCATGAAGTTGATTCCCCAGGCTGTTTCACCGTCGAATGCCTGCTGAATGATCTCCTGCCCCTGCAGTTCGAACTTCACGAGCATTTTTCCGTCTGACATGTTGATGATCTCCAGAGGTAGTTCCATGCCCTGAGCATTTACCTTAGCGGTCATTCTGGTTCCCTTGATCGCTCTTAACGCCTCTTCTCCTCCGATGTTTTGCAGGTAATTGGCTACAATTTCTTCAGCTGTTTGTGCTTTTAACTGAATTTGAGCAGTTAATAGGATTAATACGATGGTTGCAATCTTTTTCATGGTCATTTTTTTAGGTTTCCGCTAAATTACCGGATTCCATTCGGACAGCTTTCCCAAAATATGATGAATGGTTGTATGCATCCATAAAAGTAAGAAATGACAGTATGCGGCATGATAAAACTCATTTTTTAGCCGCGTTCAGCTAACGAAATTGGCTTTCGAAATTGGACACATGTACATTCGTTTAAAATTATTCTTCAAGCGACTCTTCTACCAACGTCCGGTGATCTGGCCGATCCTGGAGTTTTTACAGGGATTGAAGTATGCCGTGAACTACTATTATTACTACGGCTTACTCGACGGGAAGAAAGGGTTGAGTGTCCGCGAAGTAAACATCGAGTTTGCCAGCCAGTGCAACCTGCGTTGCAAGTTCTGTTCCCTGGATCACGACAAACCCAAGCAAGTCATTTCGGATGAAATTCTGGAAAAGTTCCTGAAGGGATTTGTCACAAACAAGCGTTATTCCGGCATCAAACGCATCAACCTGTATAACGGTGGCGAGATTCTGCTGCATCCGAAACGGATGGATATGCTGCGTATGATCAAGAAGTATAAGGATCTTGCTCGCAGTAAAAACCTCGCTTTCCCGGAAGTGCATATGTTAACCAACGGCATGTTGTTGCGGGAGAAACTGGCGGAAGAGATCATTGAAATCGATGCGGTGGATCTGCTGGGAGTAAGCTTTGACGGCGGAACGCCGGAATGGTTCGAAGAAATGCGTGTGAATGCCAAATGGCCACCTTTTTACGAGAACATCAAGGGATTTGACCGCATCCGCAAAGAAAAAGGAAGCGCTGTAAAAATGTGTGCGATCAGTTGCATCCCTTCCGATAAAGAGCGTTCTACCGAATGGATGCACCCGGAATTTCAGGAAATCTACGGGTTACTGGACTGGTACGAACTACGGCGATTCCACAACTGGGCCGGAGAGATCGAAGAGATCAAGATTCCGGAAAAGAAACACAAGATCGGTTGTACATTATTGATGGAACAAATGGTGCTGCTGCCTAACGGAGACATTACGATCTGTTGTAATGACCTGAATTCCAAGGCAGTGATTGGAAACATCACTCAAACCGATTTTCTGGACATCTACAACGGTAAAACACGCCGGGAATACCTCAAGCTTCATTTGCAGGGCAAGAAGAACGAGATTGAGTTTTGCAAAGGTTGCGAGACCTTTTAAAACCTCAGGTTAGCCAGTTGTTCCGGTTTATCGAGGGTAATCTTACTCCCTTTGATGCTGATCATGCCTTCATCTTTGAAATCGGACAATGTACGAATAACCGTTTCGGTGGAAGTTCCTACCAGACTGGCCAGTTCATTCCGGCTGATTGCGATTGAGAATTCACCTTCTGCATGATCCTTGTACTTATTTTTCAACTCAACCAGGGCGTCGGCAACACGCTTACGTACCGAATCGTAAGCCAGGTTCAATAATTTGGATTCTTTTTCAGCAATGTTGTGTGCCAGCATTTTGATGAAGGAATTGGATACATCGCGATTCTTGTACAGGAGGTCCAGAAAATCCTCTTTCGGGATCTTCAGCACATCCGCATCCTCCATCACTTCGGCGGTATCGATAAATTCTTCACCTTCCAGAATGGAAAGGTATCCGATAAAATCGCCGCCTTTGTAGAGGTTTACACTGTATTCCTTACCATCATCATTCACCTTATAGGTTCTCACCCGTCCGGAATTGATGAAATAAATCGCTCCGGCATAATCCCCTTCGTGAAAGATGACTTCTTTTTTCTTGTACTTTCTGGTCTTTCGGTCTTCCGACAACTTACTGAGTTCCTCCAGTCCTTTGGCTTCATTCATGAAACTGGTCACACCGCTCAGGCTTTGGTCGTAGCCCTGTTTAAACAACTGACTTCGGGCAATACGGCTTTCGATCACATTGAGCAGTTCCATTTCTTCGAAAGGCTTGGTAACGTAGTCGTCGGCCCCGAGATTCATACCTTTTCTGAACTCACTTTTTTCGGCTTTGGCCGTTAAAAACACAAAGGGAATGGAACAGGTAGTCGGATCTTTACTGAGGATATACAACACGCCATAGCCATCCATTTCCGGCATCATGATGTCGCAAATAATCAGATCGGGATGGTGCTTTTTAGCCATATCCACGCCTATCTTTCCGTTTTCGGCTGTAATAACCTTGTAATTGGCCAGCTCGATAATCTCTGCGGTATTTTCACGCATTTCCAGATTATCCTCAATCAATAAAATGGTTTTACTCATAGTAAGATGTTAGGTATTTCTATTGTGAAGGTTGTGCCCTTATTTTCTTCACTTACAAAATTGATATTTCCATTTAGTAATGACAAATATTTTTTTACAATCGTTAATCCGAGTCCTGTTCCCTCAATGTTGGTGACATTTCCGGCACGGAAAAAACGGCTCGTGAACAGCTTATCCTGCTCGGATTTCGGGATGCCAATGCCCTGGTCCGTGATACTGATCTGTACGGATTGGTTATCTTTTTCCAGTTGAATGCCGATCTCTTTTCCGGCATCGGAATACTTACTGGCATTGGAGAGCAAGTTAATGATGCTGTTTTTGATCACATTCCTGTCGGATTCCACTTCTTCCTGATCGCCCATGGCCGAATCAAACCGAATCACCTGTTCGGTTTTCAGGTAAGGCTCCATTTCTTCCATCGCCTCACGGAGCAGCTCATTCAGCTTGAATACGGAAGGCTTTATTTCTACTTTACCGTCTTCCAGTTTATCGATGGACAGAAAGTCGTTCAGTATGGATGTCAGGTTCTTAACAGAAGACTTGATGCGATTCAGGTGTTTGACCCGGTTTTCCTGTTGTTCCGTTTCTGGATACTTTTCGGCAAGTGTAGCCGATGACAAGATGGTACTCAGGGGGGTTCTGAACTCATGAGAGGCCATGGAAACAAAGCGGGATTTCAGTTCATTGAGTTCCCGTTCCTTATTCAGGTTCTTTTGCATTTCCTGTTCGGCCAATTTGGAATCGGTGATGTTCTTTTCAATCACGAGAATCTGTTCGATCTCGCCGGTTCCACTCCGCAGAGGAACGGCATTTACAACATAAAAATCATGATCATCCTTGTATTCAAAAGAAATCCCTGCTCCTTTAAACACAATAGATAAACGATCCTGCATTTCATCCTGAAGTTCCTTATTATAGCGGATTTTAAAATTTTTACCGATCAGGTTTTCACTACTCAGCCCTACCTTATCCAACTCCTGCCCTTCCGCAAAAACGTAGTTCATGTCCTGATCGAACACATTGATAATTCCCCTCGGGAAATTCCGGGCGATCAGGTTGTAGAGCTTCTGACTTTTTTCCAGCTCATGTGTTCGCTGCATCACCTTATCTTCCAGTTCCTGATTGAGTTCTTTCATTCTGTTCTGAGCCTGCACCCGTTCGGTGATGTCGGTGACGATCGCGACGACCTTGAATTCATCTTTGATCATGCAGTGATTCAGTCCGACTTCAACGGAAAAAACGGTTCCGTCTTTACGCTGTCCGAGCAGATCCATGCTCCCTCCCATACGACGTTCAACCGGTGCCTGATTGTAATCTTCCCGATGCTGATGATGCGCTTTGCGCAGATTGGTCGGGATGAGCATTTCCACTTGCTGCCCGACAAGTTCTTCTTTGGTGTACCCGAACATGTTGCACAAAGAAGGATTGACGATCTCCATACTCCCCGATTTGTTGCATACGATCATTCCCTGTCCGGCATTCTCAAACAACACCTCATAAATATCTTTCTCGGGATCCATGTTTCAAAGTTAGCAGGATTTTTGATTTTTTTAACAGCAAAACTGATTTATATCATATGGTTTTCTAACACCTGTCAGCGCGATTTGCGGTAGATTTGAAAAATTTTGTTTACAAGATTTGTAAATGACCCAAAGCGATAAAATATTTAATCTGAATCAATTGACTGATGCCTTGAATCAGGCTGATGGCGGAGATGCCACATATGAGTTTATTATGGGCAATATTCGATTTGGCTTTAAGGACATTGAGCATTTATGTTTTTGGGATGCCGATTTCTATTCCCGCATTAACATCGCTTCCGGGTCCAATTATTCCCTCGACCTGATCTGCTGGGAGAAGCAACAGCACTCTCCTATTCACAACCATGAAAAAGACCGGGCCTGGTTCTATATTCTAAAAGGAGAGATTACCGAAAAGTTGTACAAACCAATTAACGGTAGTGGTCATTACGAATTTGAAGCGGAAAAGATTCTGGCTCCCCGTAGGTCGTCGCACCTGAATCACGGTGGTGAGCGTTACCACGAACTGGTTAATTCAAACAGCGGGCGTTCCGTTAGTTTGCATTTGTATGTAAAGTAGCTTTCAGGTCTATCATAAAATTATCCAGCACCCCTTGTTTGACATGATGCATCATCACAATCTTGTACCATGACGGATGGTCGTGTTGATCAGGCACGAGGCTGTATTTAGCCGCAATTTCTTTCGTAATGTACTCCGCTTTAATCGTAATGATGTTGATGTACGGATTTCTGAAAAATTCCACCCCTGCTTTTCCAAGTCTGTCGCACAGGTTTCCGGCCTTATCCGCCAAGTGTTGCATCCTCACCTTCAAACCGTCGGAACCATGGGTTCTAAGGATCATCCAGATCGAGATCGCATTGGCTCCCGATCTGCTTCCGCAAATGGTATAATCTTTCCCTTTTACATAGGCTGCTTCTTCCGTTAAGGCGTATTGCATCAATCCTTTTCTGGTCAGAAAGATTCCGGTTCCGTAGGGCGACTGCAACATTTTATGTCCGTCGAGTGTAAATGACGATATGGCCGGATTTCGGAAAGTATAGCTGCTCTCCGGGCACGTGAACGGATAGATGAACCCGCCAAAGGCACCGTCGACGTGCAACTTGAAATTGATATCGTTTTTGTATAGTATAGCCGTTACCAGATCGATATCATCCACCGAACCGAACATGGTGGTGGACAGGTTCATGACCACAATAAAATAACGGATTCCAGCCGCCCGTGCCTCCTGAAGCTGATGTTCGAAGGCATCCGGCTTTATGGCTCTGGAATGTTCGTCGACTTCCAGAACTATGGACTTTAAATGAAGGAGGTTTCCTCCTTTCGGCATGGAATAATGGCTATCCTGCGAATAAACAAGAGCGATCTCATTGAGGCCGGCACCATGCTCCCGCATGAAATAATTGCGGTAGATCCAGAGTGCCTGAATATTGGCTTCGGTTCCGCCCGGGGCGACGTAACCATCCTGCTGCCCTTGATCTCCAGCAAAAATCTCTTCGGCACAGATGCTGATGAGTTCTTTTTCGAGTTGCTGAGTGCCTTTAAAAAAAGGTTCGGATTCATCGCTGAGCGTGTGGCAACCGATGTGATTGGGATTGGCAATGAGTGTAGCCAGGAAGGGGGATTCCTCCAGGAAAGGCGCGTCATCATAAAACTGCTCCTCATCGAGGTAACTTGCGGGAACCCCCAGAATCTTTTTCGTTTTGTAGCTCATGTTTTCGCTAAGCGCCTGCTTAACACGTTCGTTGATCTGATCGTGAGTGAGCTTTTCCCAATTCATGTCTGATTATTTTTGAGGTTTATGGCAGCAAGTCATTTCATTTTGCTGAGCATCATAACTGGGGCTCAGGTAAGGAATATCCAGGTTGAGTCCACGTACAATGAGTAATACGGCTACGACCAAGGTTATGAATGGCATGACGCGGTTTACTTTGATCTTTCCGACTTTAGAGAAGCTGTTGGACAGGTATGAGATGCCGAACATCATGGGGATGGTTCCCAATCCGAAAACAAGCATGAACAGCACACTGTATACCAGGCTACTTTGCAACAAGGAAGCTTGAAGCGCAATAAAAACCACACCGCAGGGAATGAGTCCATTAAGCAGTCCGGTCAGAAACAAAGCCGTATTGGATTGTTTTTTTAGTAATCCGGATAACTTTGATTTGACACGATTATTGAATTTCAAATAAGCCGTGTTATGGATGTTGATCTTAACAAACTGTTTGGAGAGTAATACATAGATGATGAGTAATACACCCAGAATGATGCTAATGGTTTGAGAAACCCCGGCAAATCGCAAACCTTCTCCGAAAATACCGACGAGCAATCCTAAAAAACCGTAAGTGATGATACGTCCGAAATTATAGGTCAGCAATCCTGCCACCTTCCCCATGCTACTCCTTTTATGTACGGGAAGTACGAAGGCGATGGGGCCACACATGCCCATGCAGTGAAAACTACTGAGTAGTCCGAGGTATATGGCCGAAAGCGATACGATTCCCATGATCAGCTTACATAAAAGGTTTTTTCCACATAAAATTTCTTGCCGCCATCTTCCCATTTAAATTTCAGGGTATAATTCCCTTTGGCCAACTGCACTTTTCCGATGACCAGTGTATTCTCGTTGTTCAGTATAATGTCGGAGACCAAATCCTTACTTTCATTTTGAGGATGAAAAAAGTGAACCGTTCCTTTTAAGGTTGGCTGAACAACTGCGGGAAAAACGATCCGGATGTTTTCCGCATCCTGCTCAATCCGGATGCTGTCCTTGATGTCCTTGCTGTTCTGACGGGCATCAATGATCTCCTGATAGTTTACCTCCTGCATGTAGTAATCGTCGGCAACCAGGTCGGATTGTTTGGACGACGTATATACGACTGCAGAGATGATCAACCCCATAAAAATCACAAAAGCTATAACTATTCGATATCCCCAGTTCATGTTACAAAGTTACAATAAAGGCCCCATAAAGATGGTTTCTTTGGTTTCGATGAGTTTCCCGTTGCCGTAGACCTCGATCTCAATCTTATTTTTTCCGTGTTTGATCTTACTCTTATCCATCGTCACTACAAATTTTCCGGTTGTTTCGCTTTGTTCATCCAGGTGAATCACATTTTTCACCAGATCAATTTTACCGTATTCACCCACTAATTTAAGGGTGATATCGTAAGCATCGGTTGTTTTATTCACCAGGTTGATGTCGTAGATGTTGATCAGCTGATTCTTTCCGACTGATTTTTGGACGACTCCTTTTGCCCGGGTTACCGTTGTTTCAAAATCCTTACGTGTTACGATCAATATGGAAAGGAAGATCATCAATCCGATCAGCACAACGGTATAGAAACCGGTACGTTTGTTCCATGTTAAAGGTGTGGAGTTCTTTATTCCTTCCTCGGAAGCCAGCCGGATCAGTCCTCGCTCCTGCCCTGTTTTTTCCATCATGAAATCGCAGGCGTCGATACAGGCGGTGCAGTTCACGCATTCCAGCTGTGTCCCGTTCCGGATATCGATACCTGTTGGACAGACGTCCACACACTGCCCGCAATCAATACAATCTCCTTTCCCTACTGCTTTCCGGTCTTCTTTTTTATTGAATTTAGCTCTGGATTCACCACGCACGTAGTCGTAAGCAACGATGATGGAATTGCTATCGAGTAATACTCCCTGTAAGCGGCCGTACGGACAGATGGTTGTACAGACCTGCTCCCTTAAGAAAGCGAATACGCCGTAGAAAACGAGGGAGAAAATGAGCAAGGAAACGAGTCCTCTGATGTGAAGCATCGGGTTTTCCGTTTGAATTTCCCACAACTTTTCGGGGCCGATAATATAAGCCAGGAATGTATTGGCTATCAGGAAAGATATTCCGAAGAAAATCCCGTGTTTCAGTGACTTTTTAAAGATTTTTCCAGCATCCCAGGGTTTCTTATTCAAGGCTTGTTGCTGCTTGTAATCTCCTTCGATGAGGTATTCAACCCGTCGGAAAACCATTTCCATAAAAATGGTTTGCGGACAGACCCAACCGCAAAACAAGCGTCCGAAAATGATTGTAAACAGGGTGATGAAGATGATCCCTGTGATCATCGCTACAGCGAAAATAAAGAAATCCTGGGGCCAAAAAATCTTACCGAAGATGATGAATTTCCGTTCAATCACATTGAACATCACCAACGGCAGTCCGTTTATTTTAACGTGAGGGGCACCAAACAAGATCAGCAACAAGATGTAGCTGGTGATCTTTCTTCGGTTAAAGAAAGCGCCTTTGGGTTTCTTTGGGTAAATCCAAATGCGCTTTCCTTTTTCATTTACTGTAGCAAGTTTATCCCTAAATTGCTCTGACTGGTCAGTCATGTATACCTATATATTTGTCTGCACAATATTACTTAAACTCTTTTCCTTCAGGAGCTTTCCCTTCGGTAAATTCGAGTTGCAGTACATATGAAGACACTTGTTGTAATTCTACCGGATTGAATTTACTTTGATGTTCGGGCATACCGTTCGCATTCCCGTACTTAATCATTTTAAATACTTCATTGATGCTGCCATCTCCGTTGATCCAGTAATTATCTGTTAAGTTCGGACCGATCAATCCTTCCCCGTTTTCCTTGTGGCAAACCACACAGTTGGTTTTAAACAACTCGGCACCTTTTGCGATATCCGCAGCTTCCGTTAAAATGGTTACGTTATTCTCATCCACATTCATGGCCATGGATGCCATGTATTTATCCACTTCTACCTGAGCCTCGGCAACGGCCTTATTGTACTCTGCCGTTTGCAGGTCACCTGTTTTGGCAATGTGGAAGTGAATCAGGTAAATAACCGCAAACACGATGGTTCCGTAGAAACTCCACAACCACCAAGGTGGTAAACTGTTATCCAGCTCCTTGATACCATCATAATCGTGATCCATCAGGATAGATTCCTCATCTTCAATAGCAACCGCTCCGGTTAACATATGAATCAGGTTATCATCTTTAGCTTCTTCACCTTCTTTAGCCAGTAAGGACGGATCGTATTGGCTGATCGCCATTTTCAGGGTTTTTCTGTGATCCAACAACACGAACAACAACAAGAGGTCGCCAATAAACAACACGATGTTATCCACATTGGAAACTACCAGCCAGCCTTCCTGATCGAAGCTAAAACTTAACGAGAACCCACTGAAAGGAGTCATCATCATCACCAGGAGAATGATTGTGGCAACGATATTCCCTTTTCCGGATTTCGGTTCATCTCCACCTTCATGCTTTCCATTCTTTTTGATGGAGAGTGTCAGGTAGGTTTCGATGGTTTTAGAGATAGCGACGATACCTAATAACAAGCTCAGGGCAACAAGAACCAATACCCAGAAGATGATCTGATTGGTATGGTTTTGCTCCTCCTGCATGGTGGCAATTTGTTCAGGCGTGTAGAAAATCTCATCACTCAATGCTTCACCGGGTTTTCTGCCGGCATCTTCGGTTTTTACTTCCTCAACGACTTCAGGTACGTAGTTATCTACATAATCGAAGATCTGGTTAATCTGTTCTTCGGTTAAGCTACTCTGAGGAGTCATTTCTGACGGAGAGAAATCCCAAATCGCTTTCGCCAATTCCGAACTTCCGCTATTATAGAGTTCGGCCGGGTTTTGTACCCATTTCACGAGGTTGGCCTCTTCACCAGCTTCTACCCACTTCGTTTTTACGCCTTGTAAGGCAGGGCCAATCACATTGGCATCTACTTTATGGCAAGCCGAGCAGTTTTGCTTGAACAATTTTGCACCGTCCTGAGCATTCACCCCTCCGGGGGTTAAAAATGCCGTTAACAGTATTCCGAGTATTAATTTTCCTTTGAGTCTCATACCTTTATTATTTATCGTCGTTTAGAGGGTAATTTTCAACCTCTTTTAAATAATTTTTATTTGCTTTAAACACCCACCAGAAGAGTCCTGTAAAGAACACTACAAAGATCAACAGTGACATGAGCGGGTATATTTCTATACCGTCGATGGTGGTTAAGTTTTCTTTTATAAATCGTAACATCTTATTTCTCTTTAGTAATGTCGGTTCCTAATCGTTGCAGGTAAGCAATTAAAGCAACCAACTCCGTTTCACTTAAATCTTTTACTTCGGCTTCGGTAAAGTCCTTCTGATCCGGGTTAGACACGTAGATGTCTTTCGCGATCACCATGGCTTGTGCCTGTAAATCGGCTACGGCCTGCGTTTCATACCCTTCATCGTAAGAAACTCCGAGTGTTCTCATGGCTGAGATTTTCTTCTCGGTAAGCGAGATATCCAGTTTATCGTCGCGTAGCCATGGATAAGCCGGCATGAATGATCCAGGAGAAGTTTCCTTAGGCAGGATCATATGACTGAAGTGCCAGAAGTTACTTTTCTTGCCACCTTCTCTCGCCAAGTCCGGACCTGTACGTTTAGATCCCCACTGGAATGGGTGGTCGTACACAAACTCTCCGGCTTTGGAGTATTCTCCATAACGTTTCGTATCGAAACGTAACGGACGAACCATTTGAGAGTGACAGTTGTAGCAACCTTCGCGGATGTAGATGTCTCTACCTTCCAGCTCAAGTGGTGTATAAGGTTTTACACTTTCAATGGTTGGAATATTGGATTCTACAACAGCGGTAGGAATTATCTCGATGATACCTCCGATAGCAACCACAACCAAACTCAACACCAGCATTTTCACAGGCTTTCTTTCCAGAGCATTGTGCCAGTATTCGCCTTTGATCTTAGCAGGAGCCTTCAGTAACGGAGCTCCTTCTGCTTCTTCTTCCGCCAGGAATGAACCGGCTTTAGCAGTTTTGAACAAGTTGTAGAACATCAGAATCGCACCCAGCATGAACATGGTTCCTCCGATTGAACGCAGCACGTACATCGGTTGTAATTTGGTTACGGTATCGATAAATTCATACTCCAGGTTACCATCGGCTTTGAACTCCTGCCACATCAGACCTTGTGTAAATCCGGCCCAGTACATCGGGATGGCATAGAACAAGATTCCCAAAGTAGCAATCCAGAAGTGGTAGTTAGCCAGTTTCTTAGAGTACAGTTTTGTATTGAATAATTTCGGGAATAACCAGTACAACATACCGAAGGTTAACATTCCGTTCCACCCCAATCCACCGATGTGAACGTGGGCAACAACCCAATCGGTAAAGTGAGCGATGGAGTTAAAGAATTTCAGGGATAACATCGGTCCTTCGAAGGTAGACATACCATAACAGGTAACGGCCACCACCATGAACTTAAGAACCACGTCGTCACGAACACGATCCCACGCGCCTCTCAGGGTTAACAGACCGTTCAGCATACCACCCCAGGATGGTAAGATCAACATGATAGAGAATACCACACCCAACGACTGTGCCCAGTCAGGCAGTGCCGTATATAACAAGTGGTGAGGTCCCGCCCAGATGTAAATAAAGATCAAAGCCCAGAAGTGAACGATAGACAGACGGTAAGAATATACCGGTCTGTTGGATGCTTTCGGAATGAAGTAGTACATCAATCCGAGGTAAGGTGTGGTTAAGAAGAATGCCACCGCATTGTGTCCGTACCACCATTGTACCAGGGCATCCTGAACACCGGCGTACCAGGAATAACTTTTAAAGAACGACACCGGCAACTCGAAGGAGTTGAAGATGTGCAGCATGGCAACGGTTACAAATGTTGCAATGTAGAACCAGATGGCTACGTAGAGGTGTTGAACTCGTCTATTCAGGATGGTCATAAACATGTTCAGACCGAATACTACCCACATCACAGCGATCAGGATATCGATCCACCACTCCAACTCGGCATATTCCTTACCGGTTGTGATACCAAATGGCAGCGTTAACGCCGCACACAGGATAATAAACTGCCAACCCCAGAAATTCAGGTTACTGAGCTTATCGCTCCACATCCTGGTTTTGAGGAGGCGCTGCATGGAGTAATAAACCCCCATGAATATACCATTTCCAACGAAGGCAAAAATTACCGCGTTGGTGTGCAAGGGTCTCAATCTACCGAAAGTGAGGTATTTGACCCCTAAATAATCGTTAAAAAACATTGGAAACGCCAATTGCAGGGCAACAATAACCCCTACCAGCATTCCGACTATACCCCAGATAATGGTCGCATAGGCAAACTTTTTAACAATCCCGTTGTCGTACTTAAATTTTTCCAGTTCCATTTATTCTTTATTTAGTTGATTTTCATTTTTCTTGTCATCAAACAAAACACGAATGGAAGGCGTATAGGCATCTTCAAACTGACCGCTTCGGGAAACACAAAAAAAAAATGAGAGAAATATGATCGCTATAAAGATAC
>JAGQZT010000007.1 GCA_020435335.1 Flavobacteriales bacterium | reverse complement strand
TCTCTTATGGATCATTCCATTCGTTTTCATTCAACTGATCTTTAATTTCGGTCTATCGATGTTGGTTTCGGTAGTTGGGGTTTACTTTAAAGACCTTCAGAACATCCTGGCTTTTGCATTACGGATCGGGTTTTACCTTTCCCCGGCATTGTATGAGTTGACCAGTATTCCCGAGCAATACCGTCAACTGTATTTATTCCTGAACCCATTCGCCTCCTTGTTCCACAATTGCAAGAATATTTTAGTACATGGAACGGCACCCGACCTGAGTATATTGATCTACCTGGGATATGCCCTGCTATTCTTCCTGTTAGGTGTATACCTGATTACGAAACAAAACAATAAAATCCCGAAGCTGTTATGAGTACAATCATTAAAGCGGAAAATATTGGCATCAAATTCAGTCTGGGTAAGAAAGGCTACAAAAAAATGCAACTTACCCTGGGTGATGTTTTGAAAAAAGGAAATCAGGTTCGCAGCACAGACGACAACAGTTATGATTTCTGGGCTTTAAGAAATGTTAGCTTTACCATTAACAAAGGTGACATTCTGGGTGTGGTAGGCTCGAACGGTTCAGGTAAAAGTACCCTGCTTCGTATTATTGCCGGAGTATACTCCGTAGATGAAGGTGAGATCGAAGTTAGCGGAACCATCTCTCCACTGCTATCCTTGGGGACAGGGTTTAAGCCTGCTCTGAGTGGTTATGACAACATCTTTCTGAACGGGGTGATCATGGGATTTCAAAAGCATGAAATCGAAGAACATGTAAAGGATATCATTGAGTTTTCTGAACTCGGCAACTTCATTTTTGAACCGGTCAAGAACTACTCCTCCGGAATGGCTGCCCGCTTAGGGTTTTCTATTGCCGTATTCTTAAAACGCGACATCATGTTAATTGATGAAGTACTGGGAGTGGGTGATTACAAATTCCGTGAAAAGAGTCAGCAAAAAATGCGTGAAGTGATCAAAAGCGGTCAGACCGTGATCATTGTTAGCCACAACCTCGAATCCATCAGTGAATATGCCAACAAATGCATCTGGATCAACAAAGGAGAACTCGTGATGGAAGGTGATACCGATGAAGTATTGAAAAAATACGTTTCCTAATCGATCCTATGAATGTTTGCCACATAACTTCAGCTCATCCCGACGGCGATGTGCGCATTTTCCATAAAGAATGTGTGAGCCTGGCAAACGTAGGCCATAACGTCTCTTTAATTATTCCCAATACCACCAGCAGAATTGAACGTGGGGTTCGTATCATTGGCGTAAAAAGCCCCTATAACTCCCGAAAAGAACGCATGACCAAAACGGTTCAGGATGTATTGAATCAAGCCCTGGAAATAAATGCCGACATCTATCATTTACATGACCCAGAACTTCTGAAAATAGTAAAGCATCTTAAAAGGAAGGGTAAAAAAGTAATTTATGATGTGCATGAAGACTTACCTCGCCAAATACTTTCAAAAGCCTGGATCAATCCATTTTTCAGGAAAATTATTTCACGAATTGTAGAAATCTATGAGAATAAGGTCGCTAAAAAATGTGACGGGATTGTCGCTGCAACACCCTTTATCCGTGATCGTTTTTTAAAAATCAACCCCAATACAACCGACATCAACAATTATCCTTTACTCGAGGAATTGTTGAATCAGCAAACCGAGTCGGACAACCGGACACACATCTGCTACATCGGCGGTATTACGAAGATCAGAGGATTAGCGTTTCTGGTTGATGCCTTACAAGAGGTTGACACGAAATTGTACCTGGCAGGTGACTTTGAATCCGAATCTTTTCGTGATGAATTGAGCCGAAAAGACGGGTGGAGCAAAGTAGAACACCTTGGGTTTATTTCCAGAAGTGAATCCCTACAAATCAAGAGTCAATGCTTTGCCGGTATGGTCTTATTTTTACCGGAACCGAATCACGTAACGGCTCAACCCAATAAAATGTTTGAATACATGGCTGCCCGTTTACCTGTTATCGCCTCGGATTTCCCACTTTGGAAATCCATTATTGAGGACAACAACTGCGGCATTTGTGTTGACCCTCAGAATTTTAAAGCCATAGCACAAGCCATTAAACAACTCCAAGAGAACCCCGGCCTGGTTAAAGTAATGGGTAAAAATGGTCATCGATTAGTGACCGAACGTTACAATTGGGAAAAAGAAGCTGATAAACTGATCGCGTTCTATCAGCAATTTAGCGCATAATTACTTCATGTTCTTGCGCCACACATAGGGATGCACCAGAATGCAAAGTATCTCCTCCGGTTTCATTTTATTGGTTATGGTATCGATCGGATCACCATGCTGCCAAAAAACATACTTATTATCCGAGTGGTAATAATTTCTCCTCACTTTGTATGCTTCATAGCGCATCCCAAAATCAGCCAATTTCAGGAAAGGGGTCTTTTTTTCTCTGCCATTCAAATTCACTGTTGCCGGTTTTTCGTTGGATTCTTCCCAGATGTTAAAGTTGATGCATTCTCTGGGATACTGGGAAATCCCCTGCTTAGCCAGATATTGTGATAATCGTCCGGAACCATGTGCAACACACCCGGAAACATTTATTCCACTGTCGCGAAAAGCTTTTAACGTCTCAGCCAATTTGATGCTTACATCATTCCCGGTCTCGAAATAATCCCCCAGCAAATCGTAATGCAGACCTACTTCGTGCCCAAGATCCTGGATCTGTTTCAGCGCTTTTAATGATTCCTTTTGTTTGGAGTCCCATATTTTCGTGATGTCCGTATCCGTTGTTAACATGTAGTAGCTCCCGAAAAGACCAAACTCAGCTTCTACTTTTGCCAGTTCCAGCGCCACAAAAGGATTGTGATCAATATCGTGCCGGATAAACACCACCTTCTTCCCTTCGATTTTAGAGGCTTCCGGTTCGAATGGATAAGGGTTTAAACGATGGTAATTCAGCTCGTTATACTTCATGAAGGTGGCATCGGTTTCGGATAAACGCCGGCAAAACTCACGATACGTATAATCTGCTTTCGGTAAGGGTTTGTATTTACTGAGGTACCTTAGTGGTTTCCCCAAAACAAACCTGGCCATTTTTCTGATTGTTCCCATTACTGCTGATATAAAAAGGTAGGCTCAAATTCCAGTCTCTTCTTCCATTTCCGGAGTCCTTCCGAACCGCTTGTATAGCTTGCATACATCACATAATTGACTCCTTGAGCCAATGGATCGTTCCCATACAACCATTCCATGATGTAAAAATGCAGGTTATACATAATCCCATCATTCAGATGCTCTCCATGACCAATGATGCGGTTGTAAACGATCATATCTCCCTCCCGGATCAACGTGATATAGCCCACCAATTCTTCTCCGGTTTCCACTTCCCCTTGTTTTCTTCCATCCTCTTTTCGAAATACACCCATAAACAGCCTGAAACGCTCAGGATTTTCAATAGTGGTCAATTCATGAAACTGTTTCGGAGCCCCACCCAAATCATCTACGGACAAAAAGTAATTATCCCCCATCTTTTTCCCCTGGCGTTCAGGCATGGACTGATTGACAGCAACCACATCGGGCACAAAATTCTTAAACTCAAAACGATGGGAATAGAATCCTTTTTTAACTGCCCGATTGTAGGGGTAGATGCAGGATTTGTAGTTTTTCTTTTTAACGTAATCAAAATACTCCTGAAAAGATGGCCATCTTCTCAAATCAATAATGGCTGAGGCTTCAATGGGTGGAGAAAACGAAGTACCTATAAATTTATTTTTAATTCCGGAAAGCAGTCCGGCCGAAGAATCAAACAACTTGAGTTTAACTTTCTTTGCATCAGGATACCTTCTCCTTTCCTTTAGATAAGCTATAATTTTTCTCATGGTACCTTCTCAGTCAAACATTACTTTGAAATGCGAAATCAAAACTAAAGAAAATTTAAACACCTTGTTCCCTCCTTTACGTTAAGAACCATTCTTCATTATCCTCCTTTTAGATGAAATAAAAAGGATAAATTCGCATGTATTGCTAATTTAGCGAAAATTGATCGTATGAAAATATTAACAGTAGTAGGTGCCCGTCCACAGTTTGTAAAGGCTGCGGCATTGAGCAGAGAATTTCAGAATCACCCTCAAATTGAGGAAATCATCGTGCATACCGGCCAACATTTTGATGCCAACATGAGTGATATTTTTTTCGAAGAAATGGAAATTCCACGACCGAAATACAATTTGGCCATTAACAGTGTAGGGCATGGTGCCATGACCGGCCGGATGCTTGAAGGGATCGAAGAATTGCTTTTAAAGGAAAGTCCGGATTTATTACTGGTTTATGGCGATACCAATTCAACGATTGCAGGAGCATTGGCGGCAAAAAAACTACACATCAAAGTGGCCCATGTGGAAGCCGGTTTACGTAGTTTCAACATGGAAATGCCTGAAGAGATCAATCGAATTCTGACCGACCGGATTTCGGACTTCCTGTTTTGCCCAACTCAAACCGCAGTGAACAACCTGAAAAATGAAGGTTACAACAACATCGATTGCACGATTATCAACTGTGGTGATGTGATGCAGGATGCTGCGCTCTATTACGCCCAAAAATCAGCCGAGAAATCAAAGATCATTGCCACATTAGGCATTCAGGATTTTATACTTTGCACCCTTCATCGTGCAGAAAACACGGATGACGAAAGCCGCTTATCGAATATCGTTCAGGCACTGAACACCCTTCATCAAACAACACCGGTGGTTTTACCTTTACATCCTCGCACGAAAAAGAAGATCGAAAACCTGAACCTCGATTTGAATGTGCACATCATCGATCCGGTTGGCTATTTCGACATGATCGAACTACTCAAAAACTGTTCATTGGTGATGACCGATAGCGGCGGGCTCCAAAAAGAAGCTTTCTTCTTCAAAAAGAATTGCGTGACCATGCGTGACCAAACGGAATGGGTGGAACTTATTGAAAATCATGTCAATGTACTGGTTGGAGCCGATCAAGGCCTGATCATCGAAAAAGCGTGTGAAATGCAAAATAACCGGGCTGATTTTACCGTTAACCTGTACGGAAACGGAAATGCCTGTGCCAACATTGCTAATGAACTTTTAAAACACGCTTAAGAGATTTCAGGTGCCTAGTGTCTCCATCATCATTCCGTGTAAAAACGAAGCCGCCTACATTGAAAACTGTATCCGGTCGGTTTTCGCCTGCGAATATCCGAACGAATTACTCAGCGTATATGTTTGCGACGGTAAAAGCACAGACGGCACCCCGAAAATCGTTAAAGAACTCGCCAAAGAGTATTCCAACCTTCACTTATTGATCAACGAACAACAAACAGCACCTTTTGGTTTGAACCTGGGGCTTCGTACCAGTCGGGCCGACATTAAGATCATCCTGGGCGCCCACAGTACCGTCCACCCCGATTTTATTGCCGAAAATGTAACGACCTTTGAACTAGATCCGGCCATCGGCTGTGCCGGCGGCATTATCATCAACCAGTATGAAAATGAGGTTTCGAACATCATCGGGGCTGCCATGTCATCTCCGTTCGGAGTCGGAAATGCTCATTTCCGAACAGCTTCTAAAGATGGTTATGTGGATACCGTCGCATTCGGTGCTTACAAAAAAGAAGTGTTCGAAAAGGCCGGTTATTTCGACGAAAACCTGACCCGAAATCAGGACGATGAATTCAATTACCGCATCCACCGGCATGGTTATAAAATTTACCTCAACCGGCAAATCAAAAGCAATTACTTTGTGAGGGCTTCTTATGGCAAACTCTTCCGCCAGTATTTCCAGTACGGTTACTGGAAAGTTTTTGTCAACAAAAAGCATAAAATGATCACCACCTTGCGACAGGTCGTTCCCATGTTGTTTGTGCTCTTCCTGATCATCGGGCTCCCTCTGTCTTTTGTCCATCCGCTGTTTACCGGATTTTACCTGGGCATCCTTTCCTTATACTTCATCGGAGCATTAATTGCCGCCACACAACAAAAAGCAAACCCGTTATTGCTCATTTATTGTTTTCTGATTCTACACATCAGCTATGGACTCGGATACCTGAACGGAATCCTTGATTTTATGCTGTTGAATAAAAATCCATCCGATAAAGCCGGACAAAGCTCAAGGTAAAAGATAAGGGAACATTTATTACCTTAGCAACATCAATTTATGCATCCAAAAAGATTAAATAGCCTGAGTATAATCGTTTCCGTTTACAACGAGCAGGATTCTCTACTCAGTTTTTGGAATAAACTGAAGGATGTTCTAACTTCCTTACCTACCATTTCTTTCGAAATCATCTTCGTAAACGATGGCAGTCATGATGACAGCAAAAAACTGATCGGTGAGATCATTAACGATAGCAACAACAACGCTTTCGAATTCATCGCAATCGATTTCTCCAAGAATTTCGGTCATGAGTCAGCCATGATCGCCGGAATTGATTTGGCAGCCAAAGAAGCTGTGGTATGCCTGGATTCTGACCTGCAACACCCGCCGGAAAAGATTATGGACATGGTCTCCAAATACAACGAAGGTTATGAGATCGTTACGATGATCAGAACAAAAAGGGCCGATAACGGCATGACCAAAAACACGTCGTCGAGCATTTTCTACAAACTATTAAATAACCTGTCCGACTACAAATTTGACAAGAATGCATCCGATTTTTTCCTGATCTCAGGTCGTGTTGCTCAGGTGCTCAAAGAAAATTTCCGAGAGCGTAATCGTTTCCTTCGCGGGTATATTCAAACCATTGGCTTTTCCAAAGCTTCCGTTTATTTTGAAGCACCTTCGCGCATCGGTGGCGAATCCAGTTATTCGTTCGTAAAATTATTAAAACTCAGCTTCACAGCTATTTTTTCCTTCTCGAACAAACCCCTGCGAATTGCGTTGTATGCTTCATTTATTTTTGCCGTTTTTACGGCGAGTATCAGCATCTACAGCTTACTCGTTTACTTTTTCGGAAAAACTCCTCCTTCGGGTTATACCACGCTGATCATTTTTCAGAGCGTGTGCTTTACCATCCTTTTTTTACTGATCGGAATCTTGTCCATGTACTTTGCAAACACCTTGAGTGAAATCCGTAAGCGACCGATTTATCTGATCGAAAACCTAACCCGAAAAAACGCCAAGCAACAACATGAAGAACATTCGTGAGTTGATTTCCTTGTTAAAAGGCCTTTCTTCACAAAAGATCAACCTTATCGTTGTCGGAATCATTATTTTTTCAAATGTATTGTTCTACATCGCTTCAGGTCACATGGAATTCTCCAGCATCCAAAAACGAACTGATGCTTCCGGATTTTCACACGATAAAGCTCAACATTTTGTCTACTTCCATTATTACAAAAATCTATTCCCGTTAGCCACTCTCGATACGAATCTTGTCTATTCTGAAGCCGGAGCGGATGACCTTATCCAAAATCACGGCAAAAACCTCATCATGGAGTACCAACATTGGAGTAGACTGGGAGAAAATGCTCGAATTTTCGCATATTACCCGAACAGCCTCCTGAGAGGGAGTCCTCAAAATCCTTCCATTCGGGTATTTAATTCCCTGGTATTTACACTGTGCTTGGTGCTTTGCTACCTCGGTTTTTCCAGAGCTAAACGCCCACTGCTGGGAATAATCGCCGTATTGATCCTGATGTTAACCCCCTATTTCAGACATGAAATCTTCCAAAACGAAAATGTCTTTGGCATTTTAATTCCTTTGTTTTTTGCCTTGATCGGACAGAATGCGCGGTTCATTTTCTTGGAAAAGACTAAAGTCTCGAACATAGTATGGATCCCATTATGCTCAGGTCTTATAATTGGGTTTTTCTCAGAAATGCGTGGAGAAATCATCGTTGTTACCGGATCGTTGATCTTACTTTACCTCTTCTCCAGATCATTGCTCTGGATCGGCAAAATTCTCGCGATAGTTATTTTAGTCTCGAGTCTATTCACCGTCAAGAAAAGCATCCAATCGTATTTCGATCGTAAATTCGAAGAGGCCTACACACTGGTTAAACAAGCCGGAGGACATCCCTACGATGGGGTGCGTATCAGTGGTCACCGGATCTGGCATCCGATTTATTGCGGACTGGGTGATTTTGATGATCAGTTCGGCTATGCCTGGAACGACAGGAAAGCCTACGAATATGCCATACCCGTTTTAAATGAACGATACCACCTCAACCTGGATCAAACCGGTTTACTCCACACCGGTAAATATTACGATGAAGATCAACATTACTACATCAAGTTCGACGACATGCTGGCATATGAACTCATCGTTCAGGAAAAAGTGGTGAACGACATCAAGAATAACCCCATGTGGTATGCAACAATCCTCCTAAAACGAATCAACCGAACCCTGATCGAAACCCTTCCCTTCCATGGGATCGGATGGCTCTCCATCCCTTTCCTTTTGTTATTATTTAAACGTAAAAAGTGGAACGCTTTAAAACTGATTCTGATCGGCTTGCCGCTATCATTCACTCCCATTGTTATTTACTCGGGTGGAAATTCGACTTACAACTCTGTATTTGGGATTATCATCCTTGTCCTGATCGTTGATGCATTCATTCAACGGTATGCTAAACCTTCTTCCGAAAAGCATGAAGCAACAACAGCATCCCCGAAGTAAATAGCACCATAAAAAAATACTCATTGAAGAGATTTTCGTCAGCCTTAGCTCCTGTTTGCTCATAGACCTTAAAGGCACCAAAATAGGCTGCCAAGGCCATCATCATCATGGAAATCAATAATACGATTCGCATCTTTTTCCCCCGTAATTGAACTATCAAATCGGATCCGATTGCCTGAACATACCCCCCCATTAAAGGCCATAACAACAACAAGGGCAATGTCAGCACCCGCGATTCACTAACCCGCGCCCCCAATAACACCATAATCGTATTTAACCCTAACAACACCCAAAAAGCTTTGATTAACATCCCGGAACGATCGGACCTGGGTTGCAGGAACAACAGCACAAGGGGAAACAAATTTACAATCAGAAACAATGAAATCGTTTCCAGTGTATAGGCATTCGACTGAAAATTATAGCTTAACTGGCTTACCCGTATACTGGCCTCATCATAATCTGCTTCCACACCGGCTTGAAAAGTGCTTAGGTGGTAGCCGTAATAACCCAGGTATATGACTACAGGCACCGCAAACAACAAGGCTTTCCGGATAACATCCCAACGAATTTTAAACCCTTCGGAACCTTTGAAATAATACAACAGAAAGAATGATGGGAAAACCACCAAACTGCTTTCTCGTGCAAACACTGCCCCGGTAAGCCCCAAAACCATCAGCCAATTAGCTGGTTTATAGATACCTATCAATGCCAGCAAACAAAAGAAATATTGCAGGGGCTCGTCGTACGTGTACGTGGTTCTGAAATAAGGAAACAAAATCGTGAAGCTTAAGTGATACAACAGCATTGACCATAGCGCCTGACCGGATGTGCTTTTCAGAAAACGGGAAAGTGCATAAACCAACAGGCCATTAACGTAAAAAAAGAAAAAACCAACTAAAGCAAATGATGCTGCCAGCCCAACCCCGGTAACTTCTTTCACCGTTTCTATCAAAAAAGTAGTCATGGGCCTGCGGGAAAAAACCGGATGATCTTTGTGATAGTCGAGAACTACCTGAATGTAATCATTTGAAAAACAAGCATTTTCAGTATTATAGACCGAAGTCTTAAAGTTGATCATGCTGTTAAACGAAGGGTGAATATGGATAAAAAAACTCACCGCAATAATGATCAGGCCGATGACTGATGCTTTCAGATAATCTTTTCGCAGAGAATTATTAACCATACTCTTTTTTACAACCCAACTTTCTTAATTTTATCGTTCGAAAGCAAGTGAATCTAAATTCGTTCAAATATAAAGCAAATTATTTTGCCACCCTACTCCTGGCATTCGCCATTCCGCTGGAACGCCGATTCATTGCTCCGGCAACCATCTTATTTGTGGCAACCTCCCTGCTCAATTACCGGAAACCTGAAAAGAAGGGTTACCGGGCGCTCTATTTTGGGGTTATTTACCTGATCTACCTCTTCAGTTTATCGTATGCTCCGAACCTGGATGATGCCACGACCGACCTGCTTACCAAATTGCCGCTCCTGCTTATACCGTTGAGTTTTTACCTTAGTCAATTGAATTTCAAGGTCATCCTGCCAAACATCGCATTCGCATTCGTATTGGGATGTACGGTTGCTTTTCTGGCATCTTTCGTAAACAGCTTAATCCAGTTCGGAACAACCGCCGACATCAGCTCGTTTTTCTACGACCACATCAGTTATTTTTCTCACCCCGGATACATGGCCATGTTATCCAACTTCACCATCCTGATCATGCTCTTGCTCCGCCGATCATTCAAAAAAACACCGCAATGGCTGGTATTCTCTCTCTTATTCCTGCATTCGGCATACCTGATCCTGCTCTCTTCCAAAACAGGCCTGATTACCATGCTCCTGACATACGCTGTCTATGTTATTTACCTGATGGTTAAGCACAAAAAATACAAAACCGGAATAGCCATACTGCTGGCATCAAGTATTGGACTGGTAGCTGCTTTCCAGACATCGAACCTCTTCAGGAACAGGATTCTCGAACTCTCTTCACTCTTCCGGGAAGACCAAACCAGCTCCACCTCTGCGAGGAGCATCATTTGGGGCATCAGCCTGGATCTGATCAAAGAAAAACCCCTCCTGGGTTACGGTGTCGGAAACGAAAATCAAGAACTGGAACAACGATACATCGCCGAAAACAATGAATACCTTGTTGAACAAAAACTAAATGCTCATAACCAGTTTTTACAGACCACCCTGGCCACCGGTTTGCCCGGAGGACTGATCCTGATACTTCTGTTAGTACTGCCGCTCTGGATGGCTTTCCGCAACAACCATCCTTTATATTTGGGCTTCATTCTTCTGGTCCTCGTAAACTTCCTAACCGAATCGATGCTGGAAAGGCAGGTTGGGGTTACGTTTTATGCCTTCTTTAACCTGCTGCTGTTCGCTTCATATTTTGTCTCCTCAACAGAAAATGATACTCCATGTACCTGACCTTTGTACTGATATTTGCCCTGACCGTTTTAACGATCGATGCGTATTTTTATCGAGCCGTACATTATGCATTCAGGAATAAGAAGCGTTCTACCCGGAAACTGGTTAAATACGCTTACTGGATACTGTCCGTAGCAACCCTTTTGTTTATGGGTGTTGCCGCCTTTTATTACCTCAACAAAACCCCGGCGCCCCGCTTTGCGCGTACTTACCTGATGGGATTCGTCTTCATATTAACCGTTAGTAAATTACTGGCCATTACCTTCCTCATTCTTTATGATGTTTTTCGCAGTATTTTATTCCTGATCAATAAAACCCTTTACCGAAAAGTGGAACCAAGCCGGAGTAAACATGCCATTTCCCGTGCCGAATTCCTGAAAAAAGCGGCTTTCGTTACCGCTGCCATCCCCTTCGGCACACTCATGTACGGTGTTTTGAAATCGGCTTTCGACTACACCATTCACCGTCAAAAACTCACCATCCCCAATCTTCCCGAAACATTTAAAGGTTTACGGATTGTTCAAATATCAGACATCCACTCGGGTAGTTTTATCTCCAACCAGCCGCTTCAGGATGCTGTCGATCTCATTCGCAAAGAACAACCCGACATCGTATTCTTTACCGGCGACCTGGTAAATGATGTGGCGGAAGAAGCACTTCCTTTTATCGACACGTTGAAGCAAATCAATCCGCCTTTGGGTGTTTTTTCCATCCTCGGCAATCACGATTACGGAGATTATTTCTACCGGCCGGATGATCTGACCGGAAAGGCTCACAATTATGAACTGATGAAAAACATCCATCAACAATTGGGATGGAACCTGTTATTGAATGCCAACCATGTGATTGAAAAAGATGGCGATCGGTTAGCCATTCTGGGGGTGGAAAACTGGGGAAGCCAGGGGCGCTTCCAAAAATTCGGAGACGTTGACCTCGCCAAAAAAGGATGCCTGGATACGGATATCAAACTCCTGCTTAGCCACGACCCGTCTCATTGGGAGGCTAAAGTACTGCCCGGCCACCCCGACATCGCTGCAACATTTTCAGGCCATACCCACGGCATGCAATTCGGCATTGAAATCCCCGGATTCAAATGGAGTCCATCCCAGTATATGTACAATCAATGGGCCGGGCTCTACCAAAAAGACCGGCAGCAGATTTACGTAAATAGAGGGCTAGGGTTTATTGGTTATCCGGGAAGAGTTGGTATCTTGCCCGAAATAACGGTTTTTGAACTCGTATGATGTTGTGCTTTAAACATACCTGGGTTATCACACTGCTCTTATGGAGTAGCTTTTCTTACAGTCAGGATTATGTGGATCTGGCTAAATTCCATTGTGCCCTCTCTCCCGGGAATGAATTCGACAGCCTGTCCGGAAATTCAGATGTGGAAGAGTTTGGTGCCGATGTCCTGCTTCCTGTTAAACTGAACGACAGCAATATCGTCCTAACCGGATTCATGCTCGAACAAATTAAAACCCGTATTCACCCATTGCTAAACCCTACAACCATCTCCACCATCAACCTCAAGGTAGGATTCAGTAAAACTCACTCTCAAAAATGGTCGGGAACCTACATGCTCCTTCCCAAACTATCAAGTGATTTCAAACGGTCTTCTGCCAAAAATTTCCAGCTGGGCGGACTAATCCTGATGAAATATTCTAAAAAAGAACATTTAAAATACAGCTTCGGAGCTTATTACAATCAGGAATTATTCGGGCCTTTTATTGTTCCGCTGGTAGGTATGTACTACAAGAGTGCCAACGACAAGTTTGAGATCAATGCCACCCTTCCGATCTGGGCCGACATGAATTACCGGCTGACTGGTTTCGTAAGCATCGGTTCTAACTTTTCTGCTTTCGTGAGAAGCTATTACCTCAGTGAAAATGAAGCCTATGTGGTTAAAAAGACCAATGAATTGTTCGGCTACCTCCAGTTTCATCTGGGTAAAAACATCCTGATCCAAACCAAAGCCGGGTATTCCATAGGCAGAAGCTTCCGGGCTTATCCGGAAGTCGATCAGGTAAGTCTCGGCTTATCTGCAGCCCGCTTCGGAGATGATCGAACCGTATTGAATCCCGATTTCAATGACGGGCCCATTTACCGGGCGAGACTGATCTACCGGTTTCACCTGAGCAAAGAATAAATTGTAATTTTGTCTAAATTGTTAACCATGAGAACAGCCGTATTTCCGGGATCGTTCGATCCGATCACAAAAGGCCATCAGGATATAGTAGAACGTGCATTGCCGCTTTTCGACAAAGTGATCGTAGCCATTGGCACAAATTCTGCTAAAAACTATTTATTTAGCCTGGAGGAACGAAAAATGTTTATCGAAGAAACATTCCATAACCCTAAAATAGAAGTAGCGACTTACGACGGCCTGACCGTTGATTTTTGTAAAAAAGCCGGAGCTCAGTTTATTATCCGGGGCATCCGAAATGCAATCGATTACAACTATGAAAATTCCATCGCTCAAATGAATAAAATGATGCACAGCGATATTGAAACCCTGTTTTTACCCACCAATCCCGAATTGTCTGCAATAAATTCAACGATTGTTCGTGATATATTCGTAAACGGCGGCGACATCAGTAAATTTGTACCGGCATCAATTAAAGACCGCATAAAACGCTAATTATGAAACTAAGGCATTGCTTACCCCTTTTCCTGATCATTACCGGATTGCCCTTATTTGGCAGCTCCACGGTTATTAAAGGCAATGCCAAACAATTTGCCGGCACGGAGATCATTGTTACCGGCTACAAGGATTACATCAGTAAAGAAAAGACAACCTACGGCTACACCAACATTGCTAAAGACGGAAATTACCTGTTTGAGTTCGATCTGAAAGAAGTCCGGAAGGTCATTCTCAAAATCGAAGATAAAACAACCTGGTTCTTCGTTGAACCCGGAAAAGTATACAACATCAACCTGACATACAGCGATGAAGAAAACAAAGGAAGAGTCTACGACAAAGAACTGTCGCTCCAATTCAACTTCCCGGTTCCAACCGAATTGAATCAGCAAATCAAAAAATTCAATACCGGTTTCGATCAGTTTATTGACGAAAACACCCTCCTCTTTAAAAAGAGAGACCGTTCGGTGGAACCTAAGCTCAAATCCTATAAGGCAAAAGTGCTGAAAGAGCTTGACCCGGCTGTAAACCCTTTTGTGAAAAACTACATCATTTATACTTTCGCCTCTACCCAAACTGCCCTCGATGTTGCTTATAAGATCGATGACAATAAAAAAACGGACAACACCAAGGCCAACATTTTTCTGGAATACCTGAACGAAAAACCGGTACTGTACAACAACCCCGAATACATGAACTTCTTTCGTGAATTCTTCGGAGGTGAAATGAAAACCCTGAGCCTGAAACTCGATGGATTCGACATCTCCAAAGCCATTAACGACAAATCCAGTTATGCCGAACTCATTAAGGCACTGTCGAAATACCCCTTCCTTCAGGATGATGAATTCAAAAACCTCTTTATGCTGCATAGCCTGCTTGAAGCCAGTCACGACAAATATTTCACCAGAGAAAACATTCTGAACATCCTTGAACAGGTTAAAACCACCTCACCTTACCCCGAACAACAGGAGATTGCAGCGAATATCATGGAAAAAATGACCCGAAAGAAATTCGGTGAAGGCAGCATGGCCCCCGGTTTTCAGTTAACCGACCAGGAAGGTAAGAAGCACAGCTTGTCCAACTTCAAAGGAAAACCTGTTTACATCAGCTTCTGGACAAACTGGAGTATTCCTGCCCTGAAAGAGATGAAAGTGATGGAAACGCTGCATAAAAAACATAAAGGCAAAGTGCATTTCATCAGCATTTGTGCCGACAACGAATACGGTAAAATGACCCGGTTTCTGGAAAAAAACCCCTCCTACAACTGGTTGTTCCTGCACGTGGGCGACGATAAAAAATTACTCGACAAATACAGCGTGATGACCTACCCTACCTATGTCCTGCTCGACCAGAACCTGAAAGTCTATAAATTCCCGGCAGGCAGGCCAGGCGGTACCGCTGAACGTGCAACGGAAGACAACATCGAAAAGGATTTCTACGACCTTACAAAAAAGTAGTCAGCAGGTCGGCAATGGATTGGTAGGTATTGTGAAGCACCTTGTCCCTGATCTCGTCTTCGGTAAACCAGCGCACATCCGTAATGTTTTCCTCCAGCTGAGGTTGTAGCTCCCCACTGAAACCAGTTTGCATCTCAAACCAGTAAGTCCGTTTCAGGATGTGTTTCTCTTTCAGTTCATACACATGATACGTATCGGGGAATCGTTTGGTGATGGTCAGTCCGCTTATGCCGCATTCTTCTTCCACTTCCCGAATAGCCGCTTCTTCAACGGTTTCTTCCTGCTCAATTTTGCCTTTAGGCAAATCCCATTTTCCTAATCTGAATATGAAAAGTTTTTTGCCATTGGTATGCGTAACAACACCTCCGGCCGCCAGGATTTCTTTAAACGAAGATTTGAATTCCTGAAAGCTTTTTTCAGCATCTTCAACCTCTATCAACACCGAATCCAATTTCCGGTCGTTCTCCAGAAGCTCAAGCAATACCGGAGTGATATCGGGACTAAAAAAACGAAGTATCAGGCAATTAGATGTACCCTTCTCCGTTTGTTTCTTATTGCTGAAACAAATTAGTTTCTCATTGATAAAAACTTTATACATTTGCAGCTATGATTTTAAACCAGGAATCCGCCATCAAAGTAGCTGAATCTCTTTTACAAATTAAAGCTATTAAATTACAACCTGCAAATCCTTTTGAATGGGCTTCAGGATGGAAATCCCCGATCTATTGTGATAACAGGAAGTCGCTTTCCTATCCTCCGGTCAGAACATTTATCCGCCAACAGTTCGTTGATGCGATCAAGGAAAACTTTCCCAATGCGGAAGTCATTGCAGGTGTAGCTACCGGTGGCATCGCCCATGGTGCGTTGGTTGCGGAAGCCTTGGGTTTACCTTTTGCCTACATCCGGTCTTCGGCCAAAGGCCATGGCATGCAAAACCTGATCGAAGGTGATATTCTTAAAAATCAGAATGTTGTGGTAATTGAAGATCTTGTTTCCACCGGATCGAGCAGTTTAAAAGCCGTTGATGCCCTCAGGGAAAACGAATGCAACGTGTTGGGTATGGTTGCTATCTTTACCTACGATTTTGATGTAGCCAAACGCAATTTTGAAGAAAAGAAATGTAAACTGATCACCTTAAGTGATTATAACATCCTGATCAAGGTAGCCGCCGATTCCAATTACATCAGCGAATCGGAAATCCATTCATTGAGTGAATGGAGAGAAGCACCGCACAACTGGTCGCCCAACACCGCAAAAGCAGAATAAGTCAAGGTGAAGATCAATACCCAACAACAGATCGTAAATGAAAGCCAACAGGTTGTTTTCGATTTCCTGATGGACATGAACAACTTTGAAGAACTGTTTCCACAGGATAAGATCAAAGAATGGCAGGCTACGGAAGACAGTTGCAGCTGCGAGATCAAGAATATGGGAAAAATCGGCTTAAAACGCGTAGCGTCAACACCCCACTCGCTTATCTACCTCGATTCCACCAAAACACCTTTCAAATTTACCCTCAACCTTTTCATTGAAGCGGCGGGAGAAAACCAGTCGAAAGCACATCTTGAATTCGATGCCGAGATTAACCCTTTCATGAAAATGATGATTGAAAAACCATTAACCGATTTTTTTAATAATTTGGTACTTAAACTGGCACATAAATTTAATTAACCTCCATGAAAAAATTGACCGGAATCCTATCCCTTTCCATACTATTGATCGCTTGCGGAAGCGACGAACCGAAAGAGCAGGAATTAGACAACACCGATGTGGAAAAGAACCCGCTGGGAGCACTCATGAAAATGGGTGAAAAAATGGCTGAGAATGCGGAGAAGATGGAAAAGAACATGCAGGAAAAGAAAGATGCAAAAGCCATCCATTACGATGAACTGATCAAATACCTTCCTGAAAGCATTGATGGATACAAAGTCGAATCCGAACCTCAGGGGGCTTCCATGGATATGACCGGAATGTCCTATTCGTCGGCCGAAGTCCGTTTTACCAACGATGAGAACAACCGCATCAGCATTGCCCTGCTGGACTACAACGCCGCTTACAGCATGTACTCGATGGCAACAGCCATGTGGGCCAGCGGACTGAAGATCGATACCAGCGAGGAATTCGGGCAAAGCATTTCCCTGGGCGATCAGATCGGTGGCTGGGAATCCATCCAAAAGAAAAGCGGAGATGCCAGCATTATTCTGGGTATTAATGATCGTTTCCTGCTGACCATCGAGGGTGATAACCAGAAGGACACCAAGTTCCTGAAGGAAATTGCGAAGTCAATGGACCTCGAAGGACTCGCCGGATTAGAATAAAAATTCCACTTCTTTCAAGTCGAACACCTGCCGTTCATCGTTGAACTCCAAACACAGTTTTCCGTCCGGATCAACTCCCCGGATCACGGCTTGCTTTGCATGGCCATTGATGTTAAAAGGCAAAACAACATTCCATCCGTAAAGTTTCGACGTGTAATCCGCATCAAAAAGTGTAAATGCATGCCGGGTCTTAAACTTCACATAGTAACGGTCCAGATGACCGAGTAACCGATCTAAAACGTCTTTTGGATCAAAATGCGCACCTCCTGATTCAATCGCTAACGAAGTAGCCCGGCCTCCCAGTTCACCGAAATCAACCTGATTGACATTCAGCCCGATTCCAACAATAGTATGCGAGAGGCTCTGCTCCCTGATCAGGTTTTCGATTAATATTCCCGCCATTTTCTTCTTTCCGCAGTAGATGTCATTGGGCCATTTGATCTGAACATTCGGGATTCCGAACGACTCCAGGCAGTCGGCAATAGCCAGACTCACCATTTTACTGATCACAAACTGACGATCAGCAGGAATTTTGGTCGCCAGTAAGACCGACAACATGATATTTTTGCCGGGTTCGCTCTCCCAGCTACTTCCGCGTTGCCCTTTCCCTGCCGTTTGGTTCTCTGCCGTAACCACCAATCCCTCCCCTTTCGTCCGGCCCGATTTAACCAATTGCATGAGGTAATCGTTGGTCGAGGATATTTCCTCCAATGCAACGATCTGATTTCCTATGAACAACTTGTTATACATGAATTCTTAATTATTCATAAAAACTTGCGCTAAATCTGACTTTTTAATTAAATCCATCGTATATATTTCGTTATTTTGCGCTGTAAACTGTAACTATTTGAATGGGTAAGACTAAGTCTACGACAAAGAAAGTAAAAGAATCGCAATTAATCTTAGATGTTGCGATCAAAGGATTACAAGAAGTTAAAGGAGAAAACATCGTTTGCATCGATTTGAAAGGAATTGAAAATGCTGTCTGCGATTATTTTTTACTCTGCACCGGAACATCCAACACACATGTTAACGCTCTGGCAAATGCTGTAGAGAAAGAGGTCAGAGAAACCCTGAAGGAAAAACCCTGGCATACGGAAGGTGTTAACAATGCCGAATGGATTATTTTGGATTACGTGAATACCGTAGTTCATATTTTCCAGGAAGAAGCCCGGGAATTTTACAACCTGGAAGGCCTGTGGGCAGATGCAACAATCAGCAAAATTGAAGATTAATATTTATGGCGCAACAAAACCAAAAGAACAAATTCGTTAAGAGCGGAAATAATCCAAAAAAACCGTCAAACTTTTACTGGATCTATGCGGTAATTGTTATTGCCATTATCGGGATTCAACTGTTTAACTTTGACGGGGGAAGTACCGGCATTACTGAAAAAGAATTTCAGGAAATGGTAAAAAAACAACATGTTGACCACGTTGTTATCGTTAAAAATAAAAATATCGCCCGTGTTACCCTCAAAAAAGAGGCCGTTCAACTCGATGAATATAAAGATCGAATCAACACGCCGCTGATTGCCAACTCTCCGAACCGCGGACCACATTTTACATTTGAATTTCTTTCTCAGGACGAATTTTACAAAGACCTGAAACTTTATGCTGAAGACGACAACCTGAAATACCGGGTAATCACCGAAGAGGATTGGTTCGGTGGCTTGCTCGGCTTATTATTGCCCATCGCCATCATCGTAGTGATCTGGATCTTCCTGATGCGAAGAATGTCGGGGGGATCAGGTGGTGCCGGACAAATCTTCAGCATTGGAAAATCAAAAGCCCAATTGTTTGATAAGGAAAACAGCACTCATGTTTCGTTTGCCGATGTTGCCGGACTTGAAGGTGCCAAGGAAGAGGTTCAGGAAATCGTAGACTTTCTGAAAAAACCTCAGAAATACACCAACATCGGTGCAAAAATACCTAGAGGAGCCCTACTCGTTGGACCTCCTGGTACGGGAAAAACCTTACTCGCAAGAGCCGTAGCAGGTGAAGCCCGCGTACCTTTCTTCTCGCTATCCGGTTCGGATTTCGTGGAAATGTTCGTAGGAGTCGGTGCTTCGCGGGTACGTGATTTGTTTAAACAAGCCAAAGACAAAGCACCTTCCATTATCTTTATTGATGAAATTGATGCCATCGGCCGGAGCCGTGGCAAAGGAATCGCCCAGGGAGCTAATGATGAACGTGAAAACACGCTCAATCAGCTTCTTACCGAAATGGACGGATTCGGGACGAATACCGGTGTTATCGTACTGGCCGCAACCAACCGCGCCGATGTACTCGACAGAGCCCTGGTAAGGCCCGGAAGGTTCGACCGCCAGATCCATGTCGACCTGCCCGAACTCCACGAACGGGAAGAAATTTTCAAGGTTCACCTGAAACCGTTAAAGATCGACGAAACGGTTGACATTAAATTCCTCGCCAAACAAACTCCCGGATTCTCCGGAGCCGATATCGCCAACATCTGTAACGAAGCCGCCCTGATCGCTGCCCGGAAGAATAAGAAGAAAGTAGACCGACAGGATTTCCTTGATGCGGTGGATCGTATTATCGGCGGACTGGAAAAGAAAAACAAGATCGTTTCCGATCACGACCGGAAAGCCATCGCCTATCACGAAGCCGGACATGCTGCCGTGAGCTGGTTGGTGAAATATGCTTCCCCGCTGGTTAAAGTAACGATCATCCCGAGAGGGCGTTCCTTAGGTGCTGCCTGGTACCTGCCCGAAGAACGTCAGATTACCACCAAAGAACAATTACTCGATGAAATGTGTGCCGCTCTGGGTGGTCGCGCTGCCGAAGAAATTATGTTCGGCAAAGTATCCACCGGCGCATTAAGCGATCTGGAAAAAGTGACCAAACAAGCCTATGCCATGATCAGTATTTATGGACTGAACGACAAAATCGGAAACATCAGTTTCTACGATTCGTCCGGACAAAGTGATTACTCCTTCTCCAAACCATATAGCGAGAAGACGGCCGAAATGATCGATGAAGAAGTCCGTAAGCTGGTCGAAGGCTCCTACGAAAGAACCTTAAACATCCTGAGAGAGAATAAAGACAAACTGACTCTGCTGGCCGAAAAGCTGCTGGAAAAAGAAGTCATCTTCAGAGACGACCTCGAAGCCATTTTCGGAAAAAGTAAATTCGAGGAGGAACTGAAAGAAGAGAAGAAAGTTTCCCGCAAGGATCAAGCTAAGGGGACCTCTAAAAAAGAAGATACTTCTCCTGTGGAAACAGCTCCATCAACCGAACAGAAAACGGAAGGTGAACAAAATCCGGATAACGAAGCAAAGAACTAAACGTGTCTGAGTGGGTCATTGTACATAGCGGAAACAACCCGAATTTATCAGAAATCATCAAGTCTGTACTGGAAGACAATGCCATTGAAGCGGTAGTGATCAATAAGATGGACTCCATGCACAAACACCTGATGAACGGAAGCATCGAAGTAATGGTTCGCGCAGAAGATGTGATCAATGCCAAGTACATCATCTCCAAAAACGAACTGACATGATTACCCGTGCCATCACAGGAAGCTTATTCGTAATCGCTATCATTGCCGGAGTTTACTTCAACGAAACTGTTGCTTTTGGCCTTTTTGCTCTCATTACACTACTTGGCGTGGATGAATTCTATGGCCTCGTAAAAAAATCGAAAGAGATCAAACCCATCCGTGTTTGGGGAACCTTTTCAGCACTAACCCTGCTTATTGTCTTAGGACTCATCCCCCACAGCTCCATGGCGCCCAAATGGGTTTTGTTGCCTGCCTGCATGTTGTTCTTTACCTTTTTTATTGAATTGTTCCGTAAAAAAGAGTTCCCGTTTGTTAACATAGCCTATACACTATTAGGAGTTTTTTATGTGGTTTTACCCTTTGCGATGCTCTTTCACCTGGGATATTACAAAGGCTCTTATAACTACCAACTCATTTTAGGGTTCTTTTTCTTGCTATGGACCAGTGACACCGGTGCCTATTTGTCCGGAAAATTTTTAGGCAAACACAAATTATTTGAACGCATTTCACCAAAAAAGACCTGGGAAGGAAGCATCGGCGGATTGATCTTATCGTTGGTAGTCGCTTATGTGTTATCAATCTATTTCACGGATCTAAAGCTCGCCAATTGGCTGATCATAGCCGGACTGGTAGTTATTTTCGGAGGTATGGGCGACCTGGTTGAATCCATGTTAAAGAGGAGCCTCCACATCAAAGACTCAGGAAACATCTTACCCGGCCACGGAGGTATTCTCGATCGTTTCGATGGATTACTCCTATCCGTACCATTTGTTTATGCCTATTTATGGTTGATCCGCTAGATTTATTATTTTTGTCGAACAATTCTATTCTATGAAATTTCACAAAGAGGGCTATGCCTCACTGATCGTTGTTCTGGTATTTATTGCTGTTCTGAACACACTGCTTTATCTCTTCCTGGAAGATTTTATGATCATTCGGGTTTTGGGATACCTGCTCTCAGCATTCCTATTGATCACTATTCTCCAATTCTTCCGAAGCCCAAGCCGGAATTTCATCACGAAAGAAGGAGCCATTATCTCTCCTGCCGACGGCAAAGTAGTTGTTATTGAAGAGGTGGAAGAAACAGAATATTTCAAGGAAAAGCGGTTACAGGTATCTGTTTTTATGTCTCCGATAAACGTTCATATCAATCGCTACCCGATTACGGGAATCCTGAAATACTACAAGTACCACCCGGGATTATATCTTGTGGCCTGGCATCCCAAATCATCCACCGAAAACGAACGTACGACCATTGTAGTTGAGGATAACAAAGGACGAAGTGTCTTGTATCGTCAAATTGCAGGAGCCATGGCCAGAAGGATTGTGTTTTACGGAAAAGAAAATGACAGTGTAAAGCAAACCGACGAGTGTGGGTTTATCAAGTTCGGGTCAAGGGTAGATTTATTACTCCCGCTGGATGTAACATTAAACGTTAAACTGAACGACGTGGTTAAAGGAGGCATAACCTCCCTGGCCGATTTTAAGAAAATTTAAGACTTTAACTTAAAAAGTATCGTTAACTTAGTAACAACATTAAACTAAACCATTATGAAAAAGATCGTATTAGCCTTTGCCTTTATCGGATTATTAATCAGCACTCAGGTTGCAGTTGCAAGTTCTTTCAACAATATTGTAACATGTGTAGATGAGAAATGCGACAAATGCGGTAAAAAAGACTGTGAACACCAAAAGAAAGCCGAAACAGAGAAGAAAAACTGTACTGCCAACAAAGCTTGCTGTTCAAAAAAAGCCGAAGCGAAGACTGAGGCAAAAAAATCTTGCTGTGCACATACTGCCAATGCAAAGAGTTGTTCTAAAACAACAGAAAAAAAAGACGATAAACAATAATACAGATCGTATAATCGTAACGAAGGAGGTTCATTTCATGAGCCTCTTTTTTTTACAGTAATGACATCAATTCACTCAGGCAGCGGATCTCTTGCCGGATGGGCTCAGGCGCTTGTTCCTGATCAAAGTTGAAATAAATTTGATCCATGCCTATTCGCTTAGCACCAAGAATATCAGCATAGAAATCATCCCCGATCATCAGTGAATTAACAGGTAATGCTCCCGCTAACTTCAGGGCTTTCTTAAAAATGTAGGGATGAGGTTTTTTCACACCGGCCTTTTCCGAAAGCACGACCACATCAAAATAATGGTTAATAGCCGACTCTTGCATTTTGATGTACTGAACTTCTTCAAATCCATTGCTGATGATGTGGAGCTTATATCCTTTACCATGCAAATAATCAAGAACTTCCCGGGTATACGGTAATAATTCGGTTTGCCTGGGCGAATGGTAGATGTAGTAATCCCCAATTCGATCGGCCAGGGCGCTATCCTCTAATTGAAAGCACCTGAGTGTATCACCAAAACGTTTCCACCTCAATGTATCCTTGGTAATCTTATTCTCGCGGTACAACACCCATAATTCTTCATTGATGCGTTTATAATGATCAATAAAAAGCTCAGCAGTCGGTATTAGCTCTTGCAACCCGAACTCCTGATAGATATCCCTTAACACCTTATTGGAATTTTCCTCAAAGTGCCATAAGGTACGGTCGAGATCAAAGAAGATATGTTCGTACTTCCTTTCCATAAAGTAAAAAAGCTCTCCGATGGAGAGCTTTTTTAATGTTTATATCAGTAAATTATCTGGTTACGATAAACTTAGCAATACTCTTATCATTTCCTGCATTCAGGGACATGATGTAGGTACCGATGCTCAAAGATGAAACATTGATACTTTCTTTATGTTGTCCTTTCGCAAGCATACCCAGACTCACGGTTTTCACCAACTTACCGTTCAGGTTGAAGATATTCACCGTAGTGTTTGCATTCGCTTTCAGGTTGAATTCTACCATCCCTTTGTTGTTCATCGGGTTCGGGTAAACGTGTAAGTTTGAAACGAAATTGTTGTCTGTTAAATCAGCAAAATCATCGTTTTCCTCAATGCTTGTTGCAAGCGTGCTTGAAGCGAAGAACCCTTGTCCGTGAGTACCTAAGTAAACCCAACCGGAGTTGATCGCGGCATCAGACCACAAGTGTTGCTGTACAATACCATGAACAGGAACGTGAGCCATACCATTTCCACTTTCATCAGCCCAATCAACTGAAGTAGCAGAAGCAGAGAATGCATTGTCTGTAGACCAAACACCCCATTCCGAAGCAATGATTACTTTGTCTTTATTCTGGTAATCGATCATTGCGTCATAAGCAGGCATATTCGGGAAAGCTGTAGCACCGGAACCTTTAATGGATACAAAGTTACCTGTTGAACCTGTTGCCGTAGTTGCGTTTGTACATCTGTACACGTGTGGGTTGGTTGAATAACCACCGGCTGTAGCGATCATATTATCCGCATCGTTCGGATCGATGGCCAGACCAACGATAGAACCTCCTCCTAAACCAGTGGCAATTGTCGTTACGGTTAACGCGTAATTAGCTCCGCCAACATCCAGCGAGTTGGAATCGTTGTACATTGCCAGTCCGCTAATTCTTACAACTTTACCATCTCCTGTACCGATAAACAAGTGGTTTCCGTCAGGCGAGAATTCGAAATTATACGCATTGTTGCTGGCATAAATTTTATGCCACTGGAAAGTACCTGCATTCAAACGGGTTGCATCTTTAGTCATGTACACCCCATCAGCCATTCTAAGTACGAATCTGGACTGGATCGGATCCTGAATCAGGAAGCTGTCTTTCGGATTGGCTAAGATAATCGGATTGGTGACAATGTGTTGTAACGAAAATCCGTTTGTCAAGCTGGTGTAGTGAATGGTATCACCAACCTGGATCGTATCACCGGGGAAAACCGTATCACCAGGAGCAATAACAGCTCCATAAACAGAGTCAACTATGATTTTCACAGAATCCATACTCAACGGATCGTTTGTAGTTTCCCACAATCTGATCACGGTATGCCACGGTTGAGAATTGTTGATGTAATTATCCAACATGTCCGCATCATAGAAGTTTCCTCCGGCAGCTGAATTCGTTCTGATCAATGCTGCATTCTGAGCCGTTGCATATACGGTTTGAGCAATATTGGATACCGCCACATCAAATCCGTCACCGAAAGTAATGTTAGGATCTGTGTTAACAATTTCGGTTGTACCAAGCGGAGAAGGTTCTCCAAATGCTTGGAAAGCAAACAACTGGTTTCCGTTATCCTGAGCCCCACCGATAAACCATCCGTTAGCAGCACAAGCTACATCATAGAACGTCGTTACGTTAAATCCTAAGTTACGTTGTTGCCAGGTTTGGGCACCGTCGGTTGACCGGTTAACACCTCCGTCCGATCCGATATAGATGGTGCTGGCGCTTGGCCATACGATGGTGTGCTTGTCAGCATGTACGTAATAAGGGTTAAATGCACCCTGTCCGAAGATCGTAGCCGCTTCCAACCAACTTCCTCCAATCGGGCTGGAACCCGGATTGTATTTCCATTCGAAGAGTCTGATACCACCTACCAGAATGTGTCCCCAATCTGAAGGATCACAAGCAATAGCCATATCGTATCTTCCTTGTCCTGTAGTTTCTGTAGCAGATCTTCTCATCGGATCAACGGAAGGAGCTCCTCCGGGTACAATCACACTGAAGTTTTGTCCTTTATCCACACTGATCTCCAGGTTAGTCATGTTTCCAGAAGAGTTACAGCCCACCATATAGATCACATTCGGATTAGATGGGGCAATAGATGCCTGTAATCTGGATGCTGATCTGTTATTCAACCCATTAGTAGTATTATAAAGCGTAACATTATCATCAGGCATCACATAGAATTTATTGGAGAAACATACCACCATGGATCCGTCGGATGCAATGTCAATATCATTAACAGTACCTGTTTCGAATAAAGAAGAGGTGATTTTGATCGGGTTAGTCCAACTGCTGAAAGAAGATGGGTAATTCCCGCTTCCGTCAGGATCGGCATAAATAAGACCGTCCATACTACCGATATACAATCTGTTTCCTCTGGCAGCAACGGCGTTCACGTTAGCCACTTGCGTATTATTAACCCATTGAGGTGCATTGGCCGTCTGAATTAAAACAGGCACTACATCTCCGGTAGCGGGAACGTATTCATATACACCGTTTCCTCTGGCTCCCGAACCCATTTCACCTTGCTGATCTTCATTAAACGTTGATCCGGTTCCGAAAAAGATTCTTCCGTTGGCCGTTTGGGTAATACAGGAAACCGATAAGTTATCACCTTGAGTTCCCAGGTGTCCGGATACGCGTGTCCAGGTTCCGGAACCATCTGTTGAAACATACAGACCACCGGTAACACTTCCGGCGTATACGATGTTGGAGTTGTTTTTATCCACTAAAATAGCTCTACAACGTCCCCCCACGTTATCAGGCCCCATCTGAATCCAGTTCATGCCAAGAGCAGCTTTACTGGTCTGCTTGCCACGGGCACTGATATCATTCATGACCTGAGCAACTAATGCCGGGTCGATTTCTCCGGTAGCCGGATCGGCTTTTAACATTTTCATGTAAGCTGCATAGTCATCCTGTCCTTGTACAGAAGTAGCACGCGGTGTATACACGGCATCTTTACTGCTCTCTTTGGTAACTTTAATAAGAGTTCCTCCTATTACCAGCCCTACAGCTAGGGATCCTGCGATAATTGTCTTAAAATTCATTATCAATTAATTTTTCAGTTAGTGTTTTTGAAATGGCTTACAAGATACAACTAATTTAAAACATAGCAAATAATGTACACCAAATTTGACTATAAAATTACGAATTAATCAGCAACAAGCTGCAATCTATTTAATAAACGGTAGGATAATTGGATTTTTCGAAGAAAAAGGATCAAAACAAGTGCTTCTCGGCATGGTATGAGGAACGCACCAACGGCCCGCTTTCAACGAAACGGAATCCCATTTCATTCAACCCGATGTCCTGATACTTCTTGAATTGTTCAGGGGTTACAAATTCCAATACGGGCAAGTGCTTGGGGGTAGGCTGCAGGTATTGTCCCAACGTAAGGATGTCACATCCCACACTCCTTAAATCCTGCATGGTCTCCAACACTTCGGCTTCCGTTTCACCCAACCCGAGCATGATGCCTGATTTGGTTTTCATTCCTCCCTCTTTCAGTCGTTTCAAAACCTCCAGACTCCGGTCGTACTTGGCCTGAATACGAACCTGTTTCGTTAGTCTTCTGACTGTTTCCATGTTGTGCGAAACAATTTCCGGAGCAACATCAATAATACGCTGAAGGTTATCCCATTCTCCCTTAAAATCAGGGATTAGTGTTTCCATCGTGGTTTGCGGACTGGCTTCCCGTACTGCTTTTACGGTTTCTGCCCAGATGATGGAACCGCCGTCTTTCAGTTCGTCCCGATCTACCGATGTTATAACACAATGTTTTACATTCATCAGCTTAACCGAATTGGCCACGCGTTGAGGCTCTTCCAAATCTACAGGTAAAGGTCTTCCGGTCTTCACCGCGCAGAAACCACATGAACGGGTACAAATGTTCCCCAGGATCATAAATGTAGCCGTTCCTGCTCCCCAGCATTCTCCCATGTTCGGACAATTTCCACTTTCACAAATGGTGTGCAATTTATGGGTATCTACCAGTTTGCGGACTTTTTTATACTCCTCTCCCGTGGGTAATTTAACCCTTAACCAATTCGGTTTTTTGGGGAATTTTCGTTCTGCTACTTCTGCTTCCACGTTATTCAGTTTTCTTCGACCCAAAAGTAAGGGATACGTAAAGATTAAAAAAGTAAAATCGATTCAAATCATTAGCCATAATCGGAATCCGTTTCGGATAGATATCCAGCACCGCTCCCACTTCCAGGGCATTGATCTTATTAGCCAGAAATGAAGATTCAAAATTCAAACCTGCTTTGGCATATAGTCCGGGGTAAAATTTCCCGCTGAAAAAACCCCTGAAATAGGATGCGCCGCCAATGATATCTCCCTGAGTATGCTCATCGGGATTGTATTTTTCAATTTCGGAGCTAATCAATCCATCTTCATCGATTTTGATAATCTCTAAATATGATGGTTTGGCATACAGCAAGGAAATCCCAAGACCATACACATAGGAGATGTCAATTCCCCTTACACTTTGTTTACTGATAAAAACCACATTCCGTCCAACACCTCCACGCAACATCAGGACAGAATTCAGCTTTCCGTAGACATATCCGTTCGAGTTATCAAACAGGGAACTGAAGGTTTTAATCTCTTTTGGATGTTTTTTTCCGATAAAATCGACCTCAATCAGATTCTTGGTGAAACCGGATGTATAAAAACCATAACGGTAAGTCAGCCCCCATCCTGTTGTATGAATCTGAACCCCGAAAGTACTTTCCCGCTTATAGATCGTTCTGGCTTCCTCAAAAACAGTTCCCTGAGCCACAGCACCGACCGCCAGAAAAAGAGGGAGAAGTATGAGGAAAAGTTTTTTCATTGCTTAACAAAGGTAATAATAAATAAAATGCCAACTTTACAGGGAATCAAATTAACCTTTACCGAATGAAAACTGCTCAGATCATCTACAAAGGAAACCTCC